>CAYVRB010000078.1:0-21076 GCA_964453375.1 uncultured Alcaligenaceae bacterium
ACGGTGTAGCGCAACCGCCCGCGCCGTCAACCGTTATCGTGCGTGATCCCTGCGCCCGCCGGTGACGGAACCGACCTGTCGGTTATCAAGATCGCCGAACTACGGAAGGGTTCAACCGAAGGCGGCGCGCTGGCCAATTCCAACGTGCCCGACGCCTACGTCATCGACGACGGCGACCTGCTGTTCTCGTGGTCAGGCACGCTGGAAGTCGCTTTGTGGTTCGGCGGGCGCGGGGCATTGAACCAACACCTGTTCAAGGTCACGTCGAACAATTACCCACGCTGGCTCTGCCTGCATTGGGTGCGCCAGCACCTGCCGGAGTTCCGCCTGATCGCGTCCAGCAAGGCGACGACGATGGGTCACATCAAGCGCGGCCACCTCGACGCTGCGCTTGTCGCGGTGCCCGATACGGCGTCATTGAAAGCCGCGGATGACACGATCGCGCCGCTGTACGATTTGTACGCGAACCTTGCGATCGAAACGCGGAAGCTCGCCGCGCTCCGGGACTACCTTCTGCCGCGACTGCTGAGCGGACGGGTGAGGGTGGGCGGAACGGGGAAATGACGTTCGGTCGGGGGTGCATCCGCCGGCGACTGCGTCCCCGGCGGATGTACCCCACCACCCCCACCCCACCCCCCCCGGCAGAGCCGGGGGCTACAGATTGGGGCGTGGGGATTTGTGGACCGGCGTTCGTGTGCCGGCGGTTTACGGTGATGTCGGGGCGCGATCGTGTCGGCGATGGATCGGTGACGGGGTGGTGGGCCGGGGTATGATGGGGGAATCGCCGGGGCACCCGATGGCGAACCAACCGCGATTGTTGGCGACGATGGTCACCTCGACCAGCTTCGGTTCGTGGCTGCCGGGCGATCTGCGCGGCTACGTCGAAGACGGCGTCGTCCTGCCGGGCGATCCGGCGCGGCTCGAACAGGCCCGGCGACTGATGGGCGATCGACAACCGGTGCGGTTCACCGAACCCGAGCAGGCGCTGCTGTTCGACGCGCTCGTGCGGGCCTGCGACGAATTCGGCTATCGCTTGACCGACGCCAGCGTCGAAAGTTGGCACCTGCACTGGATCGTGGAACACGGCTTCGATCCGGTGCCGGACATGGTCGGGCGACTCAAGAACCGCATGCGGCAAGCGCTCAATCGGGGTCGCATCTGGACCGCCGGGTATTACGATACGATGTTGTTCGAACCGCCGGCCATCGAGGTCCGGCGCAAGTACATCGCCCGCCACGCCGGTTGCCGGATGACCGACGCCGTCCGCCGGTAGCCCCCGGCTCCGCCGGGGGGTGCTCCGCCGGGGGGGGCGACGATCGGAATTCACCGCCATGAACGAATCCACGGTCGAACGGGGCGTCCTCGGCCATTTCGACTGCGAGTGCCGCACCGGCGTCGACCTCGACGACGCCAATGAGCGCCCGGGCGCGTCGGCCGTCGCGCTTCCCAATCGCACCAAGGCCGCACTCCGCAAGCTCAACCCCCACCTCCCCGACGCCACGATCGACGCCGTCGTCGCCTCGCTCTCCCGTCCACCGCACCCGACGCTGATCGAGAACAACCGACACTTTCACGGCCTGCTGACCGACGGCGTGCCGGTCGAGTACAAGGACGCCGCGACCGGCGAGACCCGCGGCGGACGGGCGCGGCTGATCGACTTCGACACGCCCGCCAACAACGAGTTCCTCGTCGTCCGGCAACTCACCGTCGCGACGGCGGACAGCAAGACCATCCGACCGGACCTCGTGCTGTACGTCAACGGGCTGCCGCTGGTCGTGATCGAGTTGAAGGATCCGGCCAACGCCGCGGCGACGCTCGACGTCGCGATCGACCAGCTCGGACGATACAAGGAGATCGCGCCGGACCTGTTCGTGCCGAACCTGCTGTTGGTGGCGAGCGACGGGCTGCTCACGCGGGTGGGGAGCCTCACCAGCGGGCGGCAGCGGTTCACGCCGTGGCGGCCGGCGGCCGGCGGGGAGCCGACTCTGGAGGCGCTCATCCGTGAGTTGCTCCATCCGGCGGCATTGCTGGACTTCCTGCGGTCGTGCGTGGCGTTCGAGGAGGACGAGCGCGGAACCATCGTCAAGAAGGTGGCGGGGTATCACCAGTTCCGGGCCGTGCGCAAGGCGCGGGCGGCTGTGATCGGCGCGATCAAGACGCCGCTGCGAAACGACGAGGCCGCGGGCAAGGGCGGCGTGGTCTGGCACACGCAGGGCAGCGGCAAGAGCCTGACGATGCTGATGCTCGCCGGTGCCCTCGTGCGGGCCGCGGAGATGGCCAACCCGACGGTGGTGATCGTCACGGACCGCAACGACCTGGACGACCAACTGTTCGACACCTTCGCGATGGGCCGGGCGCTCCTGTGGCAAGACCCCGTGCAGGCCGACAGCCGCGAGCATTTGCGGCAGCTCCTCGACCGGGCGAGCGGCGGCGTGGTGTTCGCGACGATCCACAAGTTCACCGAGGCGCACGACAAGATCAGCAAACGGACGAACATTGTCGTGATGGCGGACGAGGCGCACCGCAGCCAGTACGGGTTCGTCGACGGCGGGGCGCGGTGGATGCGCGAGGCGTTGCCGAACGCGACGTTTGTCGGGTTCACCGGCACGCCGCTGACGGCGGGCGACAAGGTCACGCGGCACGTCTTCGGCGAGTACGCTGATGTGTACGACATCCGCCAGGCGGTGGCCGACGGGGCGACGGTGCCAATCTACTACGAGCCGCGGATCGTGAAGCTGACGATCGACGAGGCGGGCGCTGCCGAGGCGGAGAAGACGATCGCCGAGTTGGCGACGCGCGACGAAGACGGCGAGGAGACGCCGGAGAACGTCCGCATTCCGGTGGAGGAACTGTACGGGGCGCCCGAGCGACTGGAGCGCGTGGCAAAGTTCGTCGTGGAGCACTGGGAAGCGCGCCGCTCCGCGATGGAAGGCAAGGCGATGGTCGTGACGATGAGCCGCGACATCGCCGCACGGCTGTACGACGAGATTCGCAAGCTCCGCCCGGCGTGGCACGACGACGACGATGCCAGGGGTGCGATGAAGGTGATCATGACCGGCGGGCCGGACGATCCCGCACACATGACGCCGCACGTCCGGAGCAAGGCGCAGCGGAAGGCGCTGGCGGATCGGTTCAAGGATCCGGCCGACGATTTCCGGCTGGCGATCGTGGTGGACATGTGGCTGACGGGGTTCGACGTGCCGGCGGCGCACACGATGTACCTGGACAAGCCGCTGGCCGGGCACAACTTGATGCAGGCGATCGCGCGCGTGAACCGCGTCTACGGCGAGAAGCCCGGCGGGCTGATCGTCGATTTGATCGGGCTGGCCGACCCGTTGGCCGACGCGCTCAAGATCTATGCGAACGCGACGGGCGAGACGGACAAGCCCGTCAAGGAACTTCAGGACGAGGCGATCCCGGCGATGCGCTCGGCGTTCGAGCAGTTGCGGGCGTTCTTCCACAGCTGCGACTACGCGGCGGCGCTGGAGGCCGAGCCGGCGAACGTGCTGCGGCTGTACCTGCGGGCGATCGACCACGTGCTGAACGTGAAGAACGCCGTCGGGGACGAGACGGGCTGGCAGCGGTTCCGCAGCATGGTCAAACGCTTGGCGACCGCGTTTGCGCTGGCCGTGCCACGGGAGGAGACGCGGGAGATCGCGCCGCACCTGGCGTTCTTCCAGCGCATCGCGGCGATGATCCGCAAGCGGCTGGCCGAAGATGCGGGGCCGCGGTACGAAGCGGTAGGCTCGCGTGACATCGACGCGGCGGTGCGACAAGTGATCGGCGGCGCGGTGGCGGCGGGCGAGGTGATCGACCTGTTCGCCGCCGCCGGGCTCGACGCGGCGCGTCTTGACATCCTCAGCGACGAGTTCCTGGAGCGCGTGTCGGCCCTGGAGCAGAAGAACCTCGCGCTCGAGACGTTGCGGAAACTGCTCAACGACCAGATCAAGGCCAGCGAGCGGACCAACCTCGTGCAGGCGCAGAAGTTCCGCGAGGCGCTGGCAAAGGCGATGTTTGGCTACACGAACAAGCAGATCAACACCGCCCAGATGATCGCGCAGCTTCTGGAATTGGCGAAGTGGGTCCGCGAAGCGAAGCGTCACGGGGAAGAACTCGGCCTCAGCGATGAGGAGACGGCGTTTTACGACGCCCTGGCGGAGAACGGCTCGGCCAAGGAAGTGATGAAGTCCGACCAACTCCGCCTAATGGCCCGCAAGCTGGCCGAGATGATAAAGGACATGCCGAAGCTCGACTGGACGCAGCGGGAGAGCGTGCGTGCGGACCTGCGGCGGAAGGTCCGCCGGCTGCTCGCGATGTACGGCTACCCGCCGGACCTGAGCGAAGACGCGACGACGTTGGTGCTCCGGCAGGCGGAGCTGTCGACGGAAGCCGGTGTTGAGTGATCCGACCTGCACCGACATGGTCAGTCTGTTGGAGCAGTCGAGTCGGAGCCTGCCTGTTAACTCTCGGGTCGCCCCTTCCCAGAGAAACCGAGAGTTTTTCCGAATCCTGCCCGGGGTCCGAGAGGAAACGGTACCGTTTCCTCTCGCGACCGAGATCGCGGTTACGAACCCGAGAGTTTGGCCAAACGATCGAAAGTGCGGAAATCGCTGGGAAACAAGGGGAAAATGCGAAACGGCCGGGAGGTCTCGCCTCCGGCCGTTGGCGTTAAGCAGACTTGCGGGATTTCGATACTCGAAAAGTCAGCTCCCCGAGGCTGTCTCAACTCGATTCAGGGTTCATTGAGCGAGGAACCTTGCAGTTCAAGAGGTTACGTCGAGCGGCCGTCATCGCGATCTTCCCCTGGAATGCCTTTTCGGACGCCAAACCGGAGCCGAAACCGGCTCCACAGGAACGCCGCGATCCGCTCAAGCTCGCCCAATATTATCAATCGCTCCTCGACACCGGCAAGTTCGAGAACCGTGCCGCGCTCGCACGCTACCTCGGCGTCAGCCGGGCAAGGGTAACGCAGGTGCTGAAGCGCCTGTAGGTGGGCAGTCGGAGACGTTTTTGCACGGCCTGCACGATGCTTGTTCGTGTAAGAAATAATAGCCCGTTTTTCTTACACGGCTGAGGCTGCTTTGAGTCAACCCCCTTGTTACCGCGAGCGTAAAGGGTGAACGGAAATTCTCTCCTTGTCGCTGATAGACCTACCGATCCGAATCAACCGGCGTGAAGGACATTGCCTCGCACCACTCGTTCGCTTCTGCTTCTCGGGTTTGGTCGGCGGACATTGCTTGATACGCGGCCCGAAGGCGGTCGTCGTCGATGGGCTTGTGTGGGTTTTGATCGTCGGAGTTCATGCCGGGAATCTGCCACGAACCTGACCGCATTGTCAACGGTTCGTCAAAGGAGTTCGACAAACTCACGGAGCCGCGCGACTGCCTGGGTCAGTCCCTGGCTTTCGAGTGTGGCGAGCAGTTGTTCGGCGGTCTTGGGCGGATTGCGAAGTCCTTCCCTCTGACGTTTGACAGCACCACAGACCAGCCCAGGTGCCACGTCGAAAAGCGACAGTAAGAAGTCGTCCGGGTGCTGGGCTTCAATGTCGAAGCGAGCGAGCATTTCTCCGGGAAAGTCCTTCAGGTTGTACGTCACGATGATCTCGGCGCCACCGCGTATGGCGGCGGCCAGCACATGGCGGTCATCGGGATCGGGTAAGGCAAGGGAGTCGATCAGGTCCTCGTAGCCAGTCACAAGGCAATCGCGAACAGCCTCGTTCATGAGCGTTCGGGTACGGGCCAACCGTTCGGCAGTAGTCTGCGGGTTGTCCTTGAGGACATTGCGTACCCACTCGTCGTGGATCGTCTCCGTCCACCTTGCCCTGACAATTCCTGTCTGCGCGAGCCGGATGAAGAGGTCACGAAGAGGGGCGGGGTAAAGGATGTTCGCATCGTAGACGGCGGTGACGGGATGCTCCATCAATAGCCCATCCCCAGTTCCTGGGCTTCGGCGGTAAGCTGGTCGAGAACCTTGGCTCTGGCATCGTCATCCTTCCGCTTGAAGGCCATCAGATCATCAAACCGGACGCGGCGGTACTTGCCGACGGTTCGACCAGGGATTTTGCCCTCATCGAGCAGTTTGACGACATAGGGCCGCGAGACGTTGAGCAGATCAGCTGCCTGCTGGGTGGTCAGTTCAGCATGGGTCGGAATGAGGGTGACGGCATTACCCTGGGACATCTCGGTTAGCAGATGCAGGAACAGCCGTATCGCGGAAGCTGGAACCGCTACCGTCTCGGCCTCTTCTCCGTCGTCAAGCACCTGGATGCGGATGCTGGTCTTCCGACCCAGCTTTCGCGTGGCAAGACGTCGGCTCGACTCTCGGGCGAGCAAGGCATCGGCCTCGCTCGGCGCGACCGTTTCAAAGTTCTGTGGAATCAGCGCGGACATCGTTTCCTCCTGTCTCGTAACAAGATCATTCTAGCACGAAGTCGAAACAGACGCAACACTCGAATCTCTCGAAACGGAACTGGTTTCCCCGATGCTCATTCAGAATTCGACGGATGGGCCTCAAAGACGCAGCTTGCAGCAGTTGAACGGGAGTACCTTGACAAGCAAGGCGGGAAGGTGTAAGCTAAACGGCGAACATGGCGAACACACATGCAGGAAAAACGCTGGGCCAGGTGATCCGGGACGCAAGAGTCGCGGTTGGGATCAGTCTGCGCGAATTCTCCCGTAACTTGGGCATCACCCCCTCGTACCAAAGCGACATCGAAAACGATCGCCGCATTCCGTCCGAGGATGTACTCAAAAAGATGGCCAGTGCCCTTAGCCTCGACTTCGAGGAACTGATGGCATTGGGCGGACGTTTCGGCGATGACGCAGAACGTTATCTTCGCCGCCATCCGACGGCGGGCGCACTGTTTCGGAAGCTCTCGGAAACAAATGCACCCGAGGATGTCCTGAAAAAGATGCTTCAGGAGGCCAAGGATCTGGAGCAAAAGAAGAAGGAGGAGGACAAGTGAAACGGTTCAGGGACTCCAAGACTGGGGTCGAGCGATTATGGATTGAGCCTGAGGAAATTGAGGCTCGCACCGAGGCCGAACTGGTCAAGGCCGGGCTGATGCCGACGATTGATTCTCCGGTGGTGAATGTCGAAGCGTTCGTCGAGCAGCACCTTGGTGCCCAGTTCGACCAGTACGCCTCTCTTCCATCGGACGTGCTTGGCCAGACCGACTTTCGCGTCGGCGCTCCACCGCTGGTCATGGTCAATGCCGACCTGACCGGTGCAGCCCTCGACGATGACGAAAGCCCGCTCGGCCTCAAGGGGCGTTGGCGGGCAACGGTCGCTCACGAGGCGTGCCATGTGCTGTTCCATCGGCGCCTTTTCAACCTGAACCCGCAGCAAGGATCGCTATTCGGCGATGATGATGAAAGTCAGGAGTCGCCGCAGCTATTGCAACGGTGCCTCAAGCGCGACGTTGTGCATGGGCGGATGGGTTCGGACTGGCGCGAAGTGCAGGCGAACATGGGTATGGCGGCGCTCCTGATGCCGAGGTCCGTTTTCGCCCAGGCCTGCCGGACGGAACTTTCCCGGTTGGGTAAGGAGCGAGTGCTGGCCGACACGTCAGAAGCCGAAGCCATTGCCGCCCGCCTCGCCAGGGCCTTTCAGGTTTCCCGGCAAGCGGCGATGATCCGTTTGAAAACCCTCGAAGTACTGGCCGTTACCGGTCAGAACTACTTGGTATGACGCAGGTGTCGCCTTTTTTTTGCCCTTGTTGTCCGCAAAACGGCGAACATGGCGTATGCGGCGAACACTGCGAATTGTCGAAGACGAAAAGATGGCCCGTGGCGGGCATTGAACTTCGGTTCTGACGCGGTGTCAGGACAGGGGAATGTTAGGCGAAAGAAGAACCAACCACTGCAAAACGAAAGGAGCAGTTATGTCTGAGAACCATCCAGAATCGAAGCACGAGGTGCGGATTCACATCGATCAGCACAAATACGAGTCGCCCAACCCGACGATGGGTGCGGCACTGTATGTCCTGGGCAAGGTCGCGCCGGGTCTCGAACTCTACCGGGAAGTGGCCGGAAACCGCGAAGACCAACCGGTCGAGAACGGTCCGGAGGTCATCCATCTGAAGGAGGACGAACACTTCCATAGCGGCCCGCCGAAGGCGTACACGATCTTCGTGAACGGCCAGAAAAAAACGGTCAACAAGAAGACGCTCAGCTTCGCAGAAGTCGTCGCGCTCGCGTATCCGACACCGCCGACCGGCGACAACATTTTGTACACGGTGTCTTACGAGGACGGTCCACACTCCAACCCGCAAGGGTCGCTGACGGAGGGCCAAACCGTCCACATCAAGAATGGGATGATCTTCAATGTCACAGCGACCGATAAGTCGTAGCTCTGATCTTCAGAAGCTGCGCAACGAAGGGTATGACCTGGAGATCCGCTCCGGATGCCTTCTTGTGAAGGACGTTCCCTATGTGAACGCACGCAAAGAGGTCAAGCGCGGAATCCTGGCCATGAAGTTGGTCCTGGCGAACGACGTGACGTCGCATCCGGACGACCACGTCGCCTACTTCGCAGGGGAGTATCCGTGCGATGAGCATGGAAATGAGATCGCGAAGATCAAGAACGCGAGCGGCGAAAAGTCGCTCGCCGATGGCGTGGTTATCCAGCACACGTTTTCGGCCAAGCCGAAGCCGCAGGACAATTACACCGACTACTACGCGAAGGTGACAACCTATGTCGCCATCCTGTCCGGGCCAGTCTGGCGGATCGACCCTACGGCCACCGCGAAAACCTTCCCGCTCGTCGCGCCGGAGGCCGACAGCGACGAACCGTTCAACTACATAGACACGGCTTCCAGCCGGGCGGAAATCGTTGCGGTTACGAAAAAGCTGGCTCTCGCAAAGGTCGCGATCATCGGCCTGGGCGGGACCGGTTCATATGTCCTGGACCTCGTGGCCAAGACGCCCGTCCGGCAGATTCACCTCTACGACGGCGACGCCTTCTTGCAGCATAATGCATTCCGGTCCCCCGGAGCGCCATCCGGGGACGACCTGGGAGCAAAGCATCCCAAGGCGACGTTCTTCAAGAACCTCTACTCTAAGATGCACCGGTGCATCACAGACCACCCGGTCTATGTCAATTCGACGAATGTGGAAGAACTGCGCGGTTTCGCCTTTGTATTTCTGTGCCTCGACAAGGGCAGCGCGAAGAAACTGATCGTGGATAAACTCGAAGAATTCAACGTTCCCTTTACCGATGTTGGCATGGGCATCCAGCTAAGCGATGGCGCCCTGGGCGGCATCGTGAGGGTCACAACCAACACAGATAAGAAGCGGGATCACTTCCGCAGCAGGGTTTCGTTTGGCGATGGTGCGGCCGACAACGAATATGATCGCAACATTCAGATCGCTGATATGAATGCGTTGAATGCCGCTCTGGCGGTAATCAAATGGAAGAAAATGTTTGGCTTTTATCGCGATCTTAAAGGTGAGCACCATAGCCAATTCAGCATTGATACCAATCTGCTACTGAATGAGGAGAGAGCGCAATGAATCAGGAGATCGTCCTTCGACATGAGTTTGTGGAGTGCGTCCCGGAAGACCAAGACCTCCGGGAGGGGACGATCTACATTTCGATCCGGTTCGCGACAGCAACGCACCTCTGCTGCTGTGGGTGCGGAAACAAGGTCGTCACACCAATCCGGCCCACGGACTGGAAACTCATTTTTGACGGCAAGACCATTTCGCTCGATCCCTCCATTGGCAACTGGAGTTTTGCGTGTCAGTCGCATTACTGGATCAGGCACAACAAGGTCAAATGGGCGCGGCAATGGTCGCAGGAGCAGATTGCGCTTGGACGGGCGCATGATACGCTGGTCAAAGATGAATATCATGGCACCGGCCAGGTTCCGCCGAATGCAGCCGATCCAGGTGTGAAGGTGAGCGGAACAGCATCCGGAGAGCGCAAGCCCACCCAGAGCATCTGGCAGAGACTGAAGAAGTGGGTTGGCTTCGGTGGCAACTGACCAGTGAGGTCATCTGTTCGCTGCTGCCAAGCCAACTTCTGGCTTTGCCATTCACCGTCGCCGTCGGAGTGTTTCGTCGCGGGGGTGCATAGGTCGGGGGTCCCCGCGACGGAACGCGACAGAGGCGGCGGGCCTTGAGCCATTCACTAGAGCCTGAGGAGGATTCTGAGCGGGGGTATCAGCATCGCTTCAGCAGTCCTTCAATTCGGGCCGGGTCAACGTAGTATCCTTGAAGCCTTGTCAACTTCCCCTCGTGCATCAGCAGCATGTCACCGTGGCGCAGCAAGCGTTCCGCCCCAGGTTCATCAAGAATGACCTGTGAGTCACGACTTGACGGCAGGCTGAAGGAAATCCGGCAGGCCATGTTTGCCTTGATATTTCCGGTCACGATGTCTGCGGTTGGACGTTGAGTTGCCAGGATCAGGTGGATGCCGACGTTTCGTCCTCGCGCGGTAATCCGGCTAATGACCCGCTCGAAATCTTCCTTCTCTTTTTTCACTAGCACCGCCATGAGGTCAGCGTACTCGTCGATAATGACCACCAACGGACGCATGGGTTTCTTGGGGTTAGCACGGTTGTACGATTTGATGTCTCGACACTTGGCCTTTTGCAGAATGTCGGAACGCTTCTGCATCTCTTGCTCGGCGATTTGGCGGACAACATCGACTCCCCGGTCAGCCTCGGTGATGATCTCCCCGCCACGAAGATGCTTCAGGTTGCCAAAGACCGTGAAGTCGGTCTGCTTCGGGTCGATTATGACCAGTTCGAGCGATTTCTCACTATGAGCGGACACCAGACTTAAGACCACCGAGTAAAGGAAGATGGTTTTTCCGGACCCGGTGCCGCCTGCAACCAGGATGTGGGGCAATTTGTCGTCGCCAAGATCGAGTCGGGTTGGTTGCCCACCGGGATTGATACCGATGTGAAGAGGCAACTCGTTCATATCCTTCAGTTTTTTACCTGACAGCAGCGGATCGAGTGGGACGATCTGGCGGTCCGGCCGGGCCAGGTCGAGGTATTCGTAGTGTGTTCCCGGCAGGAATCCGATGATCGGGATGGATGTAGCTGCCAGTTGGCGGGCGATGTTCTCGGCCTGTTTTCTCAACCTGGAGGCTTCTTCGCCTGGTGCAAGCTTGATTTTGTACCGCAGCACCGAGGGTCCGATGTCCACATTCTTAGGGTCGATCTCGGTGACTTTTATCCCGAAATCCTGGCAGGCGGCCTTTATCTTCGCGCAGGTAAGTCGGAGTTGTTCCTGTTGGTCGGCTGTCGGTTCTGCGACGGGTTCCCGTGCCGCGTCATTTTCATGCTCGTCATGAACTTCCGGTTCGTCCGCTTCCTCGTCCTCTTCATCCACAACCTTCCTGGCAGCAGCCTTCTTCGGAGGCGTTTTCGTTGTTGTAGGTTCAACCTTCGCAGTTGAACCGCCACCGAGATGGATGCTGACGGTCTCTTCGTTCAGGTGAACGAGGCGAATCTTTCCCCCTTCTGCCTCGACCGTCTCATCAAGCGGTTCTTGGTTAAGCCCGAGATTTACCAGAATGAGGTTGAGGCGGATGGTCGGTTTCTTCTCGCCGGAGAAGAGTTCGTTTAAGAACTTGCTCCAGAACTGCTTTTCATCGCGAGTGCGATGCCCGGCCAAGCCCTGGCGGTACAGGTGGTTTCGTAGGATTTCACGTCGTGGCGGCGTCAGGACATGGTTTTTCCAATCATTCAGCCCGAAGATCGCGGCAATCGATTTGCCGGTGTTGACGAGTTGATCCACTGGTTTGCCCGTGATTTTCCCATTTCCGTCCATCGTGTAGACGTGAGTAGCATCCTCAACTCCCGACTTGGACTCCAGGATGTCGATGAACGGGATTCCGTTTTCAACCGAGAGGCCGAGAAGGTCGGCTCGCTTTGAATCGTCGTCGAGATTCATCCATCGTCGCGTCTCAGCACTGTCCAGGCTGATTAGTAGATGTCGGGGGTGGAGCGCGCGATACCATTTGGCAACAATCAACGTGCCAAGAGCGCCTATGGATTTGTTCTGATCGAAGTGCATTACTCGTCTCCATCCGGGCGGATCAGTCCGAGAAGTCCTTCACCCACGAGTTCGGCACTCGAAGTGATAAGTTCGCGGAGTGATTCTTCGGTTGGGTCAAGGTTGGCTTTTCGCAAATAGTAGTCGAAGGCCCTCTCGAACTTTGTCAGGCTCTCCGTCAGCACGATGATGTCACGCTTCGTGCCCGGTTCAAATGAGATCATGTGTCCCCCGTCCGTCGGCAGCAAGTCGATCAATTTATCACCTAGAACGAGCCAGGTGCAGTTCTTGAGCAACTCACCGGTTTTGGGGAATCCAGGGCCGAGACTCGAACTGACGCCGAAGTGAGAACCCGTCAACGAATTATTCAGCCTGTTCTGAAGGCTGTAGTAAACGTCAAACAGGTCGCCTGTTGCAGCAGGCGTGATGACGAGTTGATCTTCGATGGGATCGTATTGGAACTCCTTCGGGAGAACCAATGGGTGTACGAAGCCGGACTCCCGGTTGCTAAACCTCCCGACTTGTGAGCGGGAGGGATCGAAAATGGCGAGAACGTGAACCGGGTCTTGTCGCAGCAAGGTCTGGACATCCTGGTAGGTTGTTTTGGCTTGCCTGATATTCAGGACGAAGCGCGGAGAATCTTCTGCTGCGAAGACTGACGCGATGGTTTCAAGTTGCTGATCGTCATTCCCGAGTGAGAGTTGGCGGTCAAGCGTTCGGAACACCGTGAGGTGCATCCCGTCGATTGGAAATTCTTCGTTCGTAATTTGAGTAGCCAATTGCTCCATGAGTCCGGGAAGGTCTGGTGGGTCCACAAGACATAGCCGGAAACTTCGCTTTGCGTGCGGGTAGAGCACCAGGAACTTCCGCAGGATGCGTAGCAACCGCTCCTGGCCTTCTGTCCCTGCATAGTGCGGGTTCTCTTGCTGGTAGCACGGCAGGGTCGCGATCTGGTGGCTTTCCGGCAGAACAAGGGCGTGGTGGTTGGAAACCAACCCTTCGGGCACGAACAACGCGGTGACGAAGTGCGGCAGTTTCTCCGTGCTTTCTGCCAACACCCGCTTCTGGTCGTCCGTGAGCGTGCCTTTCTCGTCCCGGAATTGTTCAGCGAGGCGGACATACTTCCACAAATGGAGCGGATGAAGCGGCGACAGCAGCGCAAACACGCTGTTCGGCGTTTCAAAAAGAATGGTGTCCATAACCAGCATCTGGGCGCACAAGTGGCGGGCACCTGTTGCGGACTGGGAAGCTACATGCTCGTAACGGTCACGAACGGCACTGGAGAGAGTAGCGTAAGCGTCAAGGTAGTCCTTGCCGGCTTGAAGTAGTTTCTTATCGCTCGCCAGGGCAACCATTGGTGATACCGCGATGGCAACTGCCTGATCGGCGAGTTGTGCGCGGGCCTTCACAAAGGCTTGCCAGCGGCCGAGTACCTCGGGTTCGATCAGTTTCAAATCGATGACCCGATTGAGCAGGGTTTGGAACGACTTTTCCCCGTCGAGGGTGAAGCCGGCAAATTCAGCGTTGTCGATGTCGCCCAGGGCGGCATCGAACGTATCAGCGTTTGGGAACTTGAACCGGCCACCGAATAGATCGGGGGTGATCGCTCGGTTGAGGAGTCTCACCAGTGGCGGCGGGATTTTCGCTGACGCCTGCTCACTGCGATTGGTGAGTTCGAGCGTAACATTCGGCGTTTCGTCTTCCTCGAAGTTTTTGATGGTTTCGCGGAGTTTCTTGCCGAGTTGGATGAGTTCCTGTTCATCCCCGTCAAGGATAGCATCCACCCCGACCCGGTCGATGGGCACAACCTTTTGAGTCTTTGGCTTCGACGAACTCTTCTTCGCCTCGAATAAGGAGCGAACGTCTTCGGCCAGTAGTTCGGCACGGTCGTTGTCGGAACCGGAGCGATTGTACTTTAGAATCTTTCCTAAAATTGCCTGGAACACGGGCCGGTCAGTCGTACTTGCTGCTTCAAGACTCCGGTTCAGCCTGTCACGGTCGGCATTGTTCAGGATTTCGATACGGTTCGTGAGCAATCGATTGCTGTTGAGATTGCGGGTTAGTTGTACAGGGGTTGAATGATCGAAGAATTCCTTCGAGGGTAAAAGGCCCAGCAGATACAAACCGTCGCGTGACGCCTCGGGAATCTGCTTCGGCTTCTCCTTCAAATGAAGGAAGTAGGCGGCGAGCCGGTAAAGGGAGATTTGTCGGCTCACGTCGGTGCGTGCAAGCACCCCCCACCATTTGCGCAGCACTTCGTTGGGACATAGTTCCTTGAAGGCCGTTTCGCAGACCTGCTTGTAAAGATCACGGTCACGAATTTCTGTGAAGCGATGGAATGTTCCGAGTCGTTCTTCTTCCCCGAACGAGACGATGACGACAGTGTCGAGAACCTTGGGATCATTCCGCCAGTCGGTTGCGTCGGCCAGATCAGCGGTCAGCAACTGTGCGGGGTATTTCGTTGCCTTCAACAAATCACGCACGGAGGCATGGGCTATCGCAACGCGCGGGCGTGGGTCTTGGTTCAACAATGTTAGCATTGCAGCGGGATCGAACGCCGTGACATGTTGCAGGCGAATGCCCGGGTGCCCACGTTCGATAAGTCCGCGAACCACCTTCGCGACGATCTCGCCAAGGAATACAGATATGTCAGTCATCGTAATCCCTCCGGCACCTGAACCATCAGAACACCGTCGGCGTATTGGCGAGCCCATCCGAGGGAGAGCAATTGCTGCCTGAACACCTGACTGTTGCTGCGGAGGTCTTGAACGGTCGCGATACCCAGTCCTTTGTCCATCAACACGCCGCTATCGTCCGGCCTGCCGCCGACCAGCAAGCCGTACTTCCGGTAAAACTCGCCGAGAAACTGCTGATAGGTCATTTCGCCTTCGGGGAGTACCGACGCGAGGACCGCTTCGAGCAGAATGCCTTCGAGGTTGTAATACTTCCGAACGGCGTTGTTCCCGGCAGGCCGCACGAATCCAACCCGCACGCCCAAGCCGCGATAAAAGTCCAGAGGCGTACCTGACAGGTCGCGGAAGATCGTTTCCCTGATGGCTTCGGCCATCGCATCCAACCGGGTTAACTGGCAAGCATACGAGTGAAATGCTTTCAGTAACTGTCCGCGATTCTTGTCTTCGTTTTGGCCGAACTCCACTTCTTCGATGAAGGACTCGCACTTTTTGTCGGTTGGTCGCAGGCCAATCCGCCCTTCGAGCCAGGCCTTGAAGCGGCCCGTATAAAGCGTCTCAATCGCGCGGCGATTCAGGTTGTATGTCGCGTGGCTTGCCTGGTAAGCAGTGTTTCGCAATCTCTCTGGAAAATAAAGAAGAGTCGGGTTCAGGCCGGGAGTGCCTTCCAACTCGGAGTGACGGTTTTGCAAATGCATCAATACGGAGAACACTCCGAAAGCGACGAACCGCCGCAGTGCATCCAATCCGCCGCCGTAACGAGTCTCGAATCTCGTCAGGTTGTCGAACCCGATGCGGAGATTCTGAAGCGACGGCGACAGGAAGGACTTCCCTCGCTTCTTAAACACAGTCTCGGCAGGGTAAGTACCCATTGCAACGTCGGTTGCCGTGGCTGTGGACACGAGCGGAGTGGTGAGCGCTGAAACCTCATCTTTGGGATTTTCGAGGATCTCTTTCAGCATCGCCAAACCCTGGGAAGGGCCAACACCGAGGTCGGTAGCAAGCAGATGGTAGAGGAATGCTCCGGTGCCGCTGTCGCTGCGGTCTTCAGTAAGATGGCGTTCGCAGGTGAGATTGTATGATGAGAAATTGTTGCCCTTATTCACGGCTCCGCCGACGGGGCTAATCAGGAGTTTGAGGTCGGCGCGGAACTCCGCGAACTCTCGCCGCTTACTCTGCGGTTGGAACGGGTCGAATACTCCGGGTTGATCTGTGATCAGTTTGTCGGACGGATTCACCTCGCCCTTCTGCGTCCAGTGAACGACCGTCTGGTTGAGCAACACGGGATCGTACCGCTTTCCGAGGACGCGGCGTAGCCAACCATTTGCTACGTGCGCGGGCTTGGTGCTGCTGGAGGTCGGCAGGTAGCCGAAGCACTCAGTCTTGTTGATGTCATCGAATGCGTCTTTTAGGGTACTCATTGTTGGGCGTACACCCCGTTATGCCTATCAACCGTTACCCGCGTGAGACGGTTCAGGCCAATGTTGTAGATGAACACGTTTTCCACCGGTTGGGGATTCGCTTCCAACCGATAAAGTTGCGTGATGAAGGTCTGGAGCGACTTCGCATATTGTGGGGAGCGCAAGCCCATCGGCATCCCGCGCGCCGCAAGGGAGAGGGCACGCCAGAGTCCCCTGTCAATCCTCAAACCGACCGGTTGTGCTGACTTACCCCTGTAGCGAAGCAAGAGATGATCGGGTCGGTAGTCCATTGCGTCCGTCAGCCAGGGAGCCAACTTCGGTACGAGCAACTCAAATTTGTCCCGTGCGACTTGGTAGCACGACACAAGCACCCGCGGCGAATGCCCGTCATATTGCTGGGCACCCCACAACCGTAAGGACAAACCGTCTTCGTCACGCTCTGGGCAAAAGAACGAGTTGATGGCTTTAAGAACGCGCGGCAGATGGCGCTCGGCCCCAGTTCCTCCGGTACTCAAGGCGTCAAAAAATGACGCATTGTCGTCGCGGTGCAACCCCAGCAACTTCCCGCCATCGGCATGTTCAAAGAAATACTGTCGCTTGATCGTTGAGAACAACTCCCAGGCATCGTCAAGATGGTCGGGGGTGAAAGGAGGCCTGCCGAACAGCCAGCCATCTCGTACCCCGGTATTCTCCCAAAGATGTTCGTCCAAGTCAGGCAGGGTGGCTCGCTCTGGTTCAAAGACATCGCGGATCGCATCGAAGAGTTCACCTTCACCATCGAAGCAGAGATTGAAGTAGCGGGAAATCAAAGCGGAGGGTTCGCGGAGCATTTCCGCAACCGTTCGGCCGCCAAGCAGCATGTATGACAGGAATCCCTGTAGATCGCGCATTGAGACGTGACGGCCAGTGAAACTTGCTGCCGTCAGTAACTGCACGATACGTTCCTGCACCTGCGGGTGGACCAGGGCCGTGCGGTTTAGGGACACATCGCTGGTCTCGTCGCCGAAACACTCCGAACAGGCATCGAGCACATCAGGCTTGAGTATGTTCTGCAAGGCACGCTGGATGATGGTCGGCGTCAGGACCGACCGGAGGTTTAGGTCTACGACCACGACCTTGCGTGGTGTCTTGGGCGCATCGTCGTAGTAGAGAAGTGAACGCAGTTGTTGAGCAACCTCATCAAGTTGAGGGATCGCGCCTGACTTCAGCGACAATAATTGGTTCAGTGGCCCCTGGTTGATAGCAAGGCAGAATGGGCGTGAAGCGTCGGATGCTGCTTTCCATTTGCGGATAAGTTTGTTGTAGTCCTTCTCGGCGGTGGCATCGAGGATGACCTCGGCCTTTACCCGCTGCACGACATCATCAACCTGGCGAATCAGATGCGTTTTGCCGTCACCGGGGTTCCCAAGCAGGACAACGTCTTTTTTTGCCGTCAGCCATTTCCGGACTGCGGTTTCTAAACCCGTGGGTATGTGGATAGCGGTCAACTGCTCTTGTGACAACCGATCCGCATAGCAGGAGTGCTTGTTGTACAATCCCGATAGAAACTCAACCGATAGGGACATGTGCTTGCTCCTCATGCGCGGGTGTTACACTGTCCTTAGAAATCTCTCGACTTAGGCGTATATCATCCGGGCGAAACCGTTCGACTTTCTCGATGCTTTCCTCCCGCCGGGCGCGTGCGGAAAACCATCGTGTCAGCCAATGCCGGATGATGGCCTTGGTTCCCTCTTCGCTCCGGGTTGTGGAGAACACATACTCGGGTTCATCGGTTTCACCGCGAAGATACTCGTAGGCATTCTTTGCGAGCCGAATCCCGTAAACCAGCCTTGGGCAGTTATGCCTCAGAACGAGGTCCTGGGGCACTCCGATCAGTGACAAACCGTCCCTCGTCATCCGTAGTTTGGGGCTTATGCCTTCACCGAAGATATTGTTGACGCGCTTCATTCCCTCGGTTTCGACGGTCAGTTTGCGGAGAAAGTCGGTTGTTTCCGTCGATAGGACGGTTGAGCCAAACCCTTCCGTTTTCCCGATATGCTCGAAGGCGATCTCGCCCCGCCGCAACCCTGGTATCCGCAGTCGCTCATATTGACTGCTTCCAACGTGATACAAACTGGTCGTCGTCAGGAAGACCAAGTCAGCAGGCCTCACCACATCTTTCCCGGCCAGTCGTGATGCGATTTCGCCTGCCTGCTTGCCGTAGAGTTCCTGGTACTCCTTCACCACCTGGGGACTGGCCATAAGCATCGCGACGAGTTTGCCGCCAAGCATTTCTCCATAAGGTGGAATCGCTCCGCAGACGATAATGTCCATCATGCTGGACCCGATTTTGGTCTTCTTGTTTGAATGCAGGCCGATCCGCAGGGCTTTTCTCCCTTCGTCGTTCTGAAGCATCCCCCGCAGGGCCCCAATGGGCGACTCGGCTAGGCCCGTTTTGTGGTACACCAACCGAGCGAAGAGAATGTCAGCCAGGGCTTGTGCTCGCTTGCGCATATAGAGCGGCGATTTTGTATCCTCCTCGATAGAAGAGTCGCTCTCAGTCCGCTTGACGGTCTCACCGCGTGTATGCGTCTGCCGCAACTGGTCGCGGCGTTCACGTTCGGATTCGCTGGCTGCGGCGAGCAGGCGACGAACCAGGATGTCGGTGGGATTGCGGCACTCCTTCGCCGTTGCCAACCCTTCCAGGTTGATCAGAGTCAACTCGTGATCCAGAGCCTGAGTGAGCGATCCGGCCAAAGTCGCCGAATAGTTGCGTATGCGTTTCGCATACTCTCGCTCCGTTTCCAGGAAAACAATTTCGCTGCCTCTGCGGACCGGCGATTCTTTCGGCAAGTCGCGGGTCTCGATGCGGTGCCGGCGCTGAAGTGTTTTTTCTACTGTTTCTACACTCCATCCGATGACCTGGTCTCGCTCCGAAAGTTGGACAACGCAGTTCCCAAGTGCTGCTATCCCAATGACCGGGTGCGTCGGGCGTGCAGCATCGCGGACGAGATAGAATAAATTGCGGCCTGGAGTGGTCTGGTACGGAATTGCCCATAGATAGCGGAAATATCTCCAGATATCGATCAGTTTCTGTCCCGAGATCGTGTCCCTTGCTTCGGAGCGGACCAGTTGCAGGTAGGGATTGATGACCTTGAGCAGGTCAGCTTCGCTCGGATTGTCAGGTAACGCCTTCAGGTCTTTTGCCCACTCATCGCCCGGGGTCACCAGATCCAGGATGGAGAGTTTCCCTTTGGGCGGATGCTCCATGTGTTCGACAAATCGCACTGCGCTCGGCGTCGTGAGTTTTGCCAACCGCTCCTCACTGAACGCTCCGCGAATCTGCTGCTTCACGAGCGAATGGTCAAGGTGTTGGTGTTTGCCATGCGTGTAATCAGGTCGTGTGAGGAATATGCTTCTTTGTCGGTACTGGGTACGCCACCCTTGGCCGATAACATCGCTGAGAACCATGAGCATGGCCCGATACTTCAATCGGTCCGATCCCCCGTGACGCAAACCGTCGCACCATACCAACTCGTCACGGATCGCCTCTCGCTGGGCTTTCGCATCCTTCGCATCAATGGCCTCGATCAAACGGAGAAACCGATCGAGGTAGACGCCACGAAAAGTCGGCAGTACAGTATCGGTCCGAATTGTGCTGTTGCGCTCGCTCATGTATTTCCCGGACCGATCCAATTGGCAATCTGTTAGTCTGGTTCACGCTCATCGCTGCGACGGCTCTACTATCTTCGCAAGGAACTTCACGAGATCCTGGCGTTTGAACAGACGGTATCCATTGGCTGGATTCCGCCGCACGGGTATCTTTCCGGTTTCCGCCCAACTGCGGAGCGTGTTCTGAGAGATTCCGAGCATCCGCGCTGCCTCCGCAACCTTCACGTAATCGCTCAGATTTTCCATAAATCGTCCCGCGTCGAAGACAAAGTGAAGGAAAAGTCTACCAAACCCTCCAGCGCTTCAGATAGGGTAGCAGTTCAACCTGCCCGCGTCCACGCGACGACTTGCCGCTGGCCTCGGTTTTGCAAGTCAGAGGTTGCTGCTGGAGGTTCTCGACGGTCTTGCGGATTGTCGCGATTGCACCGGGAAGGTCATCAGGACGGACTTTGCCCATCGTCCTTGAGTTGCCGTTCTCGCAGGATGCGTTCCTGGAACGACGGGACGGGCATTTCGGGTGCAGGTGCTGGTTCAGCCTGCTCAACTTCAACTGATTGGTCTGTCGCCCCGGCCTCCTGCCGGCGGCGGATGCGGGCGGTGATGGGTTCCTCGGCGGTGGAATGCTTTTGGCGGACTCGCTGTGGCGCGGCCTCGATGGTGTTGGCGGCCTTGAGCGACTTGATCTTCTCGGCCAGTTCGGAAGCGTTCGGACCCTCCTCTTTGTCCGGCTGATGGCTGCTGGCAGAAAGTCCCGCCTTGAGCTGGTCGCGCAGGCTGGTCAGTTCAGCAAGGTAGGTTTCGTGAACAAAGGGCTTGCCCAAACGGGCTTGGTAATCGCGAAGCTGGGATTCCGCGATGGACAAATCTTGCCGGACGCGGGCGATTTCTGAGGCGTAGCCGGTGGCGAGCCGTTCCAGGGCGTTGAGTACCGCACGCGGTCCCTGATGGTCACGCGACAGCGTGTATTGGCGGGTGATCGAGCCTTCGAGGTAAACGTCGGCAGGGAATTGCGGATGCAGGACAAGCCCGAAGCGTAGGCCGCGGTAGCTGCCGAGCGGTACACGGGTCGTGTCGCGGACGCCAGGCAAGGCATCGAGCTTGCCGCCAAGGATGGCAGGAGCGTCTTCGCGCGGCCATGCTTGCCTGCCGATGGTGATTGCATCATGAGCGTGTTCGGTGGTGGTCGCCTCGTCGGCGATGAGGCTGGCGAGGCGTTCATTCAGGCTGGCGATCCGGCCCGGCAGGTCGCGGACGCTACGGCGGGCGACGTATTGTTCGTCGAGATGGTTCTTCTTGAGCAAGGTGA
>CAYVRB010000079.1:0-20896 GCA_964453375.1 uncultured Alcaligenaceae bacterium
GCGGCCGAGCGCATCGTCTGGGTCGGGCCGTCCGAGTTCCGGCCGCTCGTCGAATCGCGCTTCCCGGACGCCACGCCGCGCATCGAGTTCTGGCCCGCGTCGCGCTCCGCCGCCGACGCCGCGAACGCCCTCGTCGCGGCGATCCTCGGCGGCGGCTGGTTGGAAGTTCCGCCGCCGGCGCCGCCCCCGCCCCCGGCGCCGCCGAAGCGCGGCACCGCGAAGGTCGGACGCGAGACCGCCGGCCGGCGCGGCAAGGGCGTCACCGTCGCGTGGGAACTCGGGCTGAACGAGACGGAGCTTCAGGACTTGGCGGCGAAGCTGAAGGCGAAGTGCGGCACCGGCGGCACCGCCAAGGACGGCCGGATCGAAATCCAAGGCGACCACCGCGACCGCGTCGCGGCGGAACTCGAAGCGCTCGGCTGGAAAGTGAAACGCGCCGGCGGATGATCTCGGGTTACGACAGGATTTGCTTCACGACGTGCCCGTGGACGTCCGTGATGCGGCGGTCGATGCCGTCGTGGCGGACGGTCAGCTTCTCGTGGTCGAGGCCGAGCAGGTGCAGGATCGTCGCGTGCACGTCGTAGCAATAGAGCTTCCCCTCGGCGGCGCGCCACGACCACGGATCGCTTTCGCCGAAGGCGACGCCGCCCTTGACGCCGGCGCCGGCGAACCACGCGACCGACGTACCCTGGTTGTGGTCCCGCCCCGTCGCCCCCTGCGTGAACGGTTGCCGGCCGAACTCGGTGCTGAAGACGACGAGCGTATCGGACAGCATCCCGCGCTGCTTCAAATCCGAGAGCAGCGCCGCGGTCGGTTGATCCACCTGCCGGGCGATGGCGGGCAACTCCTTGATGATGTCGGTGTGGTTGTCCCAGTTGTTCGAGGGCCCGCCGGCGCCGCTCCAGACCTGCACGAACCGGACGCCGCGCTCGAGCAGGCGCCGCGCCAACAGGCACCGCCGGCCGAAGTCGCCGGTGATCGGGTCGTCGGCGCCGAAGAGGTCGCGCACGACCTTCGTTTCGCGAGTCAGGTCGAGCGCCTCCGGCGCGTGGCGCTGGAGGTTCGCGGCGAGTTCGTAGCTGGCGATGCGGGCGTCCAGCCGGGAGTCGCCGGGGCGTTCGCCGGCGTGGGCGCGGTTCAATTTCGATAATAAATCGCGGCCGTCGGCGTCGGACTCCGGCGTGGCGAAGTCGTACTTCGCCGACGGTCGCAGGTCGGGGATCGGCGGGTTCGCGGACGCGTTCAACACGGTCGCGGCGTGCGCGGCCGGGAGGAAGCCGTTGGAGAAATTCCCCTTCTGGTTGTACGGCAGGCCGCGCGCGTCCGGCAGCACGACGAACGTGGGCAGGTTGTCGGAGAGTTTGCCGAGGCCGTACGAGAGCCAGGAGCCGAGGGAGGGGAAGCCGGGGCGCGTGAAGCCGGTGTTCATCATGTAGCTGGCGGGTCCGTGGACGTTCGTCTTGGACGCGACGGCCATGAGGAAGGCGAGATCGTCCACGCGCTGAGCGAGGCGCGGGAAGACGGAGCTGACCCAGCGCCCGCACTGGCCGTGTTGTTTGAACGCGAACGGCGACTTCATCAGCTTGCCCGGCACGCTGGTGACGCCCTCGACCTTCTCCTTCGAGCCGGGGTCGAACGGCTTGTCGTGGTTCTTTTCCAGCTCCGGCTTGTAGTCGAACGTGTCCGGCTGGCTCATGCCGCCGTTGAGGAAGATCTGGACGACGCGCTTGGCCTTCGGGGCGTGGTGCGTGGCGCCGTCGGCGAGGAGCTGCGCGAGCGCGACGCCGCCGAGGCCGCCGCCGAATCGCCAGAGGAAATCTCGCCGGGTAGGGGGCATTTTATTTCACCGCGGAGATCGCGGAGGACGCAGAGAGGAATCCGAAGAGAGTGTAAAAATCCGAATCTCCCTGCGTTCTCCGCGTCCTCCGCGGTGAATCCGTTTTAGTCGATGTAAAGGAACTCGTTCGAGTTCATCAACATCCGGCATAAGTTCGCCATGCCGTGCTTCTTCGAGTACTCCGCGAGCAACGCCCGCTCCGCGTCGGTCGGCGGACGTCCCCAGAGACGGCGGCAGGCGCCGTCCACGTCGGTCGCCTTCGCCATCGCCTTCGCGCACGAGAGGACGAAATCGTTGTTCAGGAGCGCGAGCGATTGCGGTGCCGTCACCGACTCGTTTCGTTTCGGCGTCGGTTGCGAGGCGTCGGCGCCGTCAAGGCAATCGACCAGCGGATCGGGCAGCGTGCGGAAGACGAAGCGATACACGCTGCGCCGGTGGCCCTCCGGGCGGTCCCAGTCGAACGCGCCGTAGTCGACCGTCGGCGTCACATGGATGCCGGGCTTCATCGCGAATTGCTGGTCCGACGGCCCGCCTCGCCGAGGGTCGAGCCGGCCGCTGGCGAGCAGGATCGCGTCCCGCGTCTGCTCGGCGTCGAGTTTCGTCCGCGGCATCCGGCCGAGCAACTTGTTATCGGGATCTTTCGAGTGCGGAGCGGCGGACGACTGCCGATACGTCGAGGTCGTGACGTTCAGCTTGTGCAGTTTCTTGAGCGATCCCTTCGCCTCGTCGCGGAACCATACGGCGAGCCAGTCGAGCAGTTCGGGATGCGTCGGCGTGCCGCCCATCTTGCCGAAGTCGTTGGGCGTGTCGACGATGCCTCGGCCGAAGTGCTGCTGCCAGGCGCGGTTCACGATCGACCGCCAGACGAGCGGGTTCTTATCATCGCTCAGCCACTTCGCGAGGGCGGCGCGGCGGGCGCCTTCGGAATGATTCTCCGCGAGGGAAAACGCGCCGGGCAACTCGGGCAGGCACGAGAGCGCGGCGGGTTCCATCTCGTCGCCGGGCTTGCGGATGTCCCCACGCTTGAGGAGGTGGACCGAGCGCGGCTTCGCGAGCGGCTTGTGGCTGCCGTCCGGTTCGAAGTTCGCCGCGATGGCGTAGACCTGTTGCGGCGAGGGAATGGCCGCGAATTCCCTCGCGAGCGTCTGCCGGAGGAAGTGCCGGGCGAGTTCGTCGCGTTGCTTCGGCGTCCGATCGGCCTCCGCCGTTCGCAGCGTCTCGGCGACGGTCGGCGGCAACGGCTGCGCGAGGCCCGGCTTGTCTTCGGCCGTCGCGCTCAGGCGGAAACGGCCAATCAGGTGCCCGCCGCCGTGGAGTTGCTCGAGTCGCACCGTGAACGTGTCGCCGCCGACCGGCTTCGCGAACGGAAAGACCGCCTCGTGCGGCACGCCGACCTTGGGATAGATGCCCCACGCCGTGGCCGGGTTGCCGTCGACCGCGTGGCGGACGGTCCAGCCTTCCTGGTCCCAATCGCTCGTCGGCGTGCCGAGCGCGACCGGTTCCTTGCCGTGGACGATCTTCGCTTCGCTCAGGTGGAGATTGCCGTTGTCCTGCAGGCCGGGGCCGCGGTGCGGGAACGTGTCGTCGGTCAGCAGTTCGAGCCGCAGCGCCGTCACGCGCGGGAGTTTCGTCTTGAACGACACGACGTAGACTTCGCGCTCCGGCCGCTTGGCGTGGGACGATCGGAATGAACCGTCGGGCATGGCGGTCAGCGTCGAGCCTTGCTCGGCGACGGCCGAGACGACTTCAATCGCCTGCCACGGATTGAGCTTCGCGCTCTGGCGTTTCTCCCACTCCCGCAGTTCTTTCACGAACGTCGCGTCGGTCAATCGCGATTGCAGGTTCGGATCGTTCGCGTCGACGGCCTTGAGGCTCGCCGTCAGTTCCCGCCGTTTCTTCGCGAACGACGGATCGGGATCGAAGGCGACGTTTCCCCGGCCGACGCCGGCGAACACGGCCTGCAAGCGATAGTAATCGTCGATCGAAATCGGATCGAACTTGTGGTCGTGGCAGCGGGCACAGCCGACCGTGAGGCTGACGAACGTGCCCATCGCGGTGGAAATCATATCGTCGCGGTCGAGGTAGCGCGCGATCTCGCGGTCGATGCTATCCTCGCGAATGTCGCGCAGCGAGCTTTCGTCCCACGGCCCGGCCGCGAGGAAGCCGAGGGCGGGCAGCAGTTGCGGCTCGTTCGGGAACAGCACGTCGCCGGCGATCTGCTCCTGGACGAATCGCGCGTAGGGCCGGTCGGCGTTGAAGGCGTCGATGAGGTAATCGCGGTACCGCCACGCGTTCGGGCGGACGCGGTCCTGATCGTGCCCGTGCGTCTCGGCGAAGTGCGCCACGTCCATCCAGTGCCGGGCTTGCCGTTCGCCGTAGGCCGGCGACGCGAGCAGGCGATCGACGAGCTTCTCGTAGGCGTTCGATGAAGTGTCTTTCAGGAAGTCGTCGATCTCCTCCGGCGTCGGCGGCAAACCGAGGAGGTCGAAAGTGAGCCGGCGAACGAGTATACGCCGGTCCGCCTCGGTCGCGGGTGACAGGCCTTTGTCAGTCAGTTTGGATCGGATGAAGGCATCGACGGGATGGTCGGTGCCTTTCGGCACGGGCGGGGACTTGAGCGGCGCGAACGCCCACCAGCGCGCCGCCGGCTCGGCGCGGGCGATCCACGCAATACCGATGAACCCAACGAGGAACGAGACAAGTCGCATGGCCAATCGTCCATTTCCGTTTCAACGGATATGCAGGAACTTGCAGGTGTCCTCGTAGCTCGTCTCGAGCGGGAGCAGCACGCGCATCTCGGTTTCCAGCCAGATCGGCAGCGTCGGCATCGGTTGGCCGATTTCCATGGGATAGTGCCACAGGTCGAGCAACGTTCTTCCGCGGGCCGGCATTCGCGATTCCAGTCTCCGGCCGCGCAGGGTCACGGCGTACAGGTGCGGTGGCGTCGGACCGAACGTAGGATCATTCCGACCAAGGTATTTCAACAGCTCGGAATAAAGACTGAAACGACGGTTCGTCACCAGGTCTACGATGGAGACGCAGATGCCCCGCTGAAGCAAGGACGCGACTTTTCCGATGAACGCTCGCCGACTTTCCCATCGGTCTTTGTTTCGAGGGCTGACCAACTCGATCGCGGCAACGAGATCCCGTTCATACCGCGTGTCGTAGATGCGCACTTCGAATTCGTCTTCTTCCGTGAGTTCCGTATCGAGCGTCAGCGTTGGATGCGGCGCGACGGCCGTGGCGAGTCCACCGGTTTCCGCGCCGGTCCCAACCGGTCCGCGGTCATCATCGAGTACTCCGATATCAATTTCATAGTCCTTGCTGAGATAAACACTCGGCGCGGCAATGAATCCCGTCGGCAGAATCCGAAACAGTTGCTGGACGATCGTCGCAGGCCACATCGCGTGGAACTCGTTCCAAGCGTGCTTGTCGTCGAGGGGCGAGTGAAAATGGTCGCGCAGCGGCATCGTGCAATCTCCCGGTTCGACGCCATTCTAGACTATTTCTCCCGCAACCGCTGCCACGCCAATCCGGGCTTGTCCACACGGAAGGTCACAAGCCGTTCGTGGTCCACTTCCGTCACGTAGACGGTGCGGCCGTCGGGGCCGCCGAAGCAGAGGTTGCTCGGCTTCGTGCCCAGCACGTCGATCTCCTTCAGGATCTCGCCGGCCGGCGTCATCTTCACGACGGTGCCCTTGCCGTGGCGCGTGATGTAGAGGTTGCCGTCCAAGTCCACGCGCATGCCGTCGAAGCCGTGGTCGTCGAACTTGCGAATCAGCTTCTTCTCGCCGAGCGATTTGTCGGCCTTGATCGGAAAGGCCCAGACGTTCCGCTGGCGGGACTCGTTCACGTAGAGCGTCTTGCCGTCCGGGCTGAGGTCGATGCCGTTGGTCGTGCCCATCTTCTCGGCGAGTCGCGTCGTCTTGCCATTGGTATCGATGCGCCAGAGTTGGCCGGTCAGGTTCGTCCAGTCCGGATCGCTAGCGAAGAGCGTGCCGTCCTTCGCGAGGGCGAGGTCGTTCGGCTGGTTCATCTTCGGTTCGTGGGCGAAGACGGTGATCGCCTTCGTCTTCGGATCGACCTTGAGGACGTTGTGCTCGACGTAATCGGCGACGTACATGAAGCCGGCCTTGTCGAAGACGATGCCGTTGCCCGTGCTCTTGTTCGGCAGCGTGACGTAGACCTCGGCTTTGCCGGCGGGCGTGACGCGGCCGATGGTTTGCTGCTTTTGGAAGTTGACGACGAAGACGTCGCCGTTCTTGTCGCAGCAGGGGCCTTCGATGCCGGGGGTGAAGCCGCCGGTGAAGGCCTTCGCGACGAAGAGGGGCTCGTCGGCGCGGACGGATGTGGAAACGAGAAGAAGGATGAGCGCGAAGCGGTTCATGGTGGGCCCTGATGGGACGATCGCGACGCGCTCGGCTCCGAAGACTCCGCCTCGCCGCTAAACGGGTATCACGTGTTCTTAAAGAGTATCTCCATCGGTCGTCCGGCGTTGATCGCGGTGGGGCGGTTCTGCGGGTCGCGGATTTCGGAATCGGGCGGTACGCCGAGCGCTTGGTAAATCGTCGCGCCGATGTCGAACGGCGTGTAGCTCGTGCTGACCGGATACGCGCCGACCTTGTCCGACTTGCCGATGACGCGGCCGCCGACCACGCCGGCGCCGGCGAACAGGCCGGAGTAGCAGTGCGCCCAGTGGTCGCGACCGGGAATCTTTTCGCCGGGCAGGTTCGACACTTTCGGCGTGCGGCCGAACTCGCCGACGACGGCGACGAACGTTTCGCCCAGCCGGCCCTCGTCGTGCAGGTCGTCCACGAGCGCCGACACGGCGCGGTCCAGCCACGGTAGCAGGCGGTTCTTCAGACGGCCCCAGTTGTCCACGTGCGTGTCCCAGCTCTGCACGATCCCCATGTTCGCCTGCACGATCGGCACGCCGGATTGGACGAGGCGCCGAGCCAACAGCAACGACTGGCCGAACTGATTGCGGCCGTAGCGATCGCGCACGGCGACCGGTTCGCGATCCAGTTGGAACGCGCCGGCGACCTTGCCCGAGCTGAGCAACTCGAACGCGCGATGCTGATGGTCGCGGAACGCGGGGTCGGTCGCGCCGGGCGATTCGAGCTGATCGAGCAACGTCCGCCGACCGGTCACGCGCGGCGGATCGATCCCGTCCGGGAGCGTGAAGGCATCCATCTTGAACTTCGGCGAATTCGGGTCCTGCGTCACGAGCATCGGATCGTGGTGCTGGCCAAGGAAGCCGGCGTGCTGGCCGGGCCAGGTGAGCGGACCTTCGATGAGGGAATGCGGGAGCGTGACGCCATTCGGGATGCCATCGTGGCGCGGCCGCAGGTAGTTCAAGCCGGCGGCGTAGCTGGGCCAGTCGCGGCGCGAGAGGACGTTGTCGAGGTCGCTGCCGCGCTGGAGCGGCATGGTGGACCCGGTGAGCAGGCGGTGCGTGCCGGGGAGGTGGCCGTTCTCGCGATGCGCGAGCGAACGGACGAGGGCGAAGTGGTGCATCCGCTTCGCCAGCATCGGCAGGTGTTCGGTGATTCGGATTCCGGCGACGTTCGTGGCGGCCGGTTGGAACTCACCGCGGATTTCGGCCGGGGCGTCCGGCTTCATATCGAGCGCGTCGAGGTGGCTCATGCCGCCGGTGAGGTTCACGAGGATGACGGAATTCGAGCGGCGCGGATTCGGTGCGGCGGCGCGGGCGGCGGTGAGGTCGGCGAGGCCGAGACCGAGCGCGGCGCTGGCGCCGACCTGGACGAACTCGCGGCGCGAGGGAGCGGAAGCGAACGGCATGCGAAAGGTTCCGACGGCGGGATGCCATTGTTTTACCCGATCGGGTCGGAAAACGCCAGCGCGAGAATGCCCGAACTTGCGCCGAATCCTTTCGTCGGTCGGTGCGGGTCGCTTATAATGCCACCACTTCGCCGGAAGGCGACGGGGAGCCAGCGCCATGCACAACGTGCCGATCTTCGTGGCCCCGCCGAGCTTGAAATTGTCGGGCTTGCCGCCGGCGCCGCCGGTCGCGGGGGAGTCGGCGGAGTTGCTGCGGCAGCTCGTGGAGTTGCAGCGCGAGCAGGTGGGGCTGGCGCGGGCGGCGGCGGCCGCCGCCGACCATCAGACGCGCTGGCGGAACTTCCTCGGCCGCTGGCAGGAGGAGTTCCCCGACGTCGGCGCCGCGTGCAAGGAAGTCCTGCCGATCGTCGAGCGCACGTACCTTCGCATCATCCAGGAACTGGCGGATCGGCTGCGCGGCGAGGACGCGGACGATCTGGACAACGAGTACGTGCTGGCCGAGTTCCTGGACAAGTACGGGATGCGGCTGAGCCAGCTCGGCACGATCGTTGGCCAGTTGTCGCCGATCGCGGACGCGGCGCCGGCGCCGCCCGAACCGGCCGCCGAAGAATCGGAACCCCAGTAACCGCCCGAATTCCGCCCCGAGCGCGCGTACCGGTCATGGAAATTCCCGCCGCGGAACTCGGTCGCATCCGGGAACTGTACGCGCAAGGTCGATACCGCCAGGCCCTGGAACGGTCGGCGGCGTTCGGCCCGCTGGTGGGCTGGTCGAACACGCCGGCGCGGCTGCTCGCCGGCCGCCTCGCGATGCAACTCGGCGCGCCGCGCCTCGGCCGCAAGCTCCACGCGGCCGCCTATCGCGGCACCCCCTCCAACCTCGAAGCCGTCTACTACCACGCCCGCTACCGCTTCGAGAAATTCGGTCCGCTCGCCGCGTGGCGCTTCATGGCGACGCAGGACGACTGGTCCGACGCATCGCCGGACCTCCGCGCCGATTGGCACGCCTTCGGCGGGTTCGTCCTCGCCCGCCTGCGCGATTTCGACCGCGCCCTGCGCGGCCTGGAGCGCGCCGAGGAACTCGCGCCGCGCCGCGCCTGGATTCAGGTGGAACGCGCCGCCGTGTTCGAGGCCGCCGACCGTCCGGAGGATTCCCTCGCGGCGGCGCGAAAGGCGCTCGAACTCCAGCCGTGGTTCCGCCCCGCCGTGCAGGCGGTGGCGCACCTGCTCCAGAAATCGGGGCGCGACGCCGAGGCCGCCGACTTCCTCGAAACCGCCCTGCCGCACCTGGAGAGCGGCATCGTCTGGGCGCACCTGGCCACGCTGCAGTTGGAACTCTCACGGCCCGACGCCGCCCTGACGAGCCTCGCCCGGTACGAGGAGCATTCGCCGCTGCTGGAAGCGGACGGCAAGAAATGGCTGGCGGGGCGGCGCGCCGACGCTTGCTACGCCCTCGACCAACGGGAAGATGCCGCCCGCCACTCGGCGGAACTGGACGACGAGTTCCACCGGCGCTTCGCGGCGAACCTCCGCGCCGGCGCGGCGGGATGCCGACGCGCCGTGAAGTTCGCCATCCCGGCGCCGACGCCGGGCGAACCGCCGAGCGTGACCGAACTGTTGGCGTTGCATTGGAAGCATCCGTTTCCCATCGCGGCGCCGGACGCGCCGCCGCCGCAGGACGGGCTGCCCGACGCCGCCGAGCGCCGCCGCGCCGAGGACGCCGGCTGGGCCTGCCGCGAATTCACGCTGACCGCCGAGTCCGCCGCCGAGCTGCTTTCCGCCGGCCTGCCGTTCCTCCTCGCGCTCGTCGAAGTCGGCGTGACCCAAACGCGGCTCGTCGTCGGCTTCGATCCGGTGCGGGAAAGCCTCTTCCTCCGCGACGGGCACGAACTCAAGACGGTGGAAGCGCCGCTCGCCGTCATCCAGAAGCGCTACGCGTCGACGGGGCCGCGCGCGATGGTGGCGGTGCCGGCGGCGGAGCGGGACCGGCTCAAGCCGCTCGTGGACCTCCCCGACGCGGACGGATACGACCGCCTGTCTCGGATCCATCGAACGATGGACGACGGTCGCCAGACGGATGCGAAGGCGGAACACGACGCGTTTGTCGCCGAATACGCCGGGCACCGGCTGGCAAAGGTGGCGGCGCTGCAATGGGCGAGACTGACGGCGCACCCGGTGCTCGCGCTCGAGGCGATCGAATCGCTGCTCGCCGATTACCCGGACGATTCCACGCTCGCGATGGCGAAGGCCGGCGCGCTGCGGGAACTGGGCCGCACGGCGGAGCGGCGCGCCGCGCTCGAGGCCGCCGCCGCGAAGTCCGACGCCGATCCCCTGATCCTGCAATCCTTCGCGCAGGTGTTGCTGCCCGACCACCGCGCGCAGGCGGAGGCGGAACGGCTCCTGCGCCGTTCGATCCGGTTGCGCCCGCAGGCGGCCGCCGGATACTTCCTCCTCGCATCGCAGACCTGGGAGCGCGGCGACCGCGCCGAGGCGCTGGACTTGTACCGCTTCGCCACTTGCCTGGACGACCGCGAGGAGCAGTTCGCGGAGGCGTACTTCCGCGTGGCGAAATACCGCGGCCAGGCGCCCGAGGCGATCCGCCTGTTCCAGCGTCGCGCGGCGCGGGGCGACGCGCCGTTCCCGCCGGCGGTGCGGTCGCTCGTGAGCGCGTTGAACGAGCGCGACGAACCGGAGCAGGCGAACGCCGCCCTCGACGCCGCGATCGATCGCCTGTCGGCGCCGCGCATCGAACCGCACTTGGCGCGCCCGCGCGATCGCGCCGACGCGGCGCTCGCGGACCTCTTGCTGTTCCGCGCCGAGTCCCGCGCCCGCCACCGCGACTTCCCCGCCGCCGCCGCCGACCTCGACCGCGCCCGCCCGATCGCGCCGCCGGCCGTCTGGCACCGCACCGCCGCCCGCATCGCCCGCCTGAAGTTCGATCCGGGCGAAACGCTCGATCACCTCAAGGCCGCCCTCGCCGCCGATCCCGCCTGGCAGGAAGGGCACCGCATGGCCGTCGGCGCCTACGTCGAGTCGTACGGCATGATCGCCGCCCGCGCCTACGTCGGCGAACTCGCCAACCGCCGGCCCCACGGCTATCCGATCGTGCGGCTCCGCGCCGAGCTTCTCTCCCCGCTGCCCGACGACGCGGCCGTCCAGAGCGTCCGCAACGTCCTCGACCTTTGCCCGCACGACGCCTGGGCGCGTCGCCAACTCGCGCTCGTCCTCGCCGACCGCCAGCGCGATTCCGAGGCGCTCGAGCAGATCCACGCCGCCGGCGACCTCGAACCCGATCACCCGTCGCACTTCGCGGTCCTCGGCCACGTCCATCGCCGCGCCGACCGGATCGACGACGCGCTGGAAACCTACCGCGAGGCGCTCCGCCACGACGCCGACCACGAACTCGCCGCGAGCGAACTGGTGCGCCTCGCCCGCGGCCAGGCCGAGCGCCGGGAGAATCTCCAGTTCATCGCCGATCGCCTCCACGAAAGCCCGCACGCCGGCGACGGCCTCGTGGCGTACCGCGACCTCGTCCTCGCCCTCGCCGCCGAGGAGGAGGAGAACGACGAACTCATCGAAGACCTCCACCGCGAGCTGGAACGCGTGCTGGACGAGCGCCCGGACCTCTGGCAGGCCTGGTCGCTCATGATCCAGCAGCTCGGCCTGATGCAGCGGCTGGAGGAGGCCCGCGCGCTGGCCGAGGACGCCGTCGATCGCTTCCCGCTCATCGCGCAGCTCTGGAGCGATCTGGCGCGCGTACACGGCGCGGCCGACGATTCCGAGGCGCGCATCGAGGCGCTGCGCTCCGCCCTCGCGGTCGCGCCCGAGTTCGCCCCCGTCGCGCTCGAGTTGGCGGAGGCGCTGGCCGAGATGGGCGAGGAGGACGACGCCATCGCGGTGCTGGAACGCGCCGCCGCCCGAAACCCGCAGGACGCGAACGCCTACGCCGCGCTCGCCGACCGCCTCTGGAACGCCGGCCGGTCCGACGAGGCGATCGACCGCGCCAAGATCGCCGTGCGCGTCGAACCCGGCTTCGAGGCCGCATGGCGCATGGTCTTGCACTGGACCGACCGGATGGATCGCCCCGGCGAAGTCGTCGGACTCGCCCGCGAGTTGACGCGCACGCGCCCCGGCGACGCCCGCGGCTGGCTCAAGCTCTCGCGCCTCCTGCACGAACCCGAGCAGAACGCCGAGGCGCTCGCCGCCCTCGAAACCGTCATCCGCATCGATCCGCTCAACGTCGAGGCGCACGACCAGAAGGCCGAACGCCTCGCCGACATGGGCCGCTTCGACGAGGCGATCGAAGCCGCCCGCCCCGGCGAACTCGCCGAGGATCTCCCCTTCGTCCTGCAGGGCCGCGCCGCCTGGGTCGAGGCCAAGCGCGGCAACTACTCCCGCGCCATCCCCCCGATGCAGCGGCTCGTCACCGTCGAACCCGAATACTTCTGGGGCTGGCAGCAACTCGCCGAGTGGTACAACGAGACCGACCGCAAGGACGAATACCTGAACGCCACCGGCGAACTCGTCCGGCTGAAGCCCGACCACCCCATGCCGCTGACGATGCGCGGCGAGGCCAAGCTGAAGACGCAGGACCGCGCCGGCGGCAAGGCCGACCTCCGCGACGCCCTCCGCCTCGCCCCGCAGTACGCCCCGGCCGCCGCCATCCTCTTCGACGCCTGCCTCGCCGACGGCGAACTGCGCGACGCCCGCATGGCGCTCGCGGTGCTCCAGGAGCACGCCGGCGGCCCCGAGGTCCTCGTCAAACAGGTGCAACTCGCCTGCCGCACCGAGGATTCGGAGGCCGCGCTCCGCACCCTCGCGGAACTCGCCGCGACGCCGGGCGAAGGCCCGCCCGTCGCCATGCAACTGGCGCTCACCGAGATCGAGGCCTCCGGCTGGGACGAACGCGCCGCCCGCGTCCTCCGCGACGCCTTCGGCTCCGGCGACGAACCGTTCAATCCCTGGGCGCCGCTCTTCTGGATCGACACCACCGCCGGCGAAGAGGCGGGCTTCGACGAACGGCTCGCCGCCGTCGATACGGCGATCCGCCACCACCCGACCTTCGCCCCCGCGCACGACCGCCGCGCCGAACTGCTCGCCTCCGTCGGGCGCTTCGACGAAGCCGCCGCCACCTGCCGCGCCCCCGCGCTCGGCGATCCGCCGCCGCTGACGCTCCGCGGCCGCGCCGCCTGGGTCGAGGCCAAGCGCGGCCACCGGCCGAAGGCCATCGCGATCATGAAGGAGGTCGTCGCCGCCGATCCGAGCTACCTCTGGGGCTGGCGCAACCTCGCCCAGTGGTACGACGCCGAGGGCCGCAAGAAGGAATGCCTCGACGCCGCCGAGCAGATGGTCCGCCTCGCCCCGGACGATCCCGTCGCCTTCGGCTATCGCGGCGAAGCCCGCAAGGCGCTCGGCGACCGGTCCGGCGCCAAGGCCGACTTCGCCAAGGCGTTCGACCTCGATCCCCGCTTCGACGCCGCCGGCCTCCACCTCGTCGCCGAGCAGCTCGATGCGAACGAGATCGCCGCCGCCGACCGCACCCTCGCGCGAGTGCGCGAGAACGCCGACGGGCCGCTCGTCAAGCTCCGCGCCGTGGAGGTGGCCGCCCGGCAAGGGGACCTCGCCGCGGCGCGCGCGCGGTTCCGTTCGCTCGCCTCCGATCCCGACGCGCCCGCGCCGCTCCTGCGGGACGCCGCCGCCGCCCTCGACCGCCAAGGCTGGACGGCCGAGACCGACGAGGAGCTGGACGCGATCGCCCGCGGCGCCGGCAGCACGTCCGCCGCCGCGGCCCTCTGGGCCGATCGCCGCATCGCCCGCGGCCGCGAATCCGACGTCCTCGAATCGTTGGCGGAAATCTACGCCCGCAACCCCGACGCCGGCCGCGAGGCCACCCTCGGCTACGCGCTCGCCATGGCGGCGCACGGCCAACCCGAGAAGACCGCCACCACCGTCCACCGCTTCGCCGACCAGCTCCGCGCCGACCTCGACTCCTGGGCCAAGGCCGGCGCCGCCCTCGCCGACGCCCGCCTGCACGCGCTCGCCGCCTCCTGGCTCGCCGACTGGACCCACCGCGACGGCGTCGACGCCGGCATGCTCCGCGCCCTCGCCGAATCGCTCCGCGCCCAGGACCGCGACGCCGAGGCCGCCGACGTGGCCCGCGCCGCGCTCGGCCTCGCCGGCCCCCCGTACGCTAAATCCGACCACCGCGCCTGGCTCGCCCTCGACGCCGCCCTCGCCGGCCACGCCGAGGACGCCGCCGCCCTCCTCGGCGCCATCGATCGCGTCGGCCTGCCGGACCGCGTCCGCCTCGTCGTCGCCGTCGCCGAGGCGATCGTCATGGTCCGCCGCGCCGGGCCGGACGCCAAGGCCGCCGCCTTCGCCGAGGCGAAGGAGCACCTCGCCGTCGCCGCCGGCGCCTGCGCCCCCGGCGAGGTCCCGCCGGGCCTCGCGCGCCGCTATCGCCAGGCCGTCAAGCGCATCGCCGCGGACGCCGGCGGAATCGCCGCCAAGATCTGGGCCTGGTGGCAGCAGACCCGCCCCTGGGTGAAATGACGAACCTCCTTCGCGCCGATCCCGTCCCGTAAAACGACGGCATTCTCCTCCACCGAGCACGAGCATGACGACGAAGCCCAAGTGGTTCCAGACGACCGCCATCGACTACCCGAATAGCCGGCCGCACATCGGCACGGCCTTCGAAAAGCTCGGCGCCGACGTGCAGGCCCGCTACCGCCGCATGGAAGGCTACGACGTCTTCTTCCTCATGGGCAACGACGAGAACACGCTCAAGGTGGCCGACCGCGCCAAAGAGTTCGGCGTCGAGCCGCAGACCTATTGCAACGACATGGCGTGCCAATTTCGAGAGGTGTGGGACGCCCTCGATATCAGCTACGATTGCTTCATCCAAACGAGCCACGACCGGCACAAGGAGTGCTGTCGGAAGTTCATTCAGAAAGTGTATGACAACGGATTCATATATAAGGGCAGTTATGAAGGTTGGTTCTGCCCCGGCTGCGAGGAGTTCAAGAGCGAGAAGGTGCACGCCGAGAACGCCGGGCAGTGCCCGAACCACAAACGGCCGCTCGTGCGCCGCAGCGAACCATGTTATTATTTCAAGCTCAGCGCCTTCCAGGATCGGCTCCTCAAGCATCTCAAGGAGAATCCCGATTTCGTGCAGCCGGAGAGCCGGCGGAACGAGATGATCGGCTTCATCGAAGCGGAGGGATTGCAAGATCTCAATATCTCGCGCGCCGGGGAGCAATGGGGCATCCGCATGCCCTTCGATCCCGATTTCACCATCTATGTCTGGTTCGACGCGCTGCTGACGTACATCACCGGCATCGGCTACGGCGACGACGAAGCGACGTTCCGCAAACACTGGCCGTGCGACGTTCACTTCATCGGCAAGGACATCACGCGCTTCCACACGCACATCTGGCCCGCGATGCTCTGGGCCGCCGGCGAGGAGGCGCCGAAGCGGGTGTTCAGCCACGGGTTCGTGTATCGCCGCGACGAGAAGACCGGCGAGAAAGTGAAGGAGAGTAAGACGCTCGGCAACGTCACCGACCCGATGGACCTGATTACGAAGTTCAGTGTGGAAGGGTTCCGCTATTACTTCATGCGCGAATGCCCATTCCCCTCCGATGGGGACTTCAGTTTTGGGCGATTCGCGGAAGTGTATGACACCGACCTGGCGAACACGCTCGGCAATCTGAATAGTCGGCTCATCACGATCCCGATGAAAAGCCTGAACGGAGTTCTCGCCGGATCGGCGAATCGCAAACCGGAATCGGTAACGTCGGAATTCGACGCCGCGAAGCTCGTGGCCGAAGTGCGGACCCGCGTCGAAACCTGCGAGTACAACCAGGCCTTGCAGGCGATCATGACGCAACTGCTGTATCCCACCAATAAATACATCGGCGACAAGGAACCGTGGAAGGTCGTGAAGGTCGACGCGAACGCGGCCTCCTTGATCTTGCACAACGTGGTCGAGTCGCTGCGCATCGCCAGCATCCTTCTGAAACCCTTCATCCCCCGTTCGGCCGAAGCCATCTACAAGAGCTTCAACTTCCCGAAGCCGTGGGAACAGGTGACGTACGCCGACGCGGCCGAGCTGGCGGCGCAGCCGGACGACCTGCGCGTGACGGCCGAACTCGTCGACGGCAAGGTAAAGCCGCTCTTCCCGCGCATCGCGTGAGGTGCCATGAGTCGCCCCAAGAAGCCGAAGGCAATCGTTGCCGCCGGTGGCGTTGAGCCGCTGTACGGCCGGATCCAGGCGATCCTCGCCGAGGCGCGATCGCAGGCGTGGCGGGCCGTCAACTCCGCGATGGTCGCCGCGTACTGGGAGATCGGCCGCGCCATCGTCGAGGACGAGCAGCACGGCCGCGGCCGGGCCGAGTACGGGGCCGACCTCATCAACGAACTCTCGACTCGGCTTACCCGCGAGTTCGGCAAGGGATTCGACCGCACGAACCTCTGGCACATGCGGTCCTTCTACCTCACGTTTCCAATTCTCGACGCACTGCGTCGAGAATTGAGCTGGACCCATTACCGACTGCTGCTGAAGGTCGAGCGAACGGATGCCCGCGGATTCTACGAAGCCGAGGCGGTTGCCGCCCGGTGGTCCACGCGGGAGCTCGAACGGCAAATCCATTCGCTCCTCTTCGAGCGACTGACCCTCAGCAAGGACAAGAAGAAAGTCCTCTCGCTGGCCAAGAAGGGGCACGAAATCGAAGAGCCGACCGACTTGCTGAAAGACCCGTACGTGCTGGAATTCGCCGGCCTGAAACCCTCCGTCGCGATGCGGGAATCGGACCTCGAACAATCGCTCATCGACAACCTCAGCGGCTTCCTGTTGGAACTCGGCAAGGGATTCACCTTCGTCGGCCGGCAGCAACGCATCACGTTGGATGGGCAACACTTCTTCATCGATCTCGTTTTCTATAACCGCCTGGCTCGCTGCTTCGTGCTGATCGACCTGAAGGTCGGCAAGTTGACGCACCAGGACCTCGGTCAGATGCAAATGTACGTGAACTACTACCATCGCTGCGAGACGGCGGCCGACGAGAACCCTCCACTGGGCATTGTGCTCTGCACGGACAAGAACGAAGCCGTCGTCCGGTTCACGTTGCCGGAGGGAAACAAGCGGATCGTCGCGGCGAAGTATAAGCTGCACCTGCCGACCGAGGCCGAGCTGGCCGCCGAAATCCAACGCGAACGGGCGGCCATCGAACGGCAACTGCGATGGAAGAGTCCATAAAAAAGGCCCGTGGACCACGACCAGCGATTCAAGGCGATGCTGCGGGAGTTCTTCGCGGACTTCCTCCGGCTCTTCTTTCCGGTGTGGGCCGCGCGCTTCGACCTGACGAATCCCGAATGGCTGGAGCAGGAACTGCTGCCGAACCCGCCCGACGGCGAACGCCACGTCCTCGACCTCGTCGCCAAGCTGCGCACGACCGTGCCATTGACCGACGAATTCGGCGAAACGCCCGACTCGTGGCTCGCGCTCGTCCACGTGGAGATCGAAGCGCCGGACCGGACCGCGCGCCTGAAACCCCGCCTGCCCGCGTACTGGTTCCACCTCCGGCAGCGCCACGGCCTGCCGGTGTTGCCGGTGGTGCTTTACCTCCAGGTGGGCCTCGACGGAATCGGCGTCGACACGGTCGAAGAACGGATCGCGGATTTCCCCGTGCTGTCGTTTCGCTACCTCTACGTTGGCTTGCCGTCGCTCGACGCGGTAGAATACGTTCGCGGGGGCAACTGGCTCGGCGTCGCCCTTTCCGCCCTGATGAAGGCGCCGCGGGAACGATGGCCCGAGTTGGGCTTGGACGCGCTCCAACGCTTGTGGGCCGCGCCGCTCAACGACTTCCAACGGTTCCTCCTCAGCGATTGCGTGCAGGCCTACTTGCCGCTCGACGAGGAGGGTCGGCAACTATTCGAGACCATGACCATGGCCGCACCGTTCTCCAAACTCGTCGCCCGCAACAAGACGCCGTACGATCGCGGACTCGAAGAAGGCATCGAGAAGGGCATCGAGAAGGGCGCGGACAAGTCCGCCCGCGACATCGCGACCGCGCTGCTCGAGAACCGGTTCCGCTCGCTTCCCGAATCCCTCGCGGCCCGGTTGCAATCCATGAACGCGTCGCAACTGCGCGATTTGATCCTCCGCGTGTCGTCCGCCGCGTCGCTCGACGAACTGTTTCCGGCCCCCTGATCCCGAGTGCGCCCATGGGCCGACGTCGCAAGAAGCCGAAGTACCAGATCTCCACGCGGTCGGCCATCATCCTCTCCGGCTCGATCGTCGCGGTCGTGTTCGCCATCATCCTCTTCGTCGTGATTCGCAGCAGCTTCCCGTCCCGCCATCGGGGCTGGGACGATTTTCGCGATGCTCGCCCCGCCCCACTGGCGCGGACGACCGACGAAGCCTGGAAGCTGCTCAAGGGGAAATGGGGGCGCACCGAACGCTTGGGCAACGCCGTCACGTCGATCGAATACGAGTTCACCGAAGATCGAAGAATGATCTTCCGCAGTTCCCTGGCCGGGGGTGTGCTGCCGAAACCGCAGACGAATGAGATCGTCCGCAAGGTCGTCGCCCTCGAACTCGACGAGGGCGAAATCCTGCTGACAGTGGACGGGGGCGAAGGCGAAATGCTGCTCTGGTTCGATACGCCGAAGATCTTGTTCGTCGACGGCGAAGAACTCCGCCGGCGGGAGTGAACCAGTACCCGACGATTTCAGCGAATGAATCGAAGCTCCCAGCAGTGGATTTCCACGCGTACCGCCGTCATCCTATCCGGGACGGCGGTATTCCTCGGCACGGTCGCGTTTTGGCTATACGTCGCGAGTCCCGTGCGGAACACCGGACCACGCAAGCAATCGTTGCGGTCGATGGAAGACGCGTGGCAGCGCCTACAGGGAAAATGGACCGACACGAGATGGAGCGCCGAGGAAGGGTTTTCCAAGAGGCAGTTCATTTTCACGGCCGACCGCATGATTGCATTCCAGGCCGGAGCGTCCGGTCGCGAACGATACGTGCCGTTGAAGACGGTCTGGACGCGGCGTATCGATTCGATCGCAGTCGTGAACAATGAGATTGAACTCCAACTTTTGGAGTTGGGGGGTGAGAACGCGGGCGGAATGATCGTGTGGTTCCACGCACGAACCGAAGCCTGTATCGATGGAGAAATCTACCAGCGAGAATAATCGAGATCGACAATCATTCGCACGCCTGATTGCCCAACTCCCTTGCTTTCGCGAGCATCTCGGGCAGCTTGGCCGCGTCCTTGCCGCCGGCCTGGGCGAAGTCCGGTTTGCCGCCGCCCTTGCCGCCGATCAGTTCCGCAAGCGGCTTAATCACGTCGCCGGCCTTCAGCCCCTTCTTCACGAGGTCCGGCGTCAGCGCCACCACCAGCGGCACCTTGTCCCCTTCGTCCCAGCCGAAGACGACGAATGCCGACTTCGCCTTCTGCTTGATTCGGTCCAGCTGCGCCCGCACGGCTTCCGATCCCGCCGGCGGAAGCTGGCCAACGATCACCGTCGTTCCGTTCACCTTCGGCGCCGCGTCGAGCAGTCCGTCCACCGTGAGCGCGAGCGCCCGCTTCAAGTGCTCGTGCAGCCGCTTGATCTCGTCGTCGAGTCCACCGACGCGAACCGGCAATTCCTCCGGCTTGCACTGGAAACGGTCGGTCAGCGACGTCACCGTCGTCGAGAGTTGCGTCATCGCCTCGGCGGCGGCGCGGCCGGTCACGGCCGTCAGCCGACGGACGCCCTTCGCCACCGGCTCCTGCGCCTGAATCTTGAAGTAGCCGATCGTCCCCGTTCGCGGCACGTGCGTCCCGCCACAGAACTCGACGGAATCGTCGAGCGTTGCCGCCTCCGGCTTCTCCGGCCCGATCAGCACGACGCGCACCGGGTCCGGGTACTTCTCGCCGAAGACCGCACGCACGCCGCCGATCCCCTTCGCTTTTTCGAGCGGTAGTTCGACCGCGGTCACCGGCATGTCTCGACCAATGCGATCGTTGACGAACGATTCGATCCGTCGCACGTCCTCGGCGGAGAGCGGCTTGTCGTGGCTGAAGTCGAAGCGAGTCTTCGCGTCGTCGACGAGCGAACCCTTCTGCTCGACGTGTCCGCCGAGGACGGTGCGCAGGCCGAGGTTCAGCAGGTGCGTCGCGGTGTGGTTCCGCATGACGTCGATGCGGCGGAGCGTCCCCTGCGCGAGTGAGACGGTGTCGCCGGCGCGGATCGAACCGCCGATCATGGTGCCGAAGTGGAGGACGGTGTCGCCGAGGCGCTGCGTGTCCTCGACCTGGAACTCGACGCCGGGCGCGGCGGTGTTGTCGATGGTGCCGGTGTCGCCGACCTGCCCGCCCTGCTCGGCGTAGAAGTTCGTGCGATCCAGCACGATCGCCGCCGAGTCTCCGCCGTTCAAAGTCCCGTCGGTGATCATCGCGTTGTCGATCACCCAACCGAGCACCTTCGCGTCGATCATTTCGGCGCCGTACTTCGGCGAATCATCGGTCTTCGGCAACTCGCCCTTCACGGCCGTCACGACGAATTTCTTGCCGCCCTTGCGCGCCAACTCCTTCGCCGCTTCCATCTCCGTCTCATAGCCGGTCGCGTCGACGGTCAGGCCCTGCTCGCTCGCCATCTGTTCGGTGATGTCGATGTAGAGGCCGTAGGTGTCGTAGAGCTTGAAGGCGTCCGCCCCGCTGATGACGGTGGTCTTCGCCGCCTTCGTCTTCTCGGCGATGCCCAGGAAGAGCTTCAAGCCGCGGTCGAGGTTGCGGAGGAACGCGACCTCCTCCTCGTAAATCTGGCTGCGGACCTTCTCCGGGTTCCGCTTCAACTCCGGGAACGGCGCCCCGAGTTGCTCCACCACCGTCGGCACGAGTTTGTGCAGGAACGGCCCATCCGTGCCGAGGCACTGCCGGCCGTAGCGTTCCGCCCGGCGGAGGATGCGCTTCAACACGTAGTCGCGGCCGAGGTTGCCGATGGTCGCGCCGTCGGTGAGCGCGAACGTCAGCGTGCGGATGTGGTCCGCGATCACGCGATACGCGATGTCCTTCAGGTCGTCGAGTTTCCCGCCATACGGCTCCGCGTTCGTCGTCGCCCGGATCGCCTCGAAGAGCGGGGCGAAGATGTCGGTGTCGTAGTTGCTGCTCTTCCCCTGCAGCACCTTCGTGATGCGCTCGAAGCCCATCCCCGTGTCGACGTGCTTCGCCGGCAGCGGCGTCAGGCTCTTGTCCGGGTTCCGGTTGAACT
>CAYVRB010000080.1:0-20842 GCA_964453375.1 uncultured Alcaligenaceae bacterium
CCGAGGCCGCCGCCGAGGCCGCCGCCCCCGATGTTGAAGCCGCCGCCGCCGAGGCCGAGGCCGCCGATGGCGCCGAACCCGCCGGCGAAGGTCGCCTGGCCGAAGAGCTGCAGGTTCTGCGACTGCACGTTCTGGTTCTGGAACAGCGTCGCCTGATTCACCGACGACGGAATCTGGTAGACCAGCTCCGTGATGTCGAAGGCGCGGACGACCTTTTCCGTGAAGCGGCGCTCGTAGGTGGTGATTTCAATGTACTCCGGCCGCACGACGTAGTACGCGCCGACCGACTGGAGCGCGATGTCGAGGAACGCGCCGACCGTTAGGCCGTAGAACTTCTGCTTCAGCGGGAAGCTCTTGTCGAGGATCGCCGCTTCGGATTGCTCGGTCTTGAAGGCGTCTTCGAGGACGACGAACTTCAGGTTGTGGTCCTTTTCGAGCGTGCTCAGCACGTCCTTGAGCTTGAGGCCGTCGAGTTCGCTCTCGATCTTGATCTTCTCGGCGGTCGGGCCTTCGAGCACCGATTGGATGCGGCGCATGGTGCCCGGCACGTCGGAGCCGATGCTGGCGGACTTGTACTTCTCGCGGTCGGCGGTGAGTTCGCGCCACACGGCCGCCGGCGGGAAGTGGACCGGCGGTTCGTCCGGGTACGGGATGAACGACTTCTCCGCCTGCATCATCGTGAGCAGGTAGCGGTCCTCGCGGATGCGGACGAGTTCGCGGTACTCGCGGAGGTTCGTGGCGGCTTGGCCGATCAGGTAGCTCGCCGTCGCTTCCGGCGGCACCACCTGCCCGCGGCTGATGCGCTCCTGCACCAGCACTTGGGCTTCCTGCTGCGCCAGTTCGTAGCGCGCCTGGTTCATCAGTTCGCGGAACGAGTCGATCCGGGCGACCGTCTGGCGTTCCTCCGCCTGCTGGCGCTCGAACTCGTTGATGCGGAGCTTCGTCCGGGCGACGCGCTCGCGGTCCTCGGCGATCGACCGCTTGATGGCCGCGCCTTGCGTGGACACCGTCTGCATCATCGATTCGAGGTCGGCGGCGAGCTTCTGGCGATAGGCCTCGCTGAGCTGCGCGTTGGACTGGATCGTGTCGCGCTGGCGCTTCAGGTCTTCGTAGGCCGAGTCGGGATCGGTCTTGAAGAGGGTGCGGGCGCGGCGGACGGTTTCGTCCACGAGGACGCGGTATTGCTGTTCGAGGACGGCGCGTTCGGCCTGCGCCTGCTGGAGGCCGGCGGCCGGCGCCGGCGCGCCGCCCGCGCCCATCGGCTTGGGCGCCTCGGCCTGCGCCAGGATCGCCAGCTTCTCGCGCGCCACCTTCTCGGACTGCTTGAGATTCTCCCCGAGCTGCGCCTTCATCTTCATCCGCGTCAGGTCGCCCTTGCGCAGCTTGTCGATGACCTTCAGGCCCTGCTCGACTTCGAGGTTCATCGGGTCGATCTTGGCGGCCGCCTGATAGAGCTTCTCGGCATGGTCCACCTTGTCGCCGTTGATGGCGAAGACCGCCTGCGAGAGGAACTCCTCGCGGAAGAGGCGGAACTGCTGGGCGCCGAGGGCGAGGGCGCGGTCGGCGGCGAGGATCGCCGGGGCGTCCGCGGAGGCCGGATCGCGCCACTGCTGGATCATCGCGTGGATGAAGTAGTTCTCGGCTTCGGACACCGGCAGGCGGTCGGCGAGTTCGACGGTGGTCGGCCGGCCGTCGATCGTGCCTTCGACCTTCGCGGTGATCGCGGGGGCGTCGCCCTTGAGCGTGCCGACGACGAGCGTGGGACGGTCGGCCCGCAGCGGCGGGAGGCGGGTCGGGAAGCTCTCGGCCACTTCGGCGCCGTAGCTGACCTTCGTGGGCTTCAGGACCGGCACGGCGAAGCTGGCGAGCAGCTTGGCGGAGAAGTCCGTCTTGCCGCGCTCGGTGGCGGTGTCTTCCGCGAGGCGGACGACGGCGCCGCCGGTGAGCGTGGCGAGGCCGTGGAGGTTCTGCGATTGGATCTTCAGGCCGAGCGGCACGGCGTAGAAGGCGATGTTGCGCTGGTCGAGCCGGGTGCCGAGGTCGAGGCGGACGGCTTCGGAGATCGGTTCGGCGCTGGCGGCGCTTTCGCCGTCGCCGAGGAAGAGGACGATCTGCTGGCGGTCGGGGTTGGCTTCGAAGGCCTTGGCTGCGCGGTCGAGGCCGGCCTTGAGGTCGGTCGCCCCGGCGGCGAATTCGGTCTCGGTGAGTTGCGCGGCGGCGCCGGTCACGGCCGGCGCCTTCGCCACCTGGAAGCCGTCGGTCAGCGAGCGCGTCGACTTGGCGTCGTCGACGTTCACGGTCCAGACGTCGATCCGGTCGTTGGCGCCGGCGGCCTTGGCGAGGGCGTCGATGATCTCGCGGGCGCGCTTGAGCGGTTGGCCGGCCTGGCTGGCGGAGGTGTCCACGAGCACGAGGATGTCGCGGTCCTTCGCGGCGGCGGCGGCGAGCGTCGGCTTGACCTGCCACGCGAACGCCGTCGTTCCGGCGCGCTGCTTGTAGGTGAGCGCGGGCTGGTTGGCGAACTTCGAGCCGGAGAACGCGTCGGTCGCGACGCCGTCCGGCTTGGCGGCCCGCACGCCGGCGACACGGGCGCCGGACTTGCCGAGTTCACCGAAGACGGTGGTGCCGATGACGGCGGAAGCGGCGGCTGTGCCAAGGAGGGCTGTCAGCAACCGGAGCCGTTTGACGATAGTCATTGCCCGGACGCTCCATGCAGGGGGCCGAGGGAAAAGCAGTTTCTCGCCCGGCCCAGAACGCGAGAAGACCTAATCGATGATTGTAACGGATAACCGGCGGAAGTCGCAGCGCGAAATCTCCGCGGCGGCGGGTTCCCGACTCGCGGCGTCGCGCCGGTCGGAACGAACCCGGCAACCGGGTTGTTCGTGCGAGCCGCGCGAACCGGCACGGCACGAACGGCCCCACCGCCCCCGATTCCGAAATCTACCCGCTTAACACCGAAACGCGAACGCTGTTGGCGCGATTGCCCGCCAATCCCGCGTTCTGACGGCGATGCAACCGCGCCAGCCGCGCGACGGGGCCGCGCCCCGGCGGCGCGCTTTCGCTTGACTTGACCGCCCCGCGAACTAGCCTCCAGCGCAAACTTTGCGAGTCGCCCGCCGCCACGCGACACCGGACGGCCTACGGATTTTGCCGCATCCCGCTGGTGGAATTGAAGTTAAGGAGTGCCCGGATGCAGAATTCGACCCTGCCGCCCGAACCGCCCCCGTCGGTCTCCGCCGCCGAACTCCGCCGCCGCCTGCTCGCGTCCACCCCGCCGCCGCTCAACGGCGCCGCCACCGGCACCGTCGATCTCGATCCGGCCGACACCGACAAACCCGGCAGCGGACCGATCTCGCGCGAGGCCCTCCTTCGCAAACTCAAGGTCCCCACCGGCACCGCGCCCGCCGCCGTGCCCGACGTGCCCGCCGAGCCGCCGCCCTCCAGCTTCCAAGCCAAGATGGCCGCGTTCGGCCGCCGCAACGGCGCCGGCTACGCCCCCGGCTACGGCATGGACCCCAACGACACCCCCTCCGCCGAAGTCCAACGCCTCAAGAGCGAGAACAAGGAACTCAAGCACCTCCTCGGCGAGATGAAGGTCCTCCTGCAGGAGGCCAGCGAGGCCGAACAGGGCTTCACCAAGGCCAAGGAGGAATTCGCCGCCCAGCTCGCCGAGAAGCAAACGCAGATCGACGCGCTCTCGGAACAGATGCACTCCATCGAGGAACAGATCAGCAACGGCACCCTCGCGCCGGTGCAACCGCAGATCGTGCCCAAGACGCGCTCCGAACTCGAAGAGTGGACCGAGGAATTGGAGAAGGAATCCGCGGTGCTGACGCAGGAACGCCGCCGCATGACCGCCGATCGCCAGCAACTCGAAGAGGACGAACAGGCACTCGAGAAGCAGATGCGCGAGATGGAAGTGTCGATGGCGCGCGAGCGGGCCTTGCTCGCGCGGCAGGAGACGGAACTCAAGCGGCTGAGCGCCGAGATCCAGCACGAATTGGAAATCATGAATCGCGGCGACGCCACGCTGCGGGACCAGATGCAGAAGTTCCAGCGGCGGGCGCAGGAAGTTTTGGAGAAGCCGGCGGCGAAGGCGTCGGGCACCTTCGGTTGGGGCCGCCGCGGATGATCGCGATTTCGTGGTAGGATGACGGGGTGGCCTCCGGGGCATCGCCGTGCCGACCGATTATTTCAAACGCCATCTCCTGGTGCGGGAGCTGCTGACGAACTTGGCGGTTCCCGAACTTCCCGCCGGATACCGCTGGGCGGCGTGGCGCGAGGATCGCCTCGATCTCCACGCGGACGTTCTCGTCCGCGCCTTCGCCGACGAAACCGATTCGCGGCTCTTCCCCAGCCTGTCGTGCCTCACCGGTTGCCGCATGCTCGTCCGCGCGATCCGCGATCTCTCGGGCTTCTGCCCCGCCGCGACCTGGCTGATCGAAGATTCCACCGGCCCCGTCGCCGCCGTGCTCGGTTCGCTCGACGCGCGCGTCGGCACCGTGCAGAACCTCGGCGTCGTCCCGACCGCCCGCGATCGCGGCCTCGGCGCCGCGCTCCTCGCGCGCGCCATGGCCGGATTCGCCGCCGCCGGCGCCCGCCGCGTCGAACTCGAAGTCACCGTTTCCAATTCCCCCGCCATGGCGCTCTACCGCCGGCTCGGCTTTCGCGCGTATAAATCCTCGTACCGACCGCTCGACGCGCCCGACCGCTCCATGGTCGGCCTCGGCATCTGACCCGCCCCGCACGGAAGGTTGCGACCGTTGGCCAACACCGTCTTCTCCCACGCGCTCCCGAACGGCCTCGTCCTCCTCGCGGAGCCGATGGAGTTCGTCCGGTCCGCCGCCGTCCACGTCCTCATCCCCGCCGGCTGCGCGCACGAACCCGCCGCCGGCGCCGGATTGGCCTCCGCGCTCTCCGAGATGATCAACCGCGGCGCCGGCGACCACGATAGCGAGCAGCTCATGCTCGCCCTCGATTCCCTCGGCGTCGACCACAACGTCGGCCCCGGCCTGCTGAACCTCTTCCTCTCCGGCAGCACCGTCGCCAAGAACCTGCCCGCCGCCCTCGACCTTTTCGCCGACATCGTCCTGCGCCCGAGCCTGCCCGCCGAAGAACTCGACGCGGTGCAGGCGCAGATGCTCCAGGACCTGCAGGGCCTCGACGATTCCCCGCAGGAACAGGTGATGCTGGAGCTTCAGAACCGCTACTACCCCGCGCCGCTCAACCGCGACCGCTACGGCACGGAGGAGTCGATCGCGGGGCTGACCGTCGACGCCATGCGGCGGTTCCACCGGCGGCACTTCCGGCCGAACGGCACGATCGTCTCCGTCGCCGGCCGCATCGACTGGCCGCGCCTCAAGGCGCAGGTCGAACGCCTCTTCGGCGACTGGCCCCGCGGCGAGGAATCGCCCCTCGCCATCGACGCCGCGCACGTCCCGCGCTCCGGCCACCTCGCCAAAGACAAGCAGCAGACGCAGATCACCCTGGCGTTCCCCAGCGTGAGCGTCACGCACCCGCGCTACTTCGCCGCCCGCGGCGCCGTCGGCGTCCTCTCCGCCGGCATGAGCTCCCGACTCTTCACGGAAGTCCGCGAGAAGCGCGGCCTGTGCTATTCCGTCTACGCCTCCCACGAAGGGATGAAGGACCGCGGCGCCGTCGTCGGCTACTCCGGCACGCGCCCCGAACGCGCCCAGGAGACGCTCGACGTCATGCTCGCCGAGTTCGCCAAGCTCCGCGACGGCGTCCACCAGGACGAAATCGACCGCACCAAGGCCGGTCTCAAGACCAGCCTCATCATGCAGCAGGAATCGACCTCCGCCCGCGCCGGCGCCATCGCCCGCGACTGGTACTACCTCGGCCGCGTCCGGTCCTTCGACGAAATCCAGGCCGAGATCGACGGTCTGACGCCCCGCAAGGTGCTCGACTACGTCGACGAGTTCCCGTTCCAAAACCCGACCATCGTGACGCTGGGGCCGAACGAATTGACGGTCCCGGTATGATCGCGCGGTCGTTTGGCAGAATTCGTTCACCGTTTGACGTCGGTCGGGGATGTCGGGAACAATGCAAAACGACGATCGAAAAACTCAAAACGAAGACCGTCGGACGCCGTTGTCGGCGAGATAGCGACCGAAGAACTGCCCGACTTGGAGTTTCCTTTTGCATTTTTCGTTCTCCGTTTTGGGTTGGTAGCGGGAATTCGGCATCCATGCAAAACGACGAACGAAAAACTCAATACTAAAAATCGTCGGACTCCGCCAACCGCGAGAGCTTTCATGCCGTTCCATACGCACACGCTGCCCAATGGCCTTGAGATCGTCGGCGAGACGCTGCCCGCGTCGCGGTCGGTCGGCGTCGGGTTCTACGTCCGCACCGGCAGCCGCGACGAGACCGACGCCGAGAGCGGCGTCTCGCACTTCCTCGAACACATGCTCTTCAAGGGGACGCCGAAGCGCTCCGCCCTCGACGTGAACCTGCACTTCGACCGGATCGGCGCGAAGTCGAACGCGTACACCGAGTACGAATCGACGGTGTACTACACCGCCGTGCTGCCGGAGTACCTGACGGACGCGGTGGACATCCTGGCGGACATCCTGCGGCCGAGCCTGCGGCAGGAGGACTTCGACACCGAGAAGCAGGTGATTTTGGAGGAGATCGGCATGTACGCGGACATGCCGCCGTTCGACGCCAGCGACCGCGCGCGGCGCTTCTACTTCGCCGACCACCCGCTCGGCAACAGCATCCTCGGCAGCGCCGAGAGCATCACGGCGCTGACGCGCGACCAAATGCAGGGCTACTTCGACCGGCGCTACGCGGCCGGGAACATCCTCGTGGCGGCGGCGGGGCCGATCGACTGGGACGCGTTCGTCGATTTGATCGGCGCGAAGTGCGGCCATTGGAACGCCGGCCGGCCGGGCCGCGCGCGCCTCGAAGCCGCCGCCCCCGCCGCGGGATCGCACGCGATCGTCAAGGACAACGTCAGCCAGGAGCACGTCATGGTGATGGCGCCCGGCCCGGCGGTCGAAGACCCCGCCCGCTACGCCGCCGACGTGCTCGCCACCGTCGTCGGCGACGACACCGGCAGCCGCTTCTACTGGGAGCTGACCCACACCGGCACCGTCGAGACCTCCGGCTTCGGCGTCGACACCAATCAGGCGAACGGCACGCTCGGCGGCTACTTCAGCTCCGACCCGGAGGACGCCGCCGAGAACCTCCAAACGGTGCGCCGCATCCTCCGGGAGGTTCAGGCGAAGGGCGTCACGGCCGAGGAAGTCGCGATCGCGAAGAGCAAGATCGCGTCGCGCCTCGTGCGGCGCAACGAGCGCCCGATGGGCCGCATGGGCGCGATCGCGGCGGCGTGGATCAACAACCGGGAACCCGACGACATCGACACGGAACTGGCGCGCTACGAAGCGGTGACGGCGCGGTCGATCCGCGAGGTGCTGGACCGCTTCCCGATCGACCGGCCGACGGTGGTGTCGTACGGCCCGCTGGCGTCGGTCGAGTGACGGTTACGCGGGCGGCGGGATCACGAGGCCGTTCACGAGCATGATGGCCCAAGCCACCTTGCAGACGATGTGCGCGAGTTGATCGGTGTGGATGCTCGTGTGGCCTTCGCACTTCGCGATGTCGATGAGCCAGTGGATCAGCGCTTCGAGCATGGCGTAGGCCGCCGCGGTCGCCATGTCGAACTTCGCCCAGTAGACGATCGCCCCGACCGTCGCGCCGTGCAGCATCGCGTGCGCGCTCATCCAGTAGTACCACGGCACCGCCTTCTGGAGCGGGTGGTTGGCCTTGCGGCACTTGCAGTTCGCCATCGCGTCGCCCTGCAGCGCGAAGTCCATCAGGGCGTGGCCGGCGATGAAGAAAACCAGCAGGAAGAACAGCACGGGGGCACCCGGCGGGCCGTGCGGCGGCGCGGGGGCGATCCGGCGGAACCCCCCGCCCGTGCGGCGATTGCTTTCTTTTAGCCGAGGAACCGGCCGATGGCGAATGGAAAATCGCCCCGGACGCGACGATCCGCGCGGCATTGCCCGGCGCGTCCCCCCGGCCTAGCATAACGGACTGGACGGCCCGCACCGGATGCGCCGTTTCTCCGGGGATTGCCGATGAAGGCCGAAGACGAAAACAAACTCGAAAAGAACGACCTCGCCGAAGGACTCAAATCCATCGCCGAGAAGGCCAAGGCGGCCAAGCTCTCGAACGTCCGCTTCGCCGTCCTCCTCCTCGCGCTCGGCGCCGTCGTCGGCGCCTGGTGGTACCTCCGCGGCTCCGGCCGCAAGTCCGAGTCCCAGACCTGGCGGCAGTTCGAGAACCTCGCCGGCGCCGACGAATACGAGAAGTTCGCCGAGGCCTACGTCAACACCCTCCCCGGCCGCGCCGCGCAACTCCAGCAGGCCCGCCTCCTGCTCGCACAGGGCACGCTCCAACTGACCGCGCCCGCCTTCGACGCCGACGCCCGCAAGAAAACCGTCGAAAAGGTCGAGAAGGCGCGCGAACTCTTCGACAAGCTCGCCGGCGAGTTCAAGGACGACCTCACGCTGCGCGCGCAATCCCTCGACGGCGCCGCCAAGGCCGAACTGGCCCTCGTCGGCATCCCCAAGGACGGCGGCAACCTGACGGACGAGCGCGGCAGCGTGAAGAAGGCCGCCGACTACCATCGCGAGATCGCCAAGACGGTCGGCGAGACGACGACGCTCGGCGAAGCGGCCCTGAAGCGGGCGAAGGAACTGGAGGAGAAGGAAGCGGAGATCAAGTCGCTCGGGGCGAGCTTGAACAATCAATACGCGCCGAAGCCGACGACGGACATCAAGCAGCCCGACAGCCTCGCGCCGACGAAGGATCCGACGAAGCCGAGCGAGCCGGCCGCGCCGGGCAAGGTGGACGCGCCGAAGTCCGACCCGATCCCGCCGCCGAAGGTCGAGCCGAAGAAGGACGAACCGAAGAAGGACGAACCGAAGCCGGTGCCGTCCGTTTCGCCGCCGAAGGCGGAACCGAAAGTCGAGCCGAAGAAGGACGAACCGAAGAAGAGCGACAAATAACGCGCAACCCAATCTTCACCCGCCGGCGGGCGGGTTCACGACGACGCCGACGAGGATGTCGTATCCCGCGTGGGCACCGACCGCGACTCCGAAGCCGCGCGCCACGTAGATCGCCGTGAAGAACAGCCCCGCGAGCGCGCGGAACAGGAACACCGGCGAATGCACCGGTTCGCCATACGGCCCCACATGGTGCGCCGCGGCGAACACCACGGCGGCGAACACGGCCGCCAACGGCACCGCGATCGCGCCGGGGAACAAGACGCACTTCAACAGGAACACGCACAGCGAGAACAAGCCAAGTCGGAATAGCACTTCCTCGTAGATGCCCGCGCCGATGAATGTGACGAACTGCCCCGCCGCCACCGATTGGAACTGGATCTGCGCGAGCGGCACTCCGGCCAGCTCCATCAGCGGTCGGAAGTTCCGGCTGATGCCCCAGAGCAGCACCGCGTAGCCGACGCTCTCGATGAACATGCCGAAGATCGTGGACACCGGCTTCGTCGGCCGGTCTTTCGCCGCGAACGCGGAGCGCACGAGGAACAGCCCCAGCACGGCGAGCGGCACCGCCCAGAGCTGCCCGAATCCGTAGCGCTCCAGGAACCAGCGCAGCCAGATGTCCGCGCCGTTCCGCAGGCTCTGCGGATTCGCCCCGCCGATCCAGAGCACGCCGAGTTCGTACGCGGCGACCAGCGGCAGGAGGAACAGGAAGCAGGCCCACGGATGGCGGGTCGAGGCGTAGTAGCTGGGGTCTTTGCGGTCGGCCACGGCTGCCTCGCGGCGATCGAAGGGGCGATTGGGGCTATTCGCTCGCGGCCGCCCCGGATTTGAAGGTCAGACGCACAAATCGGGATAGGCGTCCGCGAGCTTCTCGCGGCGCTCGGCGAGGGGAACCGCGCGCACGATGCTGCCGAACCCCGTCGCCGCCAGGTCCACGAACTCCGGCCGCGGCAGCAGCTCGCCCCGCACGTCCGCCAGCACCGCCACCACCGGCCGCATCGACGCCCGGAGGTTCACGCGCCCGTCGTGCGTCGCCGCCACGACGGCGATCCGCCCGTCCGCCAGTTCCACCACCGTGCCCACCGGATGGAACGACAGGTGCATCAAGTATTCGGCGAAGTCCCGATCGAGCTTGCCGGCCTCGGCGTCCAGGAGCGTGTCTGTGAGCGCCGCGCGCGGGTCGAGCGCCGGCCGGTGCGGCCGGTCCGCCATCCGCGCCGCGTACGCGTCCGCCACCGCGAGCAGCCGCGGCAGCGAGCCGATCTCCTCGGACTTGCATCCCCGGTGGTAGCCGCTGCCGTCCAGCCGTTCGTGGTGAGCCGCCACCACCTCCGCGAGCGACTCCGCGTCCGCGATCGAACGCTTCACGAGTTCCGCCGAGCGCAGCGGATGGCGTTCCACCAGCCGCCGCTCCTCGACCGAGAGCGCCCCGGCCTTCGCCAGCACCTCCGCCGGCACCTCCAGCATCCCCGCGTCCATGACGAGCGCCGCCACGATCGGCAGCGCCGGCTTCAACGCCCATTCGTAGTCGTGCGGCGCGAGCCGCGCCAGCACCTGCCCCACGTTCAGCGCGTGCGCCGCGACGAACTTGGCGACGCCGTCCGCCGCCGGATCGCGATGCGCGAACCGCAGCCGCGCACCCTGGCGGGCGTCGTCGAGGATCAGTTCGGCGATCTCGAAGAACGCGCCGGCGGGCAGGGCCTTGCCCGCGTGCATCGCCGTCAGCAGGTCCGCGAGCCGGGCGATCCGGCCGGCGTCCGAGCGGCGCAGCGCGAGCGCGTGCTCCAGCACGCCCAGCCGGCCGCGGATCACGCGCAGGAGTTGCTCGAAGCCGTCGCACATGCGCAGTTGCGGCTCGGCCGCCGCCGGGAAGACCTGCGCGAGCCGCAGCGCCGAATCGGTGAGGCCGATCGTGTGCCGGTGGAACCGCGCGAGCGCGTCCCCCGGATCGGACCGCACGATGATCGCATCGTCGGCGAGTTGCTTCTGCTGGCCGACGAGGTCCCGCGCCTCCGAGAGCAGCCGAAACGCGCGGCCGGTGAGCTGCGCCGGCTCCGATACGATCGCTTCGCGAAAGACGCTGGCGAGCCGGTTCGACGGATTCGTCGGCAGTTCGTCGGCGACCGGCACGAGCCGCGGCGTCTCTTCGAGCTTCGCCCGAAACGCGGTGATGCGCGCCAGCAGTTGCCGCGAATCCGACATGGTGGCCCCTCGTTCGTCGAGCGCGGCCGGCCCCCGCCGGGCCGCACGCAACGATCCCCGGAGGCTTATCGACCGCCGGCCGCTGGGAACTTGAGTCGATTTTGACGGTCGCAACGATTCTTCCGACAACAGGGCCGTGGACTGGCGACTCCTGTGGTAACAAAGCGGCGATACCCACTCTCGACGAGTCACGCCAAGTTTTGCCTATCCTGTCACCATGCACAAACTCCTCTCCCTCTTCGCGCTCCTCTTCGCCCTCCCTGTGGCCTCGGCGGCGCCGCCGGAGTTTCGCGGGGTGTGGGTCGCCACCGTCGCCAACATCGACTGGCCCTCCAAGCCCGGGCTGTCGGCCGACGAGCAGAAACGCGAACTCGTCGCCCTCCTCGACAAGTGCAAAGACCTGAACCTCAACGTCGTCATCCTGCAAGTGCGGCCGATGTGCGATGCGCTCTACGAGTCGAAGCTCGAGCCGTGGTCGTCGTTCCTCACCGGCGCGCAAGGAAAGCACCCCGGCTACGATCCGCTCGCGCTCGCCGTCGAGGAGGCGCACCGGCGGAAGCTCGAGTTGCACGTCTGGCTGAACCCGTACCGGGCGTGGAGCCCCACCGCGAAGGGCGAGCCGGCCGCGAACCACCTCGTCAAGGCGCGGCCCGACCTCGCCAAGAAGTACGGCAAGCACCACTGGCTCAACCCGACGCATCCGGAGGTGAAGGCGCATTCGCTGGCGGTCGCGATCGACGTGGTGACGCGCTACGACGTCGATGGCGTCCACATGGACGACTACTTCTACCCGTACCCGGAACTCGACGAGAACAAGAAGGAGCTTCCCTTCCCCGACGACGACACCTGGGCGGCGTACCAAAAGGGCGGCGGGAAGCTGGCGCGCGACGACTGGCGGCGGGACGCCGTGAACGGGTTCGTGAAGGACCTGTACGAGCAGGTCCACAAGGCGAAGCCGCACGTGAAGGTGGGCATCTCGCCGTTCGGCATCTGGCGGCCGGGGCACCCGGAGGGGATCGCGGGATTCGATCAATATGCGAAGCTCTACGCCGACGCGAAACTCTGGCTGAACGAAGGCTGGGTCGACTACTGGACGCCGCAGCTCTACTGGCCGATCGCGCAGGAGAAGCAGAGCTACCCGAAGTTGCTCGACTGGTGGCAGAAGGAGAATGCGAAGGGGCGATTGATCGTGCCGGGGAACTACACGGGGAAGTATTCGGCCGAGGAGATCGCAAACCAGGTGACGCGGACGCGCGCGATGGGAGCCGGCGGAAACGTGCACTTCAGCATGAAGTCGCTGACCGGCGAGAAGCTCGCGAAGCTGAAGGAGTTGTACGCCGAGCCGGCGGCGATGCCGGCGATGCCGTGGCTGGGGAAGCGTTAATTCAACGGTGGCCGTTCGCGCCGTGGGTTCCGTTCGACTTCGATTCGCGATTGGCGATCAGTTGGCGCAGTCGTTCCACCTCGGCACGGGCTTCCTCCGTGGCTTTCCGTTGGGCTTCGAGCCGTTCCTCCGCGGCGGCGGCCCTCGCGGCGATGGTCGCGGCGCGTTCCTCGGCCTCGTCGGCGCGTTCCTCGGCCTCGTCGGCGCGTTCGTTCGGCGTCGGGAGCCAACGGCCGGTCTCCGGATTCCAGATGCGAAGGATCAATCCGTTCCGCTCGAGGTGCATTCCCAAGATTCGGCTGGGCAGCCGGCCGTCCTTGGGTCGGATCGGCCGATACTCGCCGCCGACGAGTCGGTAGCCCCGCATCGGCGGTTCGAGATAGTCTTCGCGGGGGTCGAAGAGGAAGTACTCCTTCACTTTCAAGACATCCCGATAGAGCTTGAACTTCTTGTCGACGTCCTCGCGGCGCGTACTGCTCGACGTCAGCTCGATCACGACCTCCGGCGCTTTTCCTTCCTCCCAAATCAGGTAGTTCGGGCGGGACCCGTTCGGCACGCCGCGGACGACGAAGACGTCCGGCGAGACGTGCCGGCGCTTGTTTCCCGGTTCGTAAAAGATCAACAGGTTGCCCGAAACGTAGATGTCCGGTTCGGCGGCGTAATGGAGCTTCAGCGTTTCGATCAGCTCGAGCATCAAGTCGCGATGCCAGTCGGTCTCGGCCATGGGGCGACCGTCCGAGGTGGGGTAGTCGTTCAGGACGAAGGGGTCGAACGTTCGGATCATGGCCGAGGCCTCTCGTGCCGACAGTTTAGCACGCATCGCGTTCGTCTCAAAGCCCCAGCGCCTTCCGCTTCGCCTCGATGAACGGGCGGTGGTTGTTGATGTGGTTGATCGCCCCCTGGATGACGGACGCGAGCGTGACCGGCCCCTTGATGCTGTGCTCGCCCTTGCGCTCCAACTGCGCCGGCGTCAGCGCTTCGATGATCCGCGCCATCGCCGCACGCGTCGCGTCCACGACGGCCAACTCCTCGTTCAGGTCCCGGTCCTGATACCGCAGTTCCGTCACGAACAGGTTCTCGTCCGCCGCCAGCAGCTTCGCCTCCGGCAGCGCGATGATCCGCTTCATCCGCTCCACGAGGATCGGCTCGAAGTCGGCGATGTGGCACACCACCTCCAGCGTGCTCCACTTGCCCGGCACGGGGCGGGCGAGCAGTTGCTCGCGCGACATCCCGGCGACGGCGGCGCGCAGGTCGGCGGCGCCCCGGCGATAGGCGGCGGCGTATTCGACGGCGGTCGGCATGATCCTTCTCCTCGGGTGGGAAGGCCATCTTACGCGCCGCGCCGCGTACAACAGCGGGATTCCCTCCCGCCGCGAGCGTCGCCATGAAGCGGTTGTCGATCCTCTTCGCCCTGCTCCTCGTTTCACCGATGTCCGCCGCCGAGCCGGAGTACGATCTCCTCATCAAGAACGGCAAGATCGTGGACGGCACCGGCAACCCGTGGTTCCACGGCGACGTCGCCATCCGCGGCGACGCGATCGTCGCCGTCGGCCGCATTTCCGGCGCCGCCAAGAAGACAATCGACGCGAAGGGGAAGTTCGTCGCCCCCGGCTTCATCGACATGCATTCCCACTCCGACCTGCTGCTGCTCGAAGACGGCAACGCGCCGAGCAAGGTCCGCCAGGGCGTGACGACGGAAATCCTCGGCGAAGGGAACTCCGTCGCGCCGTACCCGGGACGCATGGGCGGCGGGCGCTTCGAGAAGCTCTCCGACTACTTCCAGGCCACGCGCAAGAACGGCATCGCGGTGAACGTGGCCACGTACGTCGGCCTCGATAACGTCTGGCAGTCGGCGATGGGGCAATCGCACGCGCGCCCCACCGCGGCGCAGTTCGCGACGATGAAGGCCACCCTCGACGCCGCGATGAAGGAAGGCGCCTTCGGCCTCTCCAGTATGCTCGCGATGCCGCCGGGGTCGCTCGCCACGACGGACGATCTGGTCGAATTGGGGAAAGTCGTCGCGAAGCACGGTGGCCTCTACTCGACGCACAACCGGCACGAGGGGACGGACGTCGTCGCGGCCGTGACGGAGGCGATCGCGATCGGCGAACGCGCCGGCATCCCGGTGGACATCATCCACCTGAAGATCGCCGACCAAAAACTGTGGGGAAAGATGGGCCAATTGATCGCGCTCATCGAGGCGGCCCGCGCGCGCGGCGTGAACGTGCAGGCGAACGTCTACCCCTACACGCGCGGGAACAACAACCTTGCGAGCATCGTGCCGCCGTGGGCGCACGAGGGCGGCACCGCGAAGATGCTCGAACGGCTCAAGGACCAAGCCCTGCGACCTCGCCTCAAGAAGGAGATCCGCGAGGGAATCCCCGGCTGGTACAACCACTTCAGCGCCGTCGGCGGCGACTGGTCGCGCATGCTCGTGAGCGGCAAGGGGAGCTACGAAGGACTCACGATGGACCGCGTGATCGCGGCGAAGACGAAGGACGCGTCGCCGACGCCGGACGAACTGGACGTGCTCTTCGACCTGCTCGTCGCCGAGGGCGGCTCGGTGCCGACGGTGTACGAGCACCACACCGAGAAGGACATGAACCTGGCGATGAAGCAGCCGTGGTGCTCGATCGGCTCGGACGGCAGCGCGTACGCCACGGAGGGGCCGCTGCGTCGGGGGAACCCGCACCCGCGGAACTTCGGCACGTTCCCGCGCGTGCTCGGCGTGTACGTGCGCGAGAAGAAGGTGCTCTCACTCGAGGACGCGGTGCGGAAGATGACCTCGCTGAACGCCGCGAAGCTCGGCCTTCGGGATCGCGGCCTGTTGAAAGCCGGGCTGAAGGCGGACGTGACGATTTTCGACGCCGAGCGCGTGATCGACAAATCGACGTATACCGACCCGTTCCACTACGGCGAGGGGATCGAAGCGGTGATCGTGAACGGCGAGCCGGTCTTGGAAAACGGCACGCCGACCGGCGCGCGGCCGGGGCGGGGATTGAAGCCCGGTTCCAAACCGTGATCTATCGCCCGCACGCCATCGCCAGCACGGCCATCCGCACGGCCAAGCCGTTCTCCACCTGCTGGAGGATCGCGGAGTTCGGCCCGTCGGCCACGTCGGGCGTAATCTCCACGCCGCGGTTGATCGGCCCCGGCGCGAGGATCAGCACGTCCGGTTTCGCCGCCTTCATCCGCTCGCCGTTCATGCCGAATAGGTGAGCGTATTCGCCCACCGACGGGAAGAACGCGCTCCGCTGCCGCTCGAACTGCACGCGCAGCAGGTTCACGACGTCGCACCGCGGCAGGATGTCGTCCAAGTCGTCCGCGATCTCGACGCCGAACTGGCCGACCTCCGGCGGCACGAGCGTCGGCGGACCGCAGACGATCACGTGCGCGCCGAGCTTCCGCAGGCCGTGGATGTTGCTCCGCGCCACGCGGCTGTGCAGGATGTCGCCGACCATCGCGACCGTCAGCCCGGCCACGCGTCCCTTGCGCTGGCGGATCGTCAGGATGTCCAAGAGGCCCTGCGTCGGATGTTCGTGGCTGCCGTCGCCGGCGTTGATGACGCTCACGTGCGGCTGGAGGTGGCGCGTGAGCATTTCCGGCGAGCCGGACGACGTGTGCCGGACGACGACGGCGTCGATCCCCATCGCCTCGATGTTGCGGACGGTGTCGATGAAGGTCTCGCCCTTGGACGTGCTGGAACCGCCGGGGGAGAAGTCCTGCACGTCGCCGCCGAGCCGCCGGGCGGCGAGCTGGAAGCTGATCTTCGTGCGCGTGGACGGCTCGAAGAAGAGCGTGACGACGAGCTTGCCCTTGAGGTCGTCGCGCTTGGGCGAGTCGCCGACGCCGACGCCGACGAACGTTTCGGCGCGATCGAGGATCGCGACGATCTCGTCGGCGGTCAGTTTCTCCAATCCGAGCATGTGCTTCATGATTCGAAATCTCAGGTGGTTCATGGCCCGCGGATGACGCCGATGGGAGCGCAGATGAAGATGATTAAGCGGGATTCAAATTTCCTCGGTTTTATCATCTTGATCTGCGCTCCCATCGGCGTCATCCGCGGGCCATTCTTGTCGGCTCGCGGAAGAACAGCAGGAACACGACCAGCACCGCCAGCGATCCCCACGCGGGCCAGATCCAGATACCGTACCAATCGTGGGCGATCGTGCCCTGCTTCTCGGTCAACGTCTTCGCGGCTTGCACCTGCCCGGCGAGGGTGCTGCCGACGAAGTTGCCGACGCCCCAGAGGATGAACGCGATGAAGCCCTGGGCCGCGCCGCGGTTGCGCTCGTTCGCCTCGCCGTCCACGTAGAGTTGCCCGGCGATGAAGAGGAAGTCGTAGCAAACGCCGTGCAGCAGGATCGCCGCGTAGATCATGACGACGGCCGCATCGGGAGCCTGCGTGCTGCCGGCGAGGAGGAAGTAGCGCGCGACCCAGGCGAGGATGCCGAGGAAGATGGTCAGCTTGTAGCCGAGCCGGCGGAGCATCAGCGGCAGCAGCACGAGGAAGATCACGTCGGACACTTGTGCCAGCGACATCTTCGCGGCCGTGTACGTCCAGCCGAGTTCGGTGACGTACAGGTTCATGTTCACGAAGTAGAAGTAGAGCGGGATGCAGATCAGGAACATGCAGCCGATGAAGATCGCGAACGACCGCTTCTTCAGGAGCGCGAGCGCGTCGAGGCCGAGGATTTCGGCGAGCGGCACCTGCGCGCCGGCCTTGCGCGGCGGGGTGTGGGGCAGCAGCAGGGAATAGAGGCCGAGCGCGACCGATGCCCCGCCGGCGAGCAGGAACTGCACGTTCGAGCTTTCCCCCTCGAAGCCGACGCTGAGCGTGACGCCGCCGGCGATCCAACCGACGGCCGAGAGGGTCTTCACCAGCGGGAAGTCCCGCTTCGGATCGGCGAGGTGGTGCAGCGAGAGCGAGTTCCCGAGCGCGAGCGTCGGCACGTAGGTGGCGCAGTAGAGGATCAGCAGCGGGTAGAACTCGGCGAACGTCGCGACGTTCGCGAGGAGGACCAGCAACCCCCCGCCGCCGATGCCGAGAATGGCGAGCAGCTTCTCCGAGGCGAAGTAGCGGTCGGCGATGAGGCCGACGAAGAACGGGGACACCATCGCGCCGATGGCGAACGCGCCGTACGCGAGGCCGATCTCGTCGCCGGCGAAGTTCAGCGTCTTGCCGAGGTACGTCCCCATGCTGACGTACCACGCCCCCCAGATGAAGTACTGGAGGAACATGAACCCGCAGAGGAGGAGCTTGAGCTTGGATTGCACGGATGGCCCCCGGGATCGCGGGTTTCGTTGGGTGAGCATCTCAAGAGCGGGTGGAACAGTGGTCGACTACGTCGGCCCTTCTTCAGTCCGAAGGACTGGGTGTGCGTAGCCCAGGGCGAGCCGTTTCGGCGACGCCCTGGGTCAAAGCGGAAATGGCGGGCAGTCCGAAGGACTGCGACGGATTCCGCTCCGTCGAACGCTTTTGTTCCAGCCTTTCAGGCTGGGCGTTTTATGGCACCGCAACCCAGGGCGTCGTAGCCGAGCCTCCTCGCCCTGGGCTAAGCACTCCCAGGCCTTCGGCCTGAAGACCGAAGCATCCAGGCCTTCGGCCTGAAGACCGAATCATCCAGGCCTTCGGCCTGAAGACCGAAGCAACCAGGCCTTCGGCCTGAAGACCGAATCAACCAGGCCTTCGGCCTGAAGACTCGCCAACTGGTCAAAGATCCCACCGAGTTCCGTGTCGCGCACCCGGATTCGGTTCACCTCAGGATATGGAAGCCGCCTTGACATCCGTGGGCGGTTGCCCGTATTCCCGTGGGGAAAACACCGCGACCGCGAACCGCGCCCCTGGGAAAGGAATCCCGCGATGTCCGACCGCCCCGCGCCCGTGCCGATGTGCGACGTGAACGCCCAATACCGGGCCTTGCAGCCGGAGATCGACGCGGCCGTGGCGCGCGTGCTGGCGTCGGGCCTCGCCATCAACGGGCCGGACGTCGCCGCCTTCGAGAAGGAGACGGCCGACTACTGCGGCGCGAAGCACGCCATCGGCTGCGCCAACGGCACCGACGCGATCCTGCTCGGCCTGGCCGCGCTCGACGTCGGCCCCGGCGACGAGGTCATCGTCCCGCCCTTCACCTTCTTCGCCACGCTCGGCTCGGTCCTCCGCTGCGGCGCCACCCCGGTCTTCGCCGACATCGAACCCGACGGCTTCAACCTCGACCCGAAGGAAGTCGCGAAGAAGGTCTCGGCGCGCACGAAGGCGGTCATCCCCGTCCACCTCTTCGGCCAGTGCGCCGACCTGGACGCGATCCAGGCGATCGCGGACCGGCACGGCTTCGCCATGATCGAGGACGCGGCCCAGTCGTTCGGCGCCGTCTACCGCGGCCGGCGCTGCGGGAGCTTCGGCGCGATCAACTGCTTCAGCTTCTATCCCAGCAAGAACCTCGGCACCCTCGGCGACGCCGGCCTCGTCACGACCAACGACGACCGCCTCGCCAAGAAGCTGCTCGCCTACCGGAACCACGGCAGCGAGGTGAAGTACTACCACAAGTACGTGGGCTGGAACGCGCGGCTCGACACGCTGCACGCCGCCATCCTGCGGGCGAAGCTGCCGCGCGTGGACGAATGGATCGCCGGGCGCCGCGACGCCGCCCTCCGCTACGACAAGCTGATCGACGGCACGGGCCTGGAGGGCTTCTTCCGCCGTCCCGCGTCGCTGCCGAACCGCCTGCACACTTTCAACCAGTACACCGTCCGCGTGGCGGCCGAGCGCCGCGACGACCTCGTGAAATTCCTGCGCGACGGCGGCGTGTCGTGCGACGTGTACTACCCGCTCGGCCTGCACCGCCAGGAATGCGTGCGGCACCTGGGCCACCGCGAAGGCGAGTTCCCGATCGCGGAGGAGGCGTGCCGGACGGTGCTGTCGTTGCCGATCTTCCCGGAGATCACCGCCGCGCAGCAGCGCCGTGTCGTCGAGCGCTGCGCCGCCTTCGCCGCGATGGGCCAATCGCTCCGCCGCGCGGCGTGACGAGCATTGCCTCGACCGCGACAATCGGTCGCGCGATGGACGGCGGCCGGAACGGTCATCGGCCTGAAAGGCCGCCTCTGTCAGCCCAGGCCGCAGGCTTGGGAAACATTCGGGAATGAATCCGGCCCTGAAGGGGCCGCTCACTCCGAAGTTCGGAATGAGCGGCCCCTTCAGGGCCGGGTTGATTTTGACATCGGCTTACCCAGGCCTGCGGCCTGGGCTGTCGGAGCGGCCCTTTCAGGGCCAAAGACACTCGACTCCAAAGCGATCCGCTAATCTGTCAATGGAGCTGATCCGAGAATACTGACACGATTCCGTGTCATGGATTCCGCCGGAACGCCGCTCACTCCACCGTCCAGACGTCCTCGGCCTTGAAGAGGTCGGCGACGACGCCCTTGCCCTTCTTCGCCGTGATGTCCGCGATCTGCTTCTCCAGCAGCTCCTCGTAGCACGGCTTGCGGAACGAACGAAACACGCCGACCACTTCCGGGAACTTCGGGCCGACCATGCGGCTGAGCAGCGTCGCCAGCGTCGGGTCGTCCGACTTTTCGTCGTGGACGAGCAAATCGTCGATTTGGCAGTCCTTGCCGATCTCGACCACTTCCGGGCGCAGGCCGTTCAGGCGGATGCCCTTGTTGCGATCCTTGCCGAAGATCATCGGCTTGCCGTGCTCGACGTAGAGCAGGTTGTCGGCCTTCACGCTCTTATCGGTGGCGTAGGCGAAGACCTCGTCGTTGAAGATCTTGCAGTTCTGGTAGATCTCGACGAACGCGGCGCCCTTGTGGGCCGCGGCCTTCTGGAGTGTCTCGGTCAGGTGCTTCACGTCCACGTCGACGGTGCGGGCGATGAACGTGGCTTCGGAGGCGATGGCGATCGTCAGCGGGCGGATCGGCGTTTCGAGCGAGCCGGTTTTGCTCGTCTTCGAGGGCGTGCCGGTGCGGCTGGTCGGCGAGTATTGGCCCTTCGTCAGGCCGTAGATCTCGTTGTTGAAGAGGAGGATCTTGAGGTCGATGTTGCGCCGGAGGACGTGGAGGAGGTGGTTGCCACCGATGGAGAGTCCGTCGCCGTCGCCGGTGACGACCCAGATTTGCAGGTCCGGGTTGGCGAGGCGCAGGCCGGTCGCTACCGTCGGCGCACGGCCGTGGATGGTGTGGAAGCCGTAGGTGTTCATGTAGTAGGGGAAGCGGCTGGAGC
>CAYVRB010000081.1:0-20692 GCA_964453375.1 uncultured Alcaligenaceae bacterium
ATCCGATGTCTTCCGCCCCAACGGGGCGACCCACAATAGCCAGGGGTGACGGAGCACCGCGACGGAACCCCTGGAACCGCGTCCGCAACCACCCGTAGCCCCAACGGGGCGACCGACAATAGCCAGGGGCGACGGAGCGCCGCGACGAAACCGATGAGCGCACGGGTCGCCCCTTCGGGGCTACGGCGTGGCGTTCGTCCGATCCAGGGGTTCCGCTGCGCTCCACCCCTGGCTATTGTCGGTGGCCCCGTTGGGGCCGAAAACCGACCGACGGGAAAGCTCGCCGAGCCAAAACTCGACCAACGGGAAAGCTCGCCGAGCCAAAACTCGACCAACGGGAAAGCTCGCCGATCCGATGTCTTCCGCCCCAACGGGGCGATTTGGTAGCAAACGTTGTTTCGTGACAGCCAACTCGTTCCGGCTACAATCTCTTGAAGAATCTCACCCGGACGTCGCCTCGACTTCTCGCCCCAACGGGGCGACCGACAATAGCCAGGGGTGACGGAGCGCCGCGACGGAAACCCTGGAACCGCGTCCGCAACCTCCCGTAGCCCCAACGGGGCGACCTCGGAGGCATGTCCATCATGCCGCAATCCCTCGCCGCCGCGTACCTGCACATCGTCTTCAGCACGAAGCTTCGCGAACCGACCATCGATCCCGCGTGGGCCAACAACCTCTACGCTTATCTCGGCGGCATCGCGGCGGGCAACCAACAGCGACTCCTCGCATCCGGTGGGATGCCGGATCACATCCATCTGCTCGTGTCGATCGGCCGCGAGGACACCATCGCCGGCACGGTCAAAGCCCTGAAATCCGGTTCGTCGCGGTGGCTCCACGATTCGGGCACGGCCGACCGGTCGTTCGCGTGGCAAGCCGGGTATGGGGCCTTCACGGTCAGCCAGTCGCAGATCGAGGTCGTGACGAACTACATTCGCAATCAGGCGGAGCATCATCGGAAATGGACGTTTCAGCAGGAGTATCGGTTCCTGTTGCGGAATCACGGGATCGAATTCGACGAACGGTACGTGTGGGATTAGGCGCACAGGTCGCCCCTTCGGGGCTACGATGCGCGGTTCGCCCGACCCAGGGGTTCCCTCGCTTCGCTCGGTCGCCCCTGGCTATTTTTGGTGGCCCCGTTGGGGCCGAAAGCACTTCTCGATCAACGTGATTCGGTGGGGGATATCGTCGCATTGAGCGATGGTGCGCCTTCGCCCCGCCCCGTAGAATGCCGGAACGTCCGACTCCGCGCCGAAAGGAACGCCCCCGGTGTCCGCCAATATCAGCGAGTACCTCACGCAGTTCGCCCAGCACCGCACGCAGATGGTCGACCAGCTCAAGCGCGTGGTCGTCGGCCAGCACGAAGTCATCGAGCAGATCCTCGCCGCCATCTTCACCCGCGGCCACTGCCTGCTCGTCGGCGTGCCCGGCCTCGCCAAGACGCTCATGGTCAGCAGCATCGCGCAGATCCTCGACGTGAACTTCAAGCGCATCCAATTCACTCCGGACCTGATGCCGTCGGACATCACCGGCACCACGGTGCTGGACGAGACGCCGGACGGCAAGCGGCACTTCCGCTTCGTGCAGGGGCCGATCTTCTCGAACATCGTACTGGCGGACGAAATCAACCGGACGCCGCCGAAGACGCAGGCGGCGCTCCTGCAGGCGATGCAGGAGCGCGAGGTGAGCATCGGCAACGAGACGCACAAGCTGCCGGAGCCGTTCTTCGTCATCGCCACGCAGAACCCGATCGAGCAAGAAGGGACGTATCCGCTGCCGGAGGCGCAACTCGACCGCTTCATGTTCAACGTGAAGGTGGACTACCCGACGGCCGAGGAAGAGCGCCGCATCGTGAGCATGACGGCGAAGGACGAGAGTGCGGAGCTGACGAAGGTGCTGACGGGCAAGGCGATTTTGAACCTGCAGAAGCTGGTGCGCAGCGTGCCGGTGGGCGACTACGTGACGGAGTACGTGGTGAAGTTGGTTCGGGCGACGCGGCCGAAGGACCCGACGGCCCCGGAGTTCGTGAAGCGCATGGTGGACTTCGGCGCCGGCGTGCGGGCCGGGCAATACCTGGTGCGAGCCGGGCAGGCGTTCGCGGCGATGGACGGGCGCTTCAGCGTGGCGATCGACGACGTGAAGAAGGCGGCGATTCCGGTGTTGCGGCACCGCGTCGCGGCGAACTTCCAGGCGCAGGCGGAGGGGAAGACGAGCGACGACATCGTGGAGGAGCTGTTGAAGGCCGTGGGCGACCCCGAGCCGGCGAAGTACGTGGCCGCCGGGGCGAAGAAGAAGCTGTGAGGGCGAAGCGATGCCATTGCACGATTGGTCGAAGGTCGATCATGGATTCTTCCATGACTTCCACAACGATTGGCTCGGGCACATCAAGCACGCGTTGAACGACGGGCTGCTGCCGTCGGGCTTCTACGCGATGACCGACCAACATTCGGAAGGGTACATCTCGGATGTCGCGACCTATACGACACGACCGCCGGGCCGGGGGAAACGCATCAACGGCCATGGTGGTATCGCGCTCGCCGAACCCGGTACGGAAGAACGCGTAATCGCTCAACGGAAAGTCGTCTATCCCGGACGTCGTCTCGTCGTGCGGTTGGCGGGGGATCGCAGGGTTGTCGCGGTGATTGAAGTGGTATCGCCGGCGAACAAGGACCGCCGGGAATCCGTCGGAATCTTCGCGGGCAAAGTTCGAGATTTCTTGAACTCGGGCGTTCACGTTCTGGTGATCGACATTTTGCCGCCAAACCGTTCGGCACCCTACGGTATACACGCCGCGATCTGGTCGGTCGTCGAGAATAGCCGGGTCTCGGCGACAGTGCCCGACAACCGGCCGATGACGGTGGCCAGCTATCGTGCGGAACGCAAGCCGATCGCGTATCTGAGCTACATGGGCGTTGGCCGACCGCTTCCGGCCGGACCGCTCTATCTCGATGCAACGCGCTTCGTCAATGTCCCCCTCAACACGACCTACCAGGACACCTATCGCTTGTTGCCCAAGGAATTGAAGGCCGAATTAGCGAGTTGATCGTCTCCGAATCGCCACGACCACCAATCCGACACCCGCCAGCACCGCCCCGGCCGGGGCGGGCACGTCCACCGGCGGCGGCGCGAGGTCCGGGTTCTCCGTCACCAGGTAGACCGTCGTGCCGTCGAGGCTCGCGCTCTCGGCCAGCACGTCGCCGCGATCCGTGATCGTCGTCGCGCCGGTCAGCGTGAAGCCGCCGGCGTTCGTCACCAGCGCATTGAGGTCTCGCAGGCCGTTCACGGCGTCCCAGAGGAATGCGCGGTCCTCGCCGGCGGCGTCCTGGGCGGTGCCGACGACCTGGCCGAGGTTGTTGATGCCGAGCGCCGCGGCGTTCTCGCCGCCGAGGGTGCCGAGGTCGGTGAAGCCGGTGACGGGATCCCAGAGGAAGGCGCCGACGGTGCCGTCGCCGCGCTCGCTGCGGCCGACGACCTGGCCGAGATCGTTGACGCCGAACGCGCGGCCGAACGCATCGGCACCGCCGAGGCCGCCGAGGTCGACGAGACCGCCGGCTTCGGTCCAGACGAACGGCCGCGTGCCGCCGCCGGTCACGTCGCTGGTGCCGGCGACGACGCCGAGCGCGTTCACGCCGATGGCGGAGGAGTTGTTGCCGCCGAGCGTTCCCAATGGGGTCATCGTGTTCGTGTCGAGCCGCCAGACGAAAGCTTGCGTCGAACTATTTCCCGAAGTTTGACTACTGCCGACGACGATGCCGGCGGCGTTGACGGCGGAGGCGGCGGAGTTCGTGCCGCCGAGGGTGCCGAGGCCGGTGAGGCCGATGCCGGGCCGCCAGAGGTAGGCGTGCGAGGCGGTGGACGCGGGATCGACGCGGCTCGCGCCGGCGACCCAGCCGACGCTATTCAGGGACGACGCGCTGGAGCTGGCGCCGCCGAGGGTGCCGACGCTGGTGAAGAGCGTGGCCGCGTCCCAGCGGTAGCCGCGGAACCCTTCGCCGGGGAAATCTTGCGTGCCGGCGAATTGGCGCGCGTCGTTGACGGCGACCGGTTGCAATCCGAAGGCGTTCAGGTCGACGGCGAAGAAGTCGGCGCGGGCCGAGCCGCAGAGCAGGGCGCAGGCGAACGCCGGCAGCCAAAGGCGAGGGGCCATCGGAGGCACTCGAGGGGGTCGGCACCGCCTCATGCGACGCCGTGAGGGCAGAGTAAGGCAAAGGGTGGAGCGTGGAAAGTCGAACCGGAGAATCGGCGCAATCGCTACCGTCGGAAAATTCGACGATCAACCGACGAGACGTTCCTTCGCCACGGTCATCGCGTCCAGCAGCACGGGGTTGACGGCGACGCCGGTGCCGCTGCCGACGAGCATCGGCGCCTTGCCGCCGCGGCGGAAGGTGATGTCTTCCAGGCTCACGTTCTTCGCGATGAGGTGGCGGTCGTAGCTGCCTTCGAGGTAGCGGATGTCCTTGACGCTGGTGGCGAACATCCGGCCGGCGCCGGAGAGGATGGCGGTCTCGCCGACCTGGCAGCCGAGCTGGTAGCCGAGGCCGTGCCGCTTCGCGAACTGGGCGAGGCGGAGGCTGGGGAGGAAGCCGCCGCACTTGCTGAGGCGGATGTTGAAGAGGTCGCACAGGCCGTTCGCGACGGCGCGTTCGGCGTCCACCATCGAACAGAGCGATTCGTCCAACATGATCGGCGTCGTCACCTGCTTGCGGACCTCGGCGAGGCAGGCGACGTCCTCGTGCCGCACCGGTTGCTCGACGCTCGTGAGGGCGAACGGGTCCAGCTCGCGAATCTTCGCCGCGACGTCCTCCGGGGTCCAGGCTTCGTTGGCGTCGACGCGCAGGTCGACGCCGCTCCCGACGCGGCGGCGGATGATGCCGAGGCGTTTCCCGTCGTCGTGCCCGGCGATGCCGACCTTCACCTTCACCTGGCGGAAGCCGTAGAGCCGCATCGCCCAGCCCATGACGCGCGCCTTCCAGCCCTTCGCGCCCATGATCGCGCCGCTGTAGCGGACCTCGGCTTTCGGTTCGTAGAGGTCCGGCGCGAGCGCCTTCGTCGCGTGCGTGAGCGGCTCGCCGAAGGCGCGGCCGAAGGCATCGAGGTAGGCCAGTTCGACGGCGCAGCGCGCGGCGTTCCCCTGGCACTTCCGATCGTCGCCGGGCACGTCCGCGAGCGTCAGCTCCGAGGCGTGGCGGATCGCGTCGGCGAAATCGGTGCAGGGCTTCAACTGCCGCTCGAGGTCGCTGCGCTTCAGGAGCGCGATCGCCGTCTCCACCGTCTCGCCGGTGACGTAGTCGCGGGGCACGCCTTCGCCGTAGCCGGTCGAGCCGTCGCCGAGTTTGACGCGCACGACGACGTTGTCCGTCTCGGTGCGGACGTGCGAGGCGTGCTTGATCGGCTTCTTGAGCGGAACGCGGACGTGGCGGACCTCGACTTCGACGACGCGCATGGGTGAATCCGATTCATGGCCACAGATCAACACCGAAGAACACAGATTAAGATTGATTTTTTATCTGTGTTCTTCGGTGTTGATCTGTGGCTAATTGTTTTGAGCGGCGGTCGGCTTCGCCGGCATCAGCATTTGCACGCCGTCGCGGGCGAGCCAGAGGCCCATGCCGACGAGCAGGGCGGCACTGACGACGGGCAACAGTTGGAACCAGCGGCGCTCGCCGTACTTCTTCCCGCCGCGGCGGTGCGCGAGGACGACGGCGACGCCGAGCAGCACGAGCACCGCGGCGAGGCCGACGCCGAACGCGATCAGGAGCGGCACCGCGAACGCCAGCCGGCCGAAAGAGATGGCCAGAAACAGCAGCATCACGGCGTCCCAGCAGGGCACGAGGCCGCCGCCGATGCCGAGGAGGATCACGCGCGTCCAGCCGGTCTTCTCGGGCGGATGGTCGTGCGCGTGGTCGCAGTCGGGGCCGTGGACGTGATCGTGCGAATGATCGCCGTGGTGGTGATGGTGGTGTCCGTCGCCGTGGTGGTGATGGTGGCCGGCGCCGAAGTGGACGTGGTCGGCCTTGCCGGCGGCGCGGCGCGAGAGGAGCCAGAGGCCGACGAGGAAGATGAGCATTCCGCCGGCGAACTGGAGCCAGCCCTGCGCCGATTGGGGCACCTGGCTGCCGTAGAAGTACCAGAGCGCGCCGGCGAGGACGATGACGGAGCCGGTGTGGGCGATCGTGGTGGTGAGGCCGAGGACGAGGGCGTGCTTGAGGGTGCCGCGTTCGCCGACGAGGTAGGCGGCGACGAGCGTCTTGCCGTGGCCGGGGGTGAAGGCGTGGCCGGCGCCGAAGACGAGGGCGGCGAAGAGCAGCAGGCCGACGCCGGCGTCGGAATCGAAGAGCGAGGCGAGGCCGTTCTTCCACAGCCCCGCGACGAGACCGGGCTTTTCGGCGGAGGCGGGCGGGACGCCCGCGCTCCCGGTCGGCTCTTCGGGACCGCGGACGGTGGGCCCGCCGGCGGTGCGCGTGAACTCCGCCGTCGCGGTGCGCAGGCGGGCCTTCTCCTTCGGCGTCAGGTCGAGCGGCGGCTTCCCCTGCAGCTTGCGCGGGTCGTCGATCTCGGCCACGTCGAGGTTCGGCCCGTCCTCCGCGATCGTCAGGACGATCTTGCCGGGGAACGTATCGGTGCCGTCGGCGTTCATGAAGGTGTGGTCTTCGACGCTCAGCTTCGACGGCTTCCCGATTGGCGGATCCCACGGCGCCTCGAACTCGAAGCGGAGGATGAACTGCTGATCGCTCTCGGCCGTGATGTCGAGCCGGTCGTCGCGGTGCTTCCAGGCGAGGCGGTCGCCGCCGGCGAGCTTGGCGTCGAGGCCGTCGGCGAGGAGCGCGGCCTTGCGCGCGGCGTAGACCTTCGCGAGGTCGCGCAGGCCCTTGATCTTCGCGATGTCGTCCTTCGCGAGGATCTGGTTCCCCTCGGCCGCCATCGTGACGGCGTTGATCTCGAGCTTGTACTTCACGCGCACCGCCGACGCGGAGAAGCGCACGGCGATCTCGCGTTCGGCCCGCATTCCGGGGAAGGTGTGCGCGGCGACGCCGAGCGCGAGGAGCAGGAACGCGGCGGCCGCGAGGAGGGATCGCATCCGGTCATTCTAGCGGCGCGGAGCGCCCGATGGGATTCGGAAACCCGATCCGTTCGCGGCAGGCGTAGACGTTGAAGCGCCCGTCGCGCACGAAGCCGACGAGCGTCAGGCCGAAGCGTTCCGCCAGTTGCACGGCCAGGCTCGTCGGCGCGCCGACCGCCGCGAACACCGGCGCGCCGGCCACGGCCGCCTTCTGCACCAGCTCGAAGCTCGCCCGCGACGTCGAGAACAGCACGCGGTCCTTCCAAGGCAGCCGCCCGGCCAGGAACTCCGCGCCGATCACCTTGTCCGCCGCGTTGTGCCGGCCGACGTCCTCGCGCAAGACCAGCAATTCCCCGCGCGCGTCGAACAAGCCGACGGCGTGCAGCCCGCCCGTCGCGGCGAACGACGCCTGCGCCGCGCGCAGGCGCTCCGGCAGCCGGTGGATCGCCTCGAGCGCGAGCGTCGGCCCCGGCGGCAACGGCGCCACCCCCTCGGCCTCGATCGCGTCGAGCGTCGTCTTCCCGCAGACGCCGCAACTGGAACTGATCGCGCCGCGCCGGCGCAGGCGGTCGAGGTCCACGGCGACGCCGGGCTTGAAATCCACGCGGACGGAATTGGCGTCGGTCGACGCGACGGCGAGAAGATCGGCGGGATTGGCGAGCAGCCCTTCGCCCACGAGATAGCCGACGGCCAGTTCGGCGTCGTGGCCCGGCGTGCGCATCGTCACGGCCACGGCGGACCGGCGGCGGTTCGTCGCCGGTCCGTGGCCGAGGAGGATTTCGAGCGGTTCTTCGACGGCGAGCGCGTCGGGCTTCTCGGCCGCGGCCGCGCCGACGACGGCGGTCACGGCCGTGGCGAAGGTGGGAATCGACATGCCGTCAGTTTATCGGCCGAGCTTCGCCTTCGCGTCGACGGCGGCGCGCTGGACGGCCGGCTCCAGGTCGTTCGCCCAGGCGTCGAGCAGCTTGAGATAGGTCGGGTCGGAGTAGCCGAGGTCCGCGAGGCGCGCGATGCAGTGCCCGCGCACGACGCCGGCCTTGTCATTCGTGGCCGCGTGCAGGAGCGCCTCGATCGCGGCCGGGTGCTTCGCGTACGCCGATTCGGCGAGCGCCGTCGCGTTCTCCATGCGGAACGTCGGCCGCTTGTGGGTCTTCACGTCGTCGATCATCTGCTTCACGTCGCGCGGGAGGTCGCTCGAGGCGGCCGGCGCGGGAATCGCGACGGCGACCGGTTCGGACGGCGGCGCCGGAATCGCCACCGACGGCTCCGCGATCGCGGGCACCGCGAGGGACGGAACCGCGGGCACCGCGGCCGGCTCCGCGATCCTCGGCAGCACGACGCCCGCCGGCGCCGCCTGGCTGTCGAACAACCCGGTCGCGGCGCTCGGCTTCGCGCTCGCGTCGATCGCCGGAATCGCGATCGCCGCGTCCGCGGGCTTCGGTGGCGGCACCGCCGCGACGGCCGGCGCCGGCACCGGCAGCGCGGGCTTCGGCGCCAGCGCCGCTTCGGGCTTCGGCGTCGGCACCGCCGGGCCGGTCGTCGGCAACACCACCGTCACGCCGGAACTCGCCTTCGGCCTGGGCGCCAGCGCCGCCGCGTCCGTCGGCGTGGGGGCGGGAAGCACGCCCACGCGCGGCGGCGGCTGGTTCTTCATCGGATCGCCGAAGACCTTCGCCATCACGTTCGGCGGTTCGTTCGGCATCCGCGTCGCCAGGCCGGCGAGCAACGGATCGGTCTTACGAGAGCGCGCCGTCGGCAGACCGTTCGCGGTCGCCTGCTCGACGGGCACGAGCCGCTCCTGAACCGGGGCGGTCGAAGTGGCGGCGTTCGCCATGCGTTGGTTCGGGAACTGGCCGAAGAGCGGGCGCGGCGTGCCGGGCGCGGGCATCTGCGTCGGCGCCGACGCGACGGCGGCGGGCACCGGCGTCATCGACGGCGTCGCCGGGGCCGCCTTGCCAAGGAACGCCGGGTTCGTCAGCGTGTACACGGTGCCGGTGCCGAGGTCCTTCACGTCGGTGAGGATCGAACCGTCGGGCTGCGTTTCGCTCTTGAGGACTTGGACGCGGCGCTCGGGCTGGCCGGCGGTTTTCATGACGTAGACCGGCCCGCCGCCCGTCGGGGCCGCCGGCGCCTGGCCGAACGCCGGTGCGACGCCCGCCGCCATCGCCGCCGTCAATAATGCCACCCGCGCCTGCCGGTTCATGGACGAGCCTCCGTGCCCACCCCGCGCGTCCGCGCGCCGGGAGAGTACCGTGTCTCTCGTCTGTATCGGTTGTTCGGACGGGGGAACTTGACGGGATTGGGGAAAATCGAACGGCCGCGTCACGCCTTGGCGGCGGCGACGCGGTCGGGCACGGCGAGGCCGCGACGCGCCAGCGACGGCGCGCCGAGGTGGCGGTGGAAGAAGTCCAGCAGCCGCTCGTGGTAGGCGTCGCCGGCGACGTGCAGCGCCATGTTGTGCTTGGCGCCGTCGACCATCCAGAGGTCCTTGGCGGCGGACCGCTTCGCGAGGCCGACGAGCGTCTCGGCCATTTCGGGCTTGATGTAGGTGTCGCCGCCGCCGTGGATCGCGAGCCAGGGCTGGCGCATCTTGCGGACCGCCTTCTCGACCGACACGAACTCGACGCCGCGCTGCTTGCGCACCTCGTCGAGCGCCGCGTTGCCGAGCAGGCCGTAGAACCAGTCCGGGATGCGCTTCCGCAGCCATTCGCGGCGCTTGATGTAGATGCTCACCCACTTGCGGATGAACGGCACCATCGTGGTGTAGGTGGCGAACGCGCCGTCGGTGGCGACGCAGCGCACGCGGCGATCCTCGGCGGCGAGGAGCAGTCCGAGGCTGCCCCCCTTGCTGACGCCGAAGAGGCCCACGCCGTGCGGATCGGCGTCCGGCCGGGAATGCAGGTATTCCAGCGCGGCGCGGGCGTCCGCGAGGTCGCGGTCCGTCACCCATTGCAGCGGTTCGTAGTCGGCGTCCTTGTCGCTGTCCCCCTGGTTGCGGGGTTCGTAGGCGAAGACGTCGTACCCGTCCGCCCGCAGGCGATCGCAGTACGACTGGCTGGACCACCGATCGGAGCCGAATTCGAGGCCGAAGAGGATCACGCCCTTGCGCGTCTCCTGCGACGTCGGCAGGTAGCAGCCCCGGAGCGTGCGGCCTTCGGGCGTGGCAATGCGCACGTCTTCCGCCTCGGCGTTCGGCTCCCCGCGCGGGATCACGAACAGCGGCTTCTCCTGGAAGATGCGCGTGATGACGTGGACGTAGTACCGGCGGTAGTACAGGTAGCAGGCGAGCACGAACAGCGCCGTGATGGGCACCGGACCGAACACGAAGATCAGAACGAAATACATCCAGTCGGGCACTGGACCAGTCTCCGGAAGGAAAGCAATTCAACACCGAACGGCGTCCGGGGTAACGCGAAAATCGGGAGAACTTGCCCGAAATTCCCGCCCGGCCTCAAAACCGGCTGGCGATCAGCGTGATGTTCTGGCCGCCGAACCCGAAACTGTTGGAGAGCACGTTCCGAATGCCGGCCTTTTCGCGGGCGACGTTCGGCACGTAGTCGAGATCGCACTTCGGGTCGGGCGTCTCGTAGTTGATGGTCGGCGGCAGCACGCCCCGCAGCATCGCCTGGATGCTCAGGATCAGCTCCACCGCGCCCCCGGCGGCGATCAGGTGCCCCAGCATGCTCTTGCTGGAGCTTACCGGGATTTTATAAGCTTTCTGGCCAAAGGCACCCTTAATCGCCGCCGTCTCGCATTCGTCGTTCGCCGCGGTGCTCGTCCCGTGGGCGTTGATGTACCCGATATCATCGGGCGAGACGCGGGCGTCCTTGAGCGCGTCGAGCATCGACTTCACCGCGCCGCGGCCCTCGGGGTGCGGGTCGGTCATGCGGTAGGCGTCGCCGGTGGTGCCGTAGCCGGTCAATTCGGCATAAATGCGCGCGCCGCGCTTCTTCGCGTGCTCCAGCTCCTCCAGGATCACCATGCCGGCGCCCTCGCCGAGCACGAACCCGTCGCGGTCGAGGTCGAAGGGGCGGCTGGCGCGCTTCGGCTCGGCGTTGCGCGTCGAGAGCGCGGTCAGGCGGTTGAAGCCGGTCACGCCGAGCGGGTGGATCATGCTGTGCGCGCCGCCGGCGAGCATCAGGTCGGCGTCGTCGTGCCGGATGAACTCGGTCGCCTCGCCGATCGCCTGGGCGCTGGCGGCGCAGGCGGTGAGGCAGGTGAAGTTCGGGCCGAGCAACTCGAATTCCTCCGCGAGGTGCCCGGCGGTGGTGTGCATCTCGAATTCGGCTTCGCGGCGCGGGTCGAAGAGGTCCTTGGCGGTGCGGCAGAACTGGCCGGCGTCGGCGCGGAAGCCGTTGGCGTCCGCGGCGCGGCCGATGCCGTCCACGAGGCTGTAGAAATCCTCCGCCCCTTCGCCGGAGCCGAGGTAGACGCCGAACCGCGTCCGGTCCGCGCCGGCGTCCAGCAGCCCGGCGTCGCGCAGCGCCTGCTGCGCCGCCACGAGCGCGAACTTCGTGTTCTCGCCCGCCTTCGCGTAGTCGGCCGCGTTCGGCAGCCAGTCGTTCAGGCGGAAGTCCTTCACCTCGGACGAGATCTTCGTCGGGAAGGCGCGCGCGTCGAAGCGCGTGGTGTAGTCGACGCCGCACTCGCCCCGCAGCGCGGCCGCGAACGTCGCCTCCGCCGTGTGCCCCACCGGCGTGATCGACCCGATTCCCGTGATGACGACGCGACGACGCATGATCGTTCCCCACCCTCCCCCGCGATCCTATTCGCCGGTCCAGCGCTTCACCACCGCCACGGCGCACTGGCCCATGTCGGTGTAATTGATCTTCACGGCGTACGGCTTCGCCACCGGCCGCGGCGCGCCGACGTGCACCGCCACCGGGCAATCGCCGCCGACATGCTCGCAATTCACCGTGCCCGGCAACTCGCCGCGATGGAGCGCGAGCACGCTCGCGGCCAGCTCCAGCGCGCCGGAGGCGGCGCCGGCGTTGCCCGTCTGCCCCTTGAGCGCGTACACCGGCACGCCCTTGCCGAACACCTCGTGGATCGCCCGCGCCTCGAAGGCGTCGAGCGCGATCGAGCCGCCGGCGTTCGAGTTCACGTGGTCGACGTCGCCCGGCGCGACGCCGGCGTCCTTGAGCGCGTTCCGAATGACGCCGGCGAGCACCGGCCCGCGCTTGCCGCGATCGAACCCGGCGGCGAAGCCGACCAGTTCCGCCAGGATCGTCGCGCCGCGCTTCGCCGCGTGCGCCGCCTCCTCGAGGCCGAAGATGACCGCCGCCTCCCCGGCCGCGACGCCGTCGCGGTCCCGGTCGAACGGCCGCACCGCCGTCGCCGGCGACGCGTTGTTCCGCGTGAACGGCACGAACAGGTTGTTCCGCGTGAAGCTCAGCGGATTGATCTTGGAATCGGTGCCGCCGACGAGGAAGTAGTCGGCCGCGTCGCGCTGCAGCAGCCGGTACGCCTCGCCGAGCGCCAGCGTGCTGGCCACGTCGCCGCCGGTGATCGTGTTGTTCGGCCCCTGCGCGTCGAAGAAGATCGAGACGTGGCACGCCGGCATGTTCGGCAGGTACTTCAGCATCCAGAGCGGCGTGATCTTCTCGAGGCCCTCGCGGCCCCACTTGTCCATGTCGATGGCGCGGGACGCGTCCGTGATCGTGTGCTTCGCCGCGGCGGCGAGGTCCTCCAGTTCGCTCGCCACCATGACGCAGCCGATGTCGATGCCGAAGCGGAACGGGTCCATGCTCCCCGGCTTCGGGCCGCCGGCGTCCATCGCCAGGTGCGCCGCGCACAGGCCCATCTGCACCGTCTTCGCCATGTTCTTCAGCGATTTCCGGCCGTCCTTGTTCGCGGCCGGGATGTACTTCTTCGGGTCGAACGGCTGGGGGAATTCCCCGGCGATGTGGCAGGGCAGCGCGGAGGCGTCGAAGGCCTGGACGGCGCGGATGCCGACCGTCCCGGCGCGGAGGTTGTCCCAGAAACCGGACGTGTCGCCGATCGGGGTGATCGCGCCGAGACTGGTGAAGACGGCCCGGCGATGCGGTGCGGACATAGTGGCCATGCTCGAGGTCGAGGTCGTCACGCGGTCGCTTCGCCGGCGACGCGCTGCGCGATGCCCAGCAGGTACTTCAGCTCGCCGCTGAACACGAAATTGTGGTCGCCGAAGATCTGCGACGAGCGGTTCTTGTCCAGGTGCGCGAAGAAGATTTCGGCCTCCGCGATCGGATCGCCGTCGGAGGTCACGCGGCCCTTGATCACCGCGCCTTCGGGCCGCAGGTCCACCATCTCGGCCGTGTACGTCAGCGTCTCGCCCGGCATCGCCTCGCGGTGGAACTTCGCGTTCGGGATCTTCGCGAGGACGACCTTTTCCTGGAAATCGTTCGCCTCGCCGACGAGGATGCCGCCGGTCTGCGCGAGGCCTTCGAGGATCAGCGGCGCGGGCATCACCGGATAGCCGGGGAAATGCTCGCCGAAGTGATCCTCGGCGTGGCTCAGGCACTTCACCGCCGTCGCCGACTTCTTCGACTCGAAGCTCGTGAAGCGGTCGATCCAGATCCAGCGCATGATAATCGCCGAAAGCCCGGGGATGGCCGTCCCCGGGCTTTCAGGCGCCCAGTTTGGCCTTGAGGTACCGGACGATCAGGTTCACCGTGAACAGGTCGCCCATGTTGTCGAGCTTCGGATCGGCCGCGAACTTGTCCAACTCGGCCGGGTCCGCGAACGGCATCTTGTCGCGCAGTTCGGCGAGGCCCTTGTCGGTGATCTTGCCGCCCGCCACCAGCGACGGATCGCCCTGGAAGATCGACTCCGGGAACAGCTCGCCGCGCGGGATCTTGATCCCGAACTCGCGCTCGAGGCGGAAGACGATGTCGAGGAAGTCGATCGACTCCGCGCCGAGGTCCGCCTGGAGGCGCGACGCCGCGGTCACTTCGTCGTCGTCGCGGTTCAGGGCGTCGACCAGCGTCGCCTTCACCTTCTGGAAAATGTCGTCCTGCGTCATGGCATGTCCCTCATCCCGTCACCGCGCCGAGGCTCAGGCCGCCGTCGACGGTGATGACTTGTCCGGTGATGTACGCGGCCCCCGGCCCGGCCAGGAACGCCACCACGTTCGCGATATCGTCCGGCTGCCCCAGGCGGCGCAGCGGCACCAGCTTCTTCTCGATGAAATCGCCCGCCTTCGAGCGCACGGCCTCGCTCATGTCGGTCGCGATGAACCCCGGCGCCACCGCGTTCACGGTCACGCTCCGGCTGCCCAGCTCCACCGCCAGCGCCCGCGTGAAGGAGTTCACCGCCCCCTTGCTCGCGGCGTAGTTCGTCTGGCCCTGGTTCACGTGCTCCGCCGCCACGCTCGACACGTTGATGATCCGCCCCGAGCGCTGCTTCAGCGCCATCTGGTTCGCCACCGCCTTGCAGAACCAGAACGTGCCGTTCAGGTTCGTCTGGATCACGGTGTTCCAGGCGTCGGCCTCCATGCGGATGAACAGCCCGTCGCGGATGACGCCCGCGTTGTTCACGAGGATGTCCACGCGGCCCCAGTCGGCCAGGACGCCGCCCACGACCGCCTCGGCCGCGGCCGGGTCCGCCACATCGGCCTGGATCGCCTTGGCCGCGCCGCCCGCCGCCGCGATCTCCGCTTCGAGCGCCAGCGCCGCGTCCTTCGCCCCGCGATAGACGAACGCCACCTTCGCGCCCTGCGCGGCGAGCTTCTGCACGATCGCCTTGCCGATGCCCCGGCTGCCGCCGGTGACGAGGGCCACTTGGTCCTTCAACTGCATGATCTCTCCGCCATTGCCCACCGCGCTCCGCTCCGAAGACTCCGCGTCGCGGCTAAACGTATTCGGTCGTTAACTCCGCACTCCGCACTCCGCACTCCGCACTGGCCGCAGTTCACCTGTGAGCAGCGCCCAGCGTTCGCGCCAGTGCTTCCGCAACTTCTCGTCCGCCGCCACGCCGGCCGGGCCGCGCTCGCTCAACGAGTACCCTCGGAGCGTGAACTGCGCCGACACCGTCGCTTCGCCGGCGTCGTTGGTCCCCTTCCCGCGGAACACCGCCGTCGAACCTTCGTCCTTCACCAGATCCACGCTCACGTCCAGCCGGTGGCCGGGCTGCATGAACGTGCCGTACTTCACGTTCCGCACCTCCCGCAGCACGATGGCGGGATGCTTGTAATCGCTCGACGCCCGCCAGAGCCACGCGGCCGCCTCGACCAGCGCCTCCAGCATCAGCACGCCCGGCATCACCGGGAAGCGGGGGAAGTGGTCCGCGAGGTACTCTTCCCCGAGCGCCAGGAACTTCGCCGCCTTCAGGGACTTGCCCGTTTCCCAGCCGTCAATTCGATCGATCAACTGGAACCGCATCGCAGCAAGCCCCGCGTCCGTCGTCCGCGACGGGTCGTAAGGTCCGAAAGACTGAAATTCTACCGAGGGGCGCGGTTTCGACAACCCTGCGCCCCGTCGGGACTTATCGTCCATCCTGCGCGGGATCGCGAATCACTTCAACCGATCGAGTCCGCGATATCGCCGGGTCGCCGGTCCGAGTCTGCCTCCCGTGCCTCGCGATGGGATTGGAACGGATGTGCCCATCGAACCGGCCGGCCGGGGAATCGGCACAGATTGCCGTGCGGCCCGATCGCTCCAACCCTCGCGCGGGCGTTATTTCGTGCGGTCGCGGGCCGCACGCGCTTCGCTCCGAACGTGAATCGACAACGATTCAACGCGAGCGATTGCGAACCGCCATGACCTGTTTAGGCGATGGGAGTCGAAGATTTCGACTCTTAGAATTCCGCGGACTTCCAGCTGGGTTGTGACCGCGATCCCACGGCGGGCCGCAACTTCGCATCCCGTCACGACTCATTCCTCCGGCCGAGTTACGGCCCCTTCGAAAGGACCGATGCCGTGTACCAGACCTTCGAAGCAAACGTTCATGCCCAAGTGACCCGCGACACCGACAACGTCGTCCGCGAGATCGTTCCGGACTCGCCCGTGGTCATCGAGGCCGCGACGGCGCAACTCGCCGCCCAGGAGTATCTGCGCCGACACGGGGAGTTGCTGGGATTGAAGCCGGCCGCGATGAACAACCTGGCGTTGACGTCGGAGAGCGCGCCGGGCGCCGCCGGCGAAGAGTTGCGCTTCGAAGGGGAAAAGCGGCAATTCGACACGACGACCGTTTCATACCAACAGACCTGCATGGGCCTGCCCGTCTGGGAAGCCGGCGTCGCGGTGCACATGAAGAACGGTCCGTTCCGCGTCGTCGGCGCGCGGTCGACGCGGCACGAGGGCGTCGCCGCGGCGAAACCGAACGCGGCCTCGCTGGCCGGGGCGTCGGGGTCGATCGACGCGAAATCGCTGGCGCGGTCCCTGGGGTTGTCGGCGAAGTCCAAGGACTACGACGCCAAATCGCTGAAGGTGCAGGATTCCAAGTTGGTGGTCTACCGATTCGAGGCGGCCAAGCGGACGGCCGCGGACGGCGACGACCACCACGACGGCGCCCCGACGCTGCCGTTGCCGGCGTTGCCCGCGTCGATCCGGGACGGCGAACATTACGTGGCGACGGTCGTGCACTTCGCGCTCGGCACCGCGACGTTCCCCCAATTGAACTGGCGCGCGATCGTCGACGCGGAGAGCGGTGCCGTGCTGCTATTGCAACCGTTCATCAGCGGGATCAGCGGCATGGTTTTCGCCGTCGATCCGGCCACCGCCAATGGCGGACCGGGGCCGAACGCGACGACGGCGGCGCTGAACCCGCTGCGCTCGAGCCGGCTGCTGCTCGGGCTGAACCCGCCGGTCGGCGGGACGCAATCGCTGACAGGAACTCTAACGAGCGTGTTGGACGTCGAATCGCCGACCGTCGCCCCGCCGACCGCCGCCGCCGCCGCGAATTTCGATTTCGAGGCCCGAACCAACCATTTCGCGGCGGTCAACGCCTACTACCACACCGATCGCTTCTTCCGCCTGGTGCAGGATCTCGGCTTCGACCTCGCGGGCTATTTCGGCCCGACCCCCTTCCCGAACCCGGTGGACCACCGCGGTTTCGGCGGCACCGGCCTGCAAATCAACGCCCACTGCCTCGGTCTGCCCGGCGGGGTCGGCATCCTCCGATCCGCCTACGCCCTCGCCGACCTCTCCGACACCCAGAACCCCCTCGGACTCGCCTGCGACTGGCGCGTCGTGCTCCACGAACTCGGCGGCCACGGCATCCTCTACCCGCACGTCCACGGGCCGAACTTCGGTTTCGCCCACAGCGCCGGCGACAGCTTCGCCGCCATCCTCAACGACGCCGGCAGCCTCGCGCCCGATCGGTTCCTGACGTTCCCCTGGATCGCCGGCGTCATCGCCCGCCGCCACGACCGCCCCGTCGCGGGCGGCTGGGCCTGGGGCGGCGCCCAGGATTTCGGCGGCTACAACAGCGAACAAATCCTCAGCACCACGCATTTCCGCTTCTATCGCTCTTTGGGCGGCGATTCGCCGAACTTGGCCGCCCGCGCCGACGCCGCCCGCTACACGAGCTACTTGATCTTGCGGACGGTCGGCTCGCTCACGCCGGCCACCAACCCGACCAACGCGCTCGCCTACGCCAACGCCATGATCGCCGCCGAACTCGGCGACTGGACCACCGAAGGGCGCCCCGGCGGCTTGTACGGCAAGGTCGTGCGCTGGGCCTTCGAGAAGCAGGGCCTCTACCAGCCCGCCGGCGCGCCGACCCCGGTCGTGACTGAAGGCCAGCCACCGCCGGTCGACGTCTACATCGACGACGGTCGCGCGGGCGAATACCCGTACCAGCCCGTCTACTGGAACAGTCAAGCCATCTGGAACCGGACCGCCGCCGATGGCGGAACCGCGCACCAGCACCCGCGCGTCGGCGTGACGAACTACGCGTACGTCAAGGTCAAGAACCGCGGCACGCAGGTGGCCACGAACGTCGTCGTTCGGGCGTTCCGCGCCAATCCCGCCGCGGGCCTGAACTACCCCAACGATTGGCAAGCCATGACCACCGACCAGCTCGCCGCCGCGAACGTGCCCGCGAACAACGCCGCGGAAGTCGTGGTCGGGCCGTTTGAATGGACGCCCCAAAACCTCGGCCACGAGTGCATGTTCATGATCGTCTCGGCCAGCGGCGACCCCAGCAATGTCGACAACCTCGCTCCCGGCGAATCGGTCTGGGAATCGCGGCTGGTGCCCCACGACAACAACATCGGCCAGCGCAACGTCGCGCCGGTGCCCGCCGGAAGCCTCAAGGGGCTCCTCGCCGGAATCAAGGTCCTCCGCTTCACGCTCAAGAACCCCACCGCCGATTCCGCGAAAATGACGCTGACGGCGACGCTGCCGAAATTGTTCGTGACCCGCGGGTGGAGATTGGCGTTCGCCAACGCCGGCGGCGGCGCCATGAAGCTCCGGCCGGGCGAAACGCGCGAGATCGCTCCGACCCTCGTTCCCGGCAAACCGATCACCAACGAAGAACTCGCGAAGCTCAAGGGCGCGGCGATTCGCATCGAAGCCTTCGCCGAAGGCCTCCCCGTCGGCGGGATGACCTACGCGCTCGATGCAAAGTACAAACCGAAACCCACCCGATGATCCGGCACCGCGACGGGGCGCGGCCTCGCGCTCCGTCGCCGTCGACCCGGCGAGCCGACTTCCGTTGGGATTCGGGTGAGCGTGCACCTCGGCCACCACCCGGCCGCTCACGCGGCTCGGCGCGCCCGTGCCCAGAACGCGCGCAGTCCGTCGCGGCCGCCCTTCGATTTTCCCTGCGAATCCAAGGCGTCCCGCTCTGGCATCGAACCTGCAACTCCCGCACCGTCCGTCCTCTCACGACCGGATCGTCCGCGGCAAGCCCCTCGGCCGGCGGGATACCACACTGCGAAGAAGGAATCATGAACGAGACGTTCGGCTTTCTCATCGACATGGATGGCGTGCTCTACCGCGGCCCCGAACTGCTGCCCGGCGCCGGCGAGTTCGTCCGCCAACTGCGCGACCGCGACATCCCCTTCCGCTTCCTCACGAACAACAGCCAGCGCACCCGGCGCGACGTGGTGGCGAAGCTCGCGCGCCTCGGCATCGACGTCGAGGAGCACCACGTCTTCACCAGCGCCATGGCCACCGCGCGCTTCCTCGCCAAGCAGAAGCCCGACGGCACCGCCTTCGTCATCGGCGAGGGCGGCCTCCTCACCGCGCTCCACCAGAACGGCTACGCCGTCGTCGACCACGCCCCCGACTACGTCGTCGTCGGGGAAGGCCGCACCTTCAACCTCGAACTCGTCGAGACCGCCACGCGCATGATCCACGGCGGCGCCATGCTCATCGCCACCAACCTCGACCCGAACTGCCCGACGCAGCACGGTTCGCTCCGCCCCGGCTGCGGCGCCATGGTCGCCATGCTCGAGATCGCCACCGGCGTCAAGGCGTTCAGCGTCGGCAAGCCCAGCCCCGTCATGATGCGCGCCGCCCGCAAGGAGCTCGGCCTCGCCACCGACGAAACCATCATGATCGGCGACACGATGGAAACCGACATCCTCGGCGGCGTGCAGCTCGGCTTCCACACCGTCCTCGTCCTCAGCGGCGGCACCCGCCGCGAAGACCTGACGCGCTACGCCTACCGGCCCGAAACGGTCGTGGCGCACCTCGCCGAATACGCCGACCTGATGGACCGCCTCGACTGGCGCCCGCCGCATCGCATCGAGGAATCGCGCGATCTGGTGGCCGTGTGATGGAAGGGCATCCCCGAAGCGGCGCGTCACGCCGCCAGGCGCACCGCCGCCGGCTTCACGGGGCGGAGCACCCAGCGGATGTCGTCCACGGGCCAGAGCCGGCAGAGCCGGCGCTCGTACCAGTCCTGCCAGCCGACGCCGCGATTGACGAGCGGTTGGAAGACGGCGCGCACCAGCTTGTCCGCCAGCGACGCCCGCATCAGGTTGAAGCGCACCTCGTCGACGCGGAACCGTTCCTTCAGGTAGAAGTTCGGCACCTTGCGCCGCGGCTGGTCTCGTTCGTCCGCGAGGTAGAAGAACGAATAGAGGCCGAAGAAGCGGACGTGCGTCGGGTCGGAGTAGCCGTAGGGGTTCGAGAAGTGCGGGACGATGATTTCGATCCGGCCGCCGTCGACCGTGACGCGGTGCAGTTCGGCGATCAGTTCCATGAGCCGGCGGACATGTTCGAGTGTGTGCCGGCAATAGATCGCGTCGACGCTATCGGCCGGCAGTTCGTCGAGCGGTTCTTCGAGGTCGGCGAGGATGTCCACTCCCGGCAACGGCACGCAATCGACGTTGACGAAGCCCGGCAGGCGACGCAGGCCGCAGCCGAGGTTCAGCTTCAGCCGTCGCCCGGCGTCGAGCTCGCGCCGGACGTAGGGGCTTAGGATCTTCATCGTTTCCCGCCGGCGAAGGGTGAACGTCGGCCGATTCACCCGTCACCATCGGCATTTCTTACCAAGCCACTTCAGTCGAACCGCTCGTCGTTCCTTGCGGCTCAACCGTAGGTCGGGCCGAGTCTTCGAGGCCCGACGCGAGAAGCCATGGCCAACGTGCATGAAAAAGGGGACGCAGCTCATTTTGACGAAATGAGCTGCGTCCCCTTTTTCACTCCAACCGTAGTGGTCCGACTGTTGCACGATGTCGGGATCAAAATTCCCCTGATTCAA
>CAYVRB010000082.1:0-20634 GCA_964453375.1 uncultured Alcaligenaceae bacterium
CATCACCCCGCACACCAACTTCGAGGCGAACATCTACGTGCTCTCGAAGGAGGAAGGCGGCCGCCACACGCCGTTCTTCACGGGCTACAAGCCGCAGTTCTACTTCCGCACCACGGACGTGACCGGCTCGATCGCCCTGCCCGCCGGCGTCGAAATGTGCATGCCCGGCGACAACGTCAAGGTCACCGTGAACCTCATGGACGGCATGCCTGTCGCCATGGACGAAGGCCTCCGCTTCGCCATCCGCGAAGGCGGCCGCACGGTCGGCTCCGGCGTCGTGACCAAGATCCTCGCCGAAACCCCGGTCGAGAAGAAGAAGTAAATTGAACAGTGCGGAGTGCGGAGTGCGGAGTGCGGAGTGAAATCCCAAAGACGGCGAGATCGGGGCTCTCCGGAGTCCTTGTTCGCTATGGGTTTTGGTCTTCACTCCGCGCTCCGCACTCCGAACTCCGCACTGGAATAGGTGCGTAGCTCAATTGGCAGAGCAGCGGTCTCCAAAACCGCAGGTTGAAGGTTCGATTCCTTCCGCACCTGCTCCCCCGACACCGCTCGACCCCGCGCCCGACCGGCGCGGGGTTTTTGGCACAAATGCGGTCCTTCGCACGACGCGAGCGGCCGCCGCATACTCCGGTTCCGAAGGACGGTCATGGCCACCGCAGCCTTGCAATCCCCGCCGCCGACCACCCCCGCCAGCGACAAGGCGAAACTCCTCGCCGCCAGCGCCGTCGGCGCCGCGTTCCTCCTCGCCGGCGTCGGACTCGCCGGCTACGGCGTGCCGAAGCTCTTCCAGGGCGTGAACCTCGGCAACGGCTTCATCACCGCCTTCGTCCGCCTCGCCGTCCAACTCGCCGCCATCGTCGGCCTCGCCATCCTCGGCGGCAAACTCGCCGGCGCCAACCCGCCCAAGGGCCTGCGCGGCGGCATCTTCCTCGTCATCAGCGCCGTCATCACGTTCTTCTTCCTCGTGCGCGCCGCCGCCTTCAACTTCGGCGACATCTTCGGCGCCATCGTCGCCGCCGCCCTCGCCTTCGGTTTGCTCCGCCTCGTCACCGGCCGCCGCGGCCTCGGCTGGATGCACGCCCTCGAGGAACAGGGCTGGTTCCACACCAACGCCTACAAGCGGTCGCAGGGCCGCAAGATGCGCCAGTACACGCTTGTCGGGATCGCCGGCATCGGCCTCAGCGGCACCGCGGCGCTCCGCCAATCCGACCTCCTCGCCGGCGACCTCGTCTACCGCCTGCCGTTCGGCCTGCCGAGCCTCTCGGTACTCACCGACGCCCAGTTCGCCGTCCCGCTCCTGCTCGCGCTCGCCGTCCTCTGGGTCGCGTGGCGCGCCATCAACATCCCCGCGTTCGCCGACTTCCTGATCGCCACCGAAGCCGAGATGAACAAGGTGTCGTGGTCGTCGCGCAAGCGGCTCGTGCAGGACACGATCGTCGTCCTCGTGACCACGCTGCTGCTCACGCTGTTCCTGCTCGTGATCGACCTGTTCTGGGGCTGGTTCCTCGCCGACCTGCTCGGCGTGCTGCCCAAGGCCGATCCGAGCAAGGTGAAGCCCTCCGACGTGGCCGGCGAAACTCGTCCGTGGTGATCCGCGGCCCCCAACGACTCCGGTAGCGACCATGACCATCGAAGAACCGCTCGCCCCGACCGAACCCGCGACCGACGCGGCGCCGCCCGCGCCGATCGAGGAGGCCGCGCCGCCGCCCGCCGAGGCGCCGCCTGAACCAACGGCCGAGGCGCCGCCCGCCGAGGCGCCCGCCGAGGCCGCGCCGAAGCCGAAGCGCGCGAAGAAGGAGAAGCCCGCCGCCGAACCGGCCACCGAGGCCGCCCCCGCCCCGGCGTCCACCGAGCCGAGCAACAAGAAGTGGTACGTCGTCAAGGTGGCGAGCGGTCAGGAGGATTCGATCAAGGCGCGACTCGAGCGCAAGATCAAGGTCGAATCGCTCGAACAGTACATTTCGCAGATCGTCATCCCGGTCGAGCGCATCACCGAGATCAAGAAGACCACCAAGAAGAACGACGACGGCGAGAAGGTGACGAAGGAGAAGCGCGTCGTCAAGGAGCGCAAGAAGTACCCCGGCTACCTCATGGCCGAGGTCGAGTTCAACGATCAGGTCCTGTACCTCTTCCGCGAGACGCCCGGCGTCGGCGACTTCGTCGGCGGCGGCCCCAACAAGCCGCCGGCCCCCATGACCGACTACGAAGTCCAGCGGATGCTGGGCAACGAGGTGTCGTCGAAGGACGCGGCCAACATCAAGGGCGCGCCGAAGAAGATCACCGTGAAGATCGACCTGGAGCGCGGCGACAAGGTCCGCCTGCGCGACGGCGCCTTCGCCGGCACCGAGGGCGAGGTGCTCGAGATCGTCATGCCGAAGGACGACACCGACACGCCGAAGATCACGGTCAAGGTCCAGTTCTGGGGCCGCGACGTGAAGATCGACAACCTCGAGTTCTGGCAGGTGGACAAGGTCTAGCGTAAGCGTCGGGCCTCGAAGACTCGGCCCGACCTACATTTCGCGGCGGGCGTTCACTTCCGAGGCTCGCCCGATTTCGCGAACTCGTACGTCCAACTCCACTCCACGCTCGCGCCCGGTTCCACCGTCAATTCGATGAACGGCTCCGGGCAGAGCGTCGTCGACATGCCCCAGACCTGGAACTGCTTCAGCGGCTGGTCGCCGGCCACGCGCACGCTCACGCCGCTCGGCCGGTGCTTCATCGTCACGCCGTTGGTCTTGGCCGTCGCGTCGAAGCCGGTGAGGCCGCCGTAGATGGTGCCCTTGTCCAGCGCGCCGGCGAGCGCGAAGCGCTTCCCGTCGAGTTTCACCAGTTCGGCGAACCGTTCGACCGGCTTGACCGCCTTCGGCGCGAACGGGAACTCCAGCGAATAGTTCGGCCCGACCGCGTCGCCGTCGACGTTGAAGAAATTGTGGTTGTAGTGGTCGGTGTGGATGCGCTTCGTCCCGGTGTTCTTCAAGGTGTGCCCGAGTACGAGCGTGCGGCCCTTCACGTCGAGGGACTTCCGGTACTCGTAGCCGTAGCCGAAGTCGGTCGCGACGGTCTGCTGGAACGTCATGAGGCGATCGGTCGTTTGGACGGTCCACTTCGGCGAGTTCGCGATCGTGTAGGCGTGCATGAAGCGGTACTTCTCCTCCTTCGGCTTCACCAGCGCGCCGACGCCGATCTTGAGGAAGTGGCCGCCGGGTTTCGCGTCGTCGTAGCCGAGGGGGTTGACGAACATGCCGAACTCCTCGCAGGGGCCGACGATGCTGTCGTGGTTCTTGGGGTCCGGGTTGCCGAGCCAGGGGCCGAAGAGTTTGTGGGCGCCGAATTTCACGTCGAGCACGCCGGACCAGTCGAAGCGCGTGCCGCGGTACATCCCCCGGTCCTTGTCCGGCGGGTAGACGGTGACTTCGAGGTCGTCGGTCTTGAGCGTGCGGGAGGGGAAATCGGCGGCGAGCGCGAGGAACGCGAGCACCGGGACGGCGAATCGCATGGTCGGACCTCGGAGGGGTTCCAGCAAAGTTATCGCGAACGGGCTTCGGGGCGAGATTTTTCTTGACAGGGGGAATCCCTCGGCTATCGTCCGCACGGATTTGGGGGAGTCCGTCCGCGGACCTGGGGAGCGACCATGCGAAAATGGGTAGTTGGGGCGGTGTTCGCGCTGGCGAGCGCCGGCGGGGCGGCGGCGCAGGCGCCGTTCGTCTCGAAGCCGATCGACACGGACAAGTTCGTGGTGCGGCCGACGAACGCCGTCGCGAACGCGACCGGCACGACGACGGCGGGCACGATCCGCGCCATCGGCAGCACGATCGCGAACACGATCGAGAACAACGGCATCGTGCGGACGTTCAACAACCTGCTCGGCCGGCGCGCGACGCCCGCCTCGGCGCAGGCCGGCTTCAGCGCCCTGCCGCCGGCGAGTTCCTTCCAGTCGTTGCAGTATCCGAACAGCTTCAAGCCGCGGATGCCGATGAACTCGACCTACGGCCGGTCGGTGACGTTTCCGACGGAACGGTGATCGCCGTCGAGCCCGAAAGTCGTCGATTTCGCCCTCGCGTTCCGATTTTGCCCTTTGACCGCCCCCGGCGGCGCGGGGTAGAATTCGGTAGCGGCGCCCCCGCACGGGGCGCCCGACACGCGAGGGCTGCCATGTCCACTCGCTTCCCGAACCGGCTCGGCCGGTTCTTCGGCCGCCGCCCCTCTCCCCGCGGCCGATCGATCCCGCGTTACAAGGTCATCCTGCATCGCTCCGATCGGGACCTGCCCTCCGTCGTGCGGGCGTTGCGCCGCGTCGCGCACTTCGCCGAGGCCGAGGCCACCTATCGGATGTGGGACGCGCACCAGACCGGGCGCGCGCTCGTGCTCGTCACGCACCTCGAACGCGCCGAACTGTTCGTGGAGCAGTTCGGCGCGGCGGGGCTGCCGGCGAGCGTCGAACCGGCGTGACGCGGCGGATTCCCCGGAAAATGCCGCCTCCGACGGACATCCGCCGGCCGGCACGCTATCAATAGCGGTACGGACGACCGCATTTCCGCACGGATGGGCGACGCGTTGACCGGCGAACCCCGGGACGACTGGACGACACGGCGGGAGGCGGTGGACGCCGCCCTGCGGTCCGCCCTGCGCCGCCACGCCGCCGACGCCCCGCCCCGCCTCGCCGAAGCGATGGCGTACAGCCTGCTCGCCCCCGGCAAGCGCCTTCGCCCGCTCCTCGCCGCGTTCGCCTGCGAGGCGGTCGGCGGCGCGTTCGAGGCGAGCCTGCCGGCCGGCGGCGCCGTCGAGATGATCCACGCCTATTCGCTTATCCACGATGACCTCCCCGCGATGGACGACGACGACCTGCGGCGCGGGCGGCCGACCAGCCACAAGCAGTTCGGCGAAGCGATGGCCATCCTCGCGGGCGACGCCCTGCAGACGCTGGCGTTCGAGACGCTCGCGACCGGTTATCCGCCGCGGACGGCGGCGGTTAGTTGCGCGGAGCTGGCGCGGGCCGCCGGCGCCGTCGGGATGGTCGGCGGGCAAGTGCTGGACCTGGAAGCCGAGTCCGGCGGCGCCGCCGACCTCGCGGGGTTGGAAGGCATCCACCGGCGCAAGACCGGGGCGCTCTTCCGCGCGGCGCTGCGGCTCGGCGCGCTCGCCGCCCTCGGCGAAGCCGGCGTGCCCGACGACGTGCGCGCGGCCATCGACCGCTACGCCGCCGCGTTCGGCCTCGCGTTCCAGATTGCCGACGACCTGCTGGATGTCGAGGGGAGCGAGGCGAAAACCGGAAAGAAGGTCGGCAAAGACGCCGCCCGCGGTAAACTGACATACCCCGGCCTGCTCGGCGTCGAGGCGAGCCGCGCGAAGGCGCGCGACCTCGCGGCCGAGGCCGCGGCGGCCGTGGAACGGTTCGGTACGGCCGGCGCCCCGCTCGCGCGGCTCGCGGCGGCCGCGGTGGAGAGGGATCGCTGAGTCCAGTGCGGAGCGCGGAGCGCGGAGTGCGGAGTGAAGACCGGTTCGGCTCTTGGTTTTCACTCCGCACTCCGCACTCCGCACCCCGCACTCCAAATGGAGTGGCCCATGTCCAAGGTGGAATTGCTCCCGCGGGTCCAGGCGCCCGCGGACCTGCTTGCGCTCTCGGACAGCCAGCTCCTGCGCCTCGCGGACGAGATCCGCGACGAACTCGTGCGCGTGCTCACCGCGCGCTCGGCGCACTTCGCCAGCAACCTCGGCGTCGTTGAACTCTGCCTCGCCCTGCACCTGACCTACGACTTCTCCAAGGATCGCCTCATCTGGGACACCGGCCACCAGATCTACCCGCACAAGCTCATCACCGGCCGCTACGAACGCTTCCACACGATCCGCACGAAGGGGGGCCTCATGGGCTTCCCGAACCCGGCGGAATCGCCGTACGACCTGTTCATGACCGGCCACGCCGGCGCGAGCGTGTCGACGATCTCCGGGCTGAAGGCGGGGGACGACCTGCTCGGCCACAAGGACCGCCACGCCGTCGCGGTCATCGGCGACGGCGCGCTGCCGAGCGGGATGGTCTTCGAGGCGTTCAACAACATCGCCGGCCTCGACCAGAACGTGCTCGTCGTCCTCAACGACAACAAGATGGGCATCTGCCCGCGCACCGGCGGTCTCGCGCAGTACCTCGATCAATGCCGCATGACCGGCCTCTACCAGGGCGGCAAGCGCACCCTCGGCGAGCTCCTCAAGCAGATCCCCGTCGTCGGCGAAGCGGCGCGGTCGTCCCTCGAAAGCCTGCGCGACGGCCTCAAGGCCTGCTTTAAAGACGGCATGCTCTTCGAGGAGTTCGGCTTCCGCTACTTCGGCCCCGTCGACGGGCACGACCTCCACGGCCTGCGCAAAATCCTCCGCGACCTGAAGGGCCAGAAGGGGCCGATCCTCCTGCACGTCTTCACGACGAAAGGCCAGGGCGTGCCGCAGGCGGAAGAAGACCCGGTGACGTACCACGCCCCGCCGGTGTTCGAGGAGATCGACGGCGGCAAGATCGTGAAGATGAAGAAGGGGACCGCGAAGGCGTACACCGACGCCGTGTCCGCGGCGATCTTCGACGTGCTGAAGGACAACCCGAAGGCGTGCGTGCTGACGGCGGCGATGTGCCAGGGGAACAAGCTCGAGCGCGTGCGGGATGCGTTCCCGAAGCAGTTCTTCGACACCGGCATCTGCGAGAGCCACGCGGTCGCCTTCGCCGCCGGGATGGCGAAGGCCGGCGCGCGGCCCATCGTCGACATCTACTCGACGTTTCTCCAGCGCTCCTTCGACCAGATCTTCCAGGAGGTCTGCCTCCAGAACCTGCCGGTGGTCTTCGCGCTCGACCGCGCCGGCGTCGCCGGGCCCGACGGCCCCACGCACCACGGCGCCTTCGACATCCCCTACCTGCGCCTCTTCCCGAATATGACCTCGATGGCACCCGGCGACGAAGCCGACATCGAGCCGATGCTCCGCTTCGCCCTCGCGCACGCCGGGCCGATCAGCCTCCGCTACCCGAAGGCGAACCTCGAACGGATCGACCGCCGCCCGGCGCCGATCGAACTCGGCAAGGCCGAAGTCATCGAGTGGGGCGAGGACGGCTGCTATCTCGTCTTCGGCGAGCGCGTCGCCGCGGCCCTCGCCGCCGCGAAGAAGCTCAAGGACGAGAACGGCCTGAACGTCGGCGTCATCAACGCCCGCTTCGTCAAGCCGCTCGATACCGAGATCGTTTTGAAGGCGGTCGATCTGCTCCCCGTCGTCGTGACGGTGGAGGAAGGCACGATCGTCGGCGGGTTCGGCAGCGCCGTCCTGGAAGCGGCGAACGCCGCCGGGTTGGACGGCAAGAACATCGTCCGCCGAGGCCTGCCGGATCGCTTCGTCGAGCACGGGGAGCGGAACGAACTCCTCGCCGACGCGGGGTTGGACGTGGCCGGCCTCGTGGCGGCCGTGCGCGGCGGCCTGGGGCTGGACGGGGCGAGCGCGGGAACGAAATCGCGACGGGATCGGCTCGTCCCGTCGTGATCGTCCTCACGGCATCTTCTCTTCGCCCCGCCACACGAGCACGCGGTGGAGCGTCTCCTTCTGTTGCGGATCGCTGTACGGGCCTTCGCCGGTGGCGGCGACGAGCGTGCGGCCGTCGGGCGCGAACGCCAGCGACGAGATCGGCGCCGTGTCGTGCGATGGCAGCAGGCTCTCGCGCAATGACAGCGTCTTCGCGTCGTAGAGATGAATCCGATTCAGCGGGGCCTTCCCCGAGAGCAGCTTCACGCCGAGCGCCACGGTGCCGCCGTCGGGCGACACGGCCACGGCCGTGACCACCGCGCCGTCTTCTCGCGAACCTAAGAGGATCGGACCGGTCACGGTCTTGAGCGTCGTCGCGTCGAGGATCGCGAGCGACGAATTCCGTTCGTTGTCGCCGGTGAGGCCGCCGACGGCGAGCGTCTTGCCATCCGGGGCGAAGGCGAAGCCGGCGTGCCGGCCGTTGAATTCGAGCAGCCCCGCCGACCGTCGGGCCGTTTGTCGGCCGGTGGCCGCGTCCCAGATCGCGAGGCCGCCGACGCCGTCCAATTCGGCCGCGGCGTGGAACCCGGCGACGAACTTTCCATCCGGCGACCAATTCACGCCTTGGATCGGGAACGCAAGATTCGTCGGGCGCGCTTGCCGCTCGAGGCGGCGCGGCTCGAAGCCCGTGGCCACGTCGCGCAGCTGAACCTGCGCGCCGTCGTACCCGGCGACGGTCTGGCCGTCGGGCGCGAAGGCCGCGAGCCGCCAGCCGAACTCCGTCTTGGCCTGCGGGAACTCCTTCAATTCCTTGCCGGTCTTCGCGTCGAACCGCTTCGCGACGAGCGCCCAGGTGAAGAGCGAATCGTCGACGAAGCGCGGGAAGCAGCCGTCGACGGTGTAGAGCTTCTTGAGCGTGGTCGCGTCGAAGACGAGCGATTGGCCGTTCGAGCAGACCGCGAACTTCGACCCGTCCTTCGAGAAGGTCGGCGATCGAAGGTCGAACTGCGGATCGGCGATCGGCGCCTCGGCTTTCCAAGAGAGCTTGGCCGGAGCGGGATCTCGCCGCGGCAAGTCCTCCCACAGTTCGACGCGCGAGACTTTCGTATTCCAGGTGCTATCGCCGGAATCCATCGGATGCACGCCGCCGAACACGACCAAGGCGCGACCGCTCGGATCGAGCGCGAGGGCATACGCGGCATCGCCCTCGAGGGTCCGCTCGAAGATCGGCTTTCCCGTCGCCAGTTCGTAGCCCACCACCTTGGCGGACCGCGTCCAGCGATCCGGCGGCGCGGTCGGATTCTCCAGCTTCGTCAACCCGGCGAAGACGACGGCGTCGTTCGGCGCGAGCGCCAGCGCGCGCACCTTCCAGCCCCCGGTGTCGATGGCGGTTTGAGTCTCGAGCTTGTCTCCGGACCAGATCAGAATCCGCGCGTCGTCGCCGCCCGCGAAGATTCGTTTCCCGTCCCGCGACCAACGGAGCGCGTAGAGCGTCTTCGGGGCGACCGCGCTTTCCAAGCGGCGATGGGATTTCTCCTTCGCCGACCAGACCAACACCTGCGAGGAATCGCCGCCCGAAGGCGAACGCGCCAGCACCGCGATCCGCGCATCGTCCGGCGACCAGGCGATCGGGCAGGGGTAGAGCGGGGCGACCGGATTGAGGGCCGAGGCGGGGTCGGTCAGCACGATGGGCGCGATCTCCGGCGCCATCAGGTACTTGCCGTTCGCGAAGGCGAGTCGAACGCCGTCGTGGGCGTATTGCACCGCGAACGCCGGCGTCTTGGCGGCGGGGCGGACGAGTTTGCCGGTGCCCGCGTCGATCGCGTGGAGTTCGTTGCCGTTGACGACGGCGAGCTCGTTCCTGGTCGCCGAATGATCCAGCCCCGCGAGGGCGTTGCCGTGCCCGGCGTCGTAGGTCCAGAGCTTCTTCAGGGTCGCGCGATCCCAATTGGAAACCAGCCCGTCGCCATCGACGACGGAAAAGCTCTTGCCGTCGGGGGCGAACGCGACCCCTTGCGGCTCCGTGCCGCCGACTTCGGTGCCGCGGAGTTCGCGGATTTCCCGACGTGCGGCCGGCGCCGTGTCGGCGGCCGGCGCGGGCGCGGGCTTCTCCCAGACGCGGATGCCGGTCGGCTTCCGCCAGTTCGGATCGTCGCGCTTCAACCCCCGCGTGTACGGCTCGGCGAGGGACGCGTACAGTTTCGAGCCGTTCGGATGAAACGCCAGCGTCGAGTGGTTCACGCCCGTGTCGGTCCGGACGCGGTGGATCGAGTTCGAATACGAACCGGGCAGGGTCTTGCTCCAAGCCGGCTTCAAGTCCCGCTCCCCGGTGGCGATGTCGAAGACGTAGAGGTTCCAATCGGTTTCGCTCTTGTCGCCCTCGCCGCGTTCGCCCACGCACAAGACGGCCGCGGTCCGGTCGTCGCCGGCCAGCGCCACGTTGGCGATCGAACCCGCGAGCTTCCTCGTCGACCGTTTTTGAAACGTCGTGCCGTCCCACAGGATCAACTCGCCGGACTCGGCTCCGGTGAGGAGCCGCGATCCGTCGGACGCGATGGCCCCGCCCGTCGGGCGGGAGGTGTGCCCGGCCAACGTGTGAATCTTCTGCGGCGACGTGTCGGTCCGGCGAACGAGCAGGTTGAAGTTTTCGACATCGAGAACGGGCTTCGACCCCTCGAGGTACAGGATGCGCTTCGACTGCGCGGAGACGGCGAGCGCGGTCGGCAGGTGTTTGTATTTCTCCCGGGATTTCCAGGCGTCGCCGACATACCGTTCGGTCTGCGTGATCCCGTCATGCTCGACGACGTTCCACCCGAGCACGTGGTAGGCGTCCCCGCTCCCGGCGACGATGCGGTCGTTCGCGAGCCAGGCCACCTGATGCGGATCGAAATCGCGAACCCCCTCCCAGTGGCTCCAACTGCCGACGATTTCGGGGATCGGCTTCAGGAGCGTGTCGGCGCGGTAGACGACGACGCCGTTTTGGGCCGTCACGGCCAGATCGCCCCGCGCGCTGAACGCCACGGCCGTTCGCGTCGCGGGCGCTTTCAGCGCGCCCAGATGGTGCGTTTTCTCGTCGCTCAACGTGGTCCCATCGGCCGAGTCGTGAATGGATACGTGATAGCCGCCGGCGACGACGGCGATCTGTCGGCCGTCGGCGTTCAGGGCAAAGTTCCGGACCGGCCAACTCGGGAAGTCGGACAGCGGCTTGCCCTCTTTCCACTCTGAGATTTGCGCGGCCGGTCCGTCGCCGTCGATCTCCCACGCCATCAGCGTCACGCCGGCGTCGCGTTCGATGGCGGCGATGAGCGTGCGGCCACTCGGCGTCAGATCGAGATGGCGCGGGAAGCCGTTCGGGATCGCGATCTCGTGCGCCACGCCGCCAGTCAGCGTGTCCCAGAAGTGGATGCGGTGCGGGACGGCGTTCGACGTCTGGATCGCGTTCGCGGCGATGAGCAGCCGGCCGCCCTGCGCGAACGCCATCCTCGGCACGTCCAACGATTGCTTCGTTCCGTTGAACAGGCTCCGCTCGATCTTGCGCGTGGCCACGTTCCGCAGCCGCACGGCGTCCCGCGGGCTCGGACCCTCGGCGAGCGTCTTGCCGTCGGGCGAGAAGGCGAGCGAGCCGACGGTGTGGCCGAGGTCGATGCGCTCGTGCGCGTTCTCGGTCCAGCGCCAGAGGACGAGTTCGTTCCGGTCGGACACCGCGAGCGTGTTCCCATCGGGGGACAGCGCGGCCGCGTCGACGCGCTTCGTCGGGAAGGGGGCCGACTTTTTCAACTTGGCCGTCGCGATGTCCCAGAGTTCGATCGCGCCGTTCCGCACGACGGCGACATGCCCCGACGCGAGGTCCAGCAGGCGATCGCACGTCGGGATCGTTTTGTGGTCGATCATCTTCGACAAGTCCAGCAGGTACAGGTCGAAGGTCTTGGCGGGCGCGCCCGGGTTCGGCGGATGCGTTTCGAGGGCGAGCCACTTGCGGTCCGGCGATATCGTCATCCGGCCGATGGAGAACTGGCCGAGCGTGAGTCGCTGCTGGATCGATCCGTCGCGGAGGTCGCGGAAGTCGATCGCGCCCTCCTTGCCGGTCGCTTTCATGATCAGGGAATGCCGGCTGTAGACGGCGAAGTTCGGCGCGGCGCCCTTGGGTAGGTCGAGCGCGAACAGCGTCTTCGGCGGGCGCTGCGCCCTCGGCTCCTCGGCCAGTTCCCAGACGCGGACCTTGCCGACGGACTCGGCGAGGCGGGACAGCCAGCGCGCGTTGAATGCGCAGCCGGCCAGGCGCTTGCCGTCGGGCGTGAACGACAAACTTGCGTGGCTCGAAACGCCAGAGAAATCGCTCGGGTCGGTATGGATCGGCTTCATCGCGTTCGTCGGCTTCGCGGTGTCCCACACGAAGACTTCGCCCGCCTTGCCGAGGACGTAGGCGGCGGTCCGCGACCCATCGCCGGTGATGGCGAGCGCCGCGATGCGGCCGCCGAGTTCGACGCGGCGCAGCTCCTTCATCGACTTCGCGTCCCACGCGATGACGCGCCCGGCGGCGTCGCCGGTGACGGCCGTGGCGCCGTCCTTCGCCCAGGCCGCGCTCACGACGGTCGCCTCGTGGCCGGGCATCACGCGGTTGCCGGGGCTGTCCTTCTCGTAGTCGCCGCAGACGTAGGCCCACAGGACGTTCTTCTTCGTGGCCCCGTCGAGCGGGCCGGTCATGATGGCGCTGCGGCCCTTCGGATCGACGGCCAGCGGCACGGCCGCTGCGTCCGCCGGCGTCGCCCCCTTCGCCACGGTACTCGTCTGGATCGTGCCGATCGTGTCGGCCATCTTGCCGTCGGCCCAACCCTTCACGAAGTAGCCGGAGGCGTTGCCGAAGACGATCTGGCAACGCGTCACGTCCGGCGCGATCGCCTTGTTCGGGAAGACGCCAAGCGCCGTCGGGTTGCTCCCCTTCGCCTCGATGACGGCCTCCTGCTTGCCGGTGGAAGCGTCGATCACGCGCACGCCGTCGCGGGTCGTCGCGTACACCTTCTTCCGATCGGCCGAGTAGGCCACGGCGTAGGCGGCCGCCGGCACCGCCTCCACGACGGTCGCCTTCCATTTCCACTTCGCGTCGTCGCGGTCGAACACGAGCGACATCACTTCGCTATCCGCGAAGCCGGCGAGCAGGTTTTGCCCGTCGGCGGAATACGCGACGGAGGTCGGCAGCTTGCCTTCGTTCTCGATCAGGTAGCGTTCCTTCCAGATCGTGCCGGCGGGGATCGGTTCCGGCTTCGCGGCGGCCGGGGGCGCGCCCGTCGGTTCGCCCGGCGCGCCGGCGAACATCCATCCGCCGCCGGCGAGGGCGAGGGCGAGGAGGCCGACGGCGAGCCACGCCTTCGCGCCGAACGCGAGCGAGCGCAGCGCCGACTCGGCGAGGGCGCGCGCCGCGAGGGAACACTGGCCGCCGAGGGCGAAGCTGGCCGCCTGCCGCGCCGTCTCGGCGAGGAGCGCGCCGGGCACGGCCGCGGCGGCGCGCTCGCCGAGCGCCAGCGCCAGCGTCCCCGCGCCGAGCGAGATGCCCCGGCGCGTCAGCCGGCGCGCCAACTCCTCGCGCGCCTTCGTCAGGCGCTTGGCGACGGTGCCTTCGGGCCAGCCGAGTTCGGCGGCGGCCTTCGCGCGCGACAGGCCGTTCAGGTCGCACGCCAGCACCGCCTGCCGCAGGTCGTCGGGCAGCTTCGCCAGCTCCTCGTCCAGCACCGCCCAGAGTTCGCGGTCGTCGCGGGGAGAAAGCACCGCTTCGGGTTTGGCCGCCGCCATCTGTCGCACCCTCCGCCGGACCGCCTGCACGCGCGCCTTGTGGGCCACCCGCACCGCCACGCCGTAGAGCCAGGAGCGCACGTTCCCGCGGATCGTGTCGGCCTTGCGGGCGAGGACGAAGAACGCGGCCTGGAAGGCGTCGTCGGCCTCGGGGCCGTTCGCGAGGATGCGGCGGCACGCGCCGTAGACCATCGGCCCGTGGCGCCGCACGAGTTCGGCGAAGGCCGCCTCGTCGCGCCCGGCGAGGAACCGCCGCAGGCATTCGCCGTCGCCGTCGTCGGGCGGCGGCACCAGGACTTGCAGGGCATCGAGGACGCGCGCCGTCGGCATGGGAGGGGTCCCGATCTGGAATTCCCGGCTGCGCGCCGGGCGTCTGCGGAGGAGTGCCCGCCGAGGCCGGTTCCGTTCCCGCAATCTTACCGCGACGGGCGGCTATAATGTCGGTTTGCCCTCGCCGGAGCTCCCATGCCGCTCGATTGGTCGCCGCTCGTCGATCTCGTCCGCCGCCACCAGACGTTCCTGCTCATGACGCACGTGCGCCCGGACGCCGACGGCATGGGGTCCCAGCTCGGCCTCGCCGATGCGCTGACGCGAATGGGCAAGACGGCGCGCGTCGTCATCGCCAGCCCGTTACCGCCGCGTTACCGATTCCTGGACCCGGACCGAACGATCATCGAGAACTTCGAGGCGCCGGGGGCGAAGTTTCGAAACGTCGACGCGATCCTGGTGCTGGATACGGGGACGTGGAACCAGCTCGGCGACTTCGGCGACTTCATGAAGGGCATGACCGTGCCGAAGGCGGTCGTCGACCACCACCGCACGCAGGACGATCTCGGCGGCCTCGCGTTCGTGGACACCACGGCGGAAGCGACCGGTCGGCTGGCCCACGAGATCATTCGCGCCCTCGACGCGCCGCTCTCGCCGACCGCGGCGAACCATCTCTTCATGGCGCTCGCGACCGATACCGGCTGGTTCCGCCACGCGAACACGACAGCGGCGACCTTCGCGCTCGCCGGCGAGCTGGTGCGGGCCGGGGCGAACCCGACGCCGCTGTATGAACGGCTCTACGAGGCCGCGCCGATGGCGCGCCTGAAGCTGACGGGGGTCGCCCTCGAGCGCCTCCAGACGCGCGCGAACGGCCAGATCGCCTACACCGAGGTGTACCTCAAGGACTACGCCGCCACCGGGGCCGTGCCGGGCGACACCGAAGACCTCATCAACCACCCGCGCAGCATCGACGGCGTGGACCTCGCCATGATCTTCATCGAGCAGACCGACGGCGGCACGAAAGTGAGTTTCCGCTCGCGCGCGGCGGACGTGTCGAAACTCGCGGAGCAGTTCCAGGGCGGCGGGCACAAGCTCGCCTCCGGCGCACGGCTGCCGGATTCGCTGCCGATCGCGCGCGAGAAAGTGATCGCGGCGGCGGAGGCGCTGTTGCGGAGCGACGCCGCGCGCGGTTAGTCTGGATGGTACCTACCCCCTCGCGGGCGGCCGTAGGCCCGCGTCGTTCGGTCCGATAGAACAAGCGCTTTGCCGGAGACTGCCCATGTACAGCCTGCGCGACCTCCCCACGCCCGCGAAGCTGGTGATCTCCTGCTTCCTGTGCGCCGTCGGACTCGGCTACTTCTCCGCCATGGTGCAACTGCACCTCCAGCACTCCTCGCGCAACGGCGAGCCCCTGCCGAGAAAGGCGGACGTCGTGGAGATCTTCGCCGGCTGGAAACCCGCGACGGAGGCCGACAAGAATCCGAAAAGCAAGTTGCAGGTCCTCATCATGGGGCCGATCGAAGGTGCTCCCTTCAACGGCTCCGGCAGCATGGCCGCCGCGTTCTTCACGAAGAACAAGGAATACGTGAAGGCGATCAAGGAGGATCCATCTCAAAAATCTACGCTCGACAAGGAACTCAACGGTGAACGGACGGCTTTGGACGAGTGGCTCAAGCTTCCCGATGCGGAGCGGAAGAAAGCGTTCGACGACGATAAATTCCCGATCTCGGCCGCGCTGAAGGAGTCGATCACGGCCGACTTCCTCACCGAAGACAAGAAGGCGGTCAAAGTCAAAGAACTCTTTGAAACCCGGTGTACCCGCTGTCACAAGGAAGGGGGCGATGCGGAAGCTTTTCGCCTCGAAACCTACGAAGAGATTGCCAAATACTCTGTCGTTCCCCCAACCGTCGAAATCGTCGACGGCATGGTGAGGAGTACTCGGCAGATCGGCATCGAGAAGCTCACGCAATCGACGCACGCCCACCTGCTCAGCTTCGCGATGCTGTTCAGCCTGACGGGCCTGACGTTCGCCTTCACGAGTTATTGGAAGTTCGCCCGCTGCATCATCGCGCCGATCGTCGTGCTCGCCCAGGTGGCGGACGTCTCGTGCTGGTGGCTCGCGCGCATCGACGGCGTCGGGCCGTACTTCGCGATGGCGATCATGGGCACCGGCGCCGTCGTTGGGCTTGGGCTGATCGTGCAGATCTTCGGCAGCCTCTGGGACATGTGGACGGGCAAATCGCGGGTGATCCTGCTGGCGATTTTGGCCATCGGCGTCGGCGGCCTCGGCGCCGTCGGCGTGAAGGCGGTTCTCCCCGCCCTCGAAGCCGAAAAGGCCGCGAAGAAAGGTTAGCGGCGCGCCCCCGTTTAGCGGCGAGGCGGAGTCTTCGGAGCCGAGCGCGGCGCGCCCTCGATTAGCGGCGAGGCGGAGTCTTCGGAGCCGAGCGCGGAACACCCTACAAATCGGAGCGCATCGAATGAAGAAGTTCCTGCTCGTGATCGGCGACGCCGCCGAGGTGCTGGACACCTACTACCCGCTCTTCCGCCTCCAGGAGGAGGGCTGGCGCGTGGACATCGCCGCCCCGGCCGCGCGGACGTACCACCTCGTGCTCCACGATCGGCATCCCGAGTGGGACATCACCGTCGAATCGGCCGGGTACAAGATGCGCGCCGACATCGCCTTCGCCGACATCGACCCGGACGACTACGACGGCATGGTGATCAGCGGCGGCCGGGCGCCGGAGTACATCCGCTACGACGCCGACTTGATCCGCGTGACGAAGGCGATGGACGCGGCGAAGAAGCCGATCGCGTCGGTCTGCCATGGGATCGAGATCCTCGCGGCGGCGGACTGCCTGAAGGGCCGCGAGGCCACGACGGTGGCGAAGTGCAAGTACGACTGCGAGTTCTCCGGCGGCGCGTACGTCGACCGCGAAGTGGTGGTGAGCGGCAATCTCGTGACCGCCCGCACGTGGCACGACAACCCGGCCTGGATGCGCGAATACGTGAAGCTGGTGAAGGGCTGAACGGACTATCGTGTTAGGATAAACCGGTCTAAAATGGTGCCGGAGGTGAGATCATGACGCCGACCGAATTGATGGACGAAAAAGATGCCGAAGGCAACCCCGATGCTCTGACCGAGGCCGTGAATCGCATCATCAACCGCTCGCCGGAGCAGAAGCAAGCCGACCGCGAAGCGCTGATGAAACGCGCCCGCAAGGGCCGGCCGCTACCGGAGGGTAAGACACTGGAAGATGTCTTGGTCGGTCAATGGCCCGGAGACGAAACCGACGAACAAATTCTCAAAGCCCTGGACGAACTCTCGTAAATGCCGACGCCGCGCTACGTGCTGGATACGAATCTTTTAGTCCATCACGTTCGCGACGACGCCACGTGGGATCGGATTCGCGAAGACTATCAGCTGCTCCTGATCGAACCGAAGCCGATCATCTCCATCGCCACGACGGCCGAGTTGAAATCGTTGTCGAAACAATTTCATTGGGGTCGAGCCAAACTCGACAAAATGGATTTTCTTCTCGGCTACCTCGACGAAATTCCGATCGACGATCACAAATTGGTGGACCACTACGCGACGATCGACGCCCACACGCAGAATCGTGGCGAGAAGATGGGCAAGAACGACCTCTGGATCGCCGCCACCGCCGTCCTCGCCGACGCGACGCTGCTCACCACCGACACGGATTTCGACCAACTCCACCCGCACTTTCTCAACGTCGAACGCATCGAACCGGTCCGGTGAGATTCATTTCCGATCATTTGTTCCGCTGGTATGAGTCGAAGTCGATATTCGGAAACCGATCGATTCGGGTATGATGGACGCGGAGGAGGGATCGCGATGCAACCATCCAATGAGACCGAAGACCGCGTCGTCGACGACGACGGCAACATGGACGCGCTCGAAGCCCTGCTGAAGCGCTGGACCAACCGCACGCCGGAGCAGAAGCGGATCGACCGCGAGAACGCGATGAAGCACGTCCGCAAGGGCCGACCGCTACCCGATGGAAAAACGTTGTCCGACGTCTTGGTCGGTCAATGGCCCGGCGACGAAACCGACGAACAGATTCGCCAAGCGTTGGAAGAACTCTCGTAATGGCCTCGCCCCGCTACCTGCTCGATACGAACATCCTCGTGCAATACGTGCGGGGCGATGCCCTTTGGGAATCGATCCGCGACCAATACCAACCACTCCTGATCGAACCGAAGCCGATCATATCCATCGTGAACGAAGCCGAGACGCGTTCGCTGTCCCTTCTGTTTCATTGGGGCACCGCCAAGCTCGATCGGATGGAATTCCTGATCGGCTACCTCGAACGGATTCCGATCGACACCCGCGACTTGATCGATGTCTATTCGATGATCGATTCGCAGACACAACAAACCGGCCGGAAGATGGGCAAGAACGACCTCTGGATCGCGGCGACCGCGATCGTCCACGATGCGACTTTGCTCACCACCGACGCCGACTTCGATCGGCTGCACCCGCGGTTCCTCGCCGTCGAGCGCATCGCCCCGGCGTGAGGCGCTTACAATAACTCCCACCCCGCGGGAGCGCCCCATGCCCGACGTGCCCGTCACGCACACGCCCTTCGAGTCGATCCTCGAATCGGATCCGCCGGCCGAGGATATCGACGAGTACGTCGAGCAGATCCGCCAGACGGCCGAGAAGCTCAAGCTCGACGGCTGCGGCCGAGGCGACGCCAAGCTCCTCGCCACCGCGTTCAAGGAACTGCGGCACTGCTTTCGCGTCTTCGCCAACTACCACGACAAGCGCAAGGTCACGGTCTTCGGCTCCGCCCGCACCAAGCCGGACCACCCCGCCTACAAGGCCGCCGTCGAATTCGGCCGGCAGATGGCGGAGGTCGGCTACATGGTCATCACCGGCGCCGCCGCCGGCATCATGGAGGCCGGGCACGTCGGCGCCGGCCGCGAGAACAGCTTCGGCCTGAACATCCTCCTCCCCTTCGAGTCGGGCGCCAACCCCGTCATCCTCGACGATCCGAAGCTCATGAACATGCGGTACTTCTTCACGCGCAAGCTCGCGTTCGTGAAGGAGTCCGACGCCGTCGCCCTCTTCCCCGGCGGCTTCGGCACCCACGACGAGGCCTTCGAGACGCTCACCCTCATCCAGACCGGCAAGTCCCACATCTTCCCGCTCGTCCTCGTGGACGAACCCGGCGGCGACTACTGGGCGAGCTGGCAACGCTTCGTGGACGAGGCGCTGCTCGCGCGCGGCTACATCTCGCCCGAAGACCGCGCCTTCTACAAGATCACCGACTCCGTCGACGAAGCCGTGAACGAAGTGATCGACTTCTACCGCGTCTACCACTCGATGCGCTACGTCCGCGGCGAACTGGTGCTGCGGCTGCACGCGCGGCTGTCGGAGGCCGTGATGGGGAACCTGCGGCGCGAGTTCGCCGACATCCTCAAGGACGGCGACTTCGAGCAGTGCGACGCGCTGCCGGCCGAGGCGAACGAACCGGAGCTCGCGAAATTCCCGCGCCTGAAGTTCCGGTTCACGCGACACGCCCTGGGCCGGCTGCGGATGCTCATCGATTTCGTCAACCGCGAAGGCTGACGCTCGAAGACCGGTCTCGATTCGTCGCGGGTTCGATCAACGACCTTCGAGGTTTCCGGTGCGGACTTTGCCCAGCACGTTCACCTGCCAGTAGGCGCCGGACGCGGCGTCCAGGCACGTGAGCCAGCCGCCGCCGTAGGCGAACGTGTCGATGCAGATCGCGGTGCCGCGGTCGAGGATGTTCCCCGATTTCTGGGAGGAATGCCCGCAGACGACCGTCTTGCCGGAGACGTGGTTCGGCGGCGCGTCGGGGTCGAAGAAGTCCCAGAAGAGCGCGCCTTCGTCCTGTTCGTCCAAGGGCAAGTCGTAGGCGACGCCGGCGTGGACGAAGAGGTGCGTCTCGGTTTCGAAGTAGTCGACGCACTCGGCTTCGAGGAACCGCCAGTGGCGCTCGGGCACGTCCGCGAGGGTGCCCATGCGGCCGGGGGAGGGGCCGTAGGAGGCGAGCGCCTGCATGCCGCCGACGGCGTACCACATCTTGTACTCGGACTTGTCCCGGCGGGATCGCGCCATCATCAGCTCGTGGTTGCCGCGCAGGCAGACGACGTTTGGATTCTCCTTCAGGGCGATCAACCGATCCAGCACGCCGCGCGTGTCGGGGCCGCGGTCGACGTAGTCGCCGAGGAAGACGAGCCGGTCGTCGGCGACGGGTTGGACGGCCGCGAGCAGGTCGTCCAGCATCGCGGAGCATCCGTGGATGTCGCCGATCGCGAGGGTGCGCATGGGGGAATTCTACGGTGGCGGCGGACGGTCCGGCGGGTAGACTGCGAGGATCGCCGGCGGGAGCGCGACCGTGGAAGAAATCCTCGTGATCTTTTTTCAGTTGTTCTTCGAGTTCTTCATTCAGATCATCGGCAGCGGCCTCCTGGACGGCATCGGCCGCGCGACCACGTCCAAGCGCGAAGACGGCTGCGCGATCCTCGGCCTGCACATCTTCTTCGGCGGCGGCCTCGGCTGGCTCTCGACGCTTCTCGCTCCGAAGCTTTTCCTGCCGTTCGCCGCGCTGCGTATCGCGAATCTGATCGTCGCGCCGCTCGTCGCCGGCGCCGTGTCGTACCTGCTCGCGAAATGGACGGCGAAGGAGGGCCAAACGATCGGGTCCGGGCACTTCGTCCACGGATTCCTGTTCGCGTTGATGTTCGGCCTCGCCCGCTTCGCCTTCGCGGATCGGTGAGATTCACTTCTATCCGATCGCGAGCGTTTGCAGTTGGCCGTGGTCGCTCTCTGATTTGTAGGTCGGGCCGAGGCTTTGGGAGGCCCGACACGTTGGCCATGGTCGCTCGTCTTCCCGATCGCGAGTTTCGTAGGTCGGGCCGAGGCTTTGGGAGGCCCGACACGTTGGCCATGGTCGCTCGTCTTCCCGATCGCGAGTTTCGTAGGTCGGGCCGAGGCTTTGGGAGGCCCGACACGTTGGCCATGGTCGCTCGTCTTCCCGATCGCGAGTTTCGTAGGTCGGGCCGAGGCTTTGGGAGGCCCGACACGTTGGCCATGGTCGCTCGTCT
>CAYVRB010000083.1:0-10902 GCA_964453375.1 uncultured Alcaligenaceae bacterium
TACCTGCAAGCGGTCCTCGCGGGATTTACAAGCGATTAATGCGCGTGAACCCTGCGATCCGCCGTCACCCCGCCAGCAGCGACATCGGACCCGACAGCAGCAGCGTCGCGCCCACGTCGGTCCATTGCTCGACGTGCTCGCTGCCGGCGTCGGCCCATTGGTAGTCGCCGGCGCGCATCCGCACGCTGCCGACGATCAGCTCGCCGTCGATCACCAGGCATTCCTCCAGGCCGTCGTGGCGGTGCGGGGGGATGTGGCTGCCCGGCTCGAGCTTCACCATCGCGGAGAAGCGCTTCGTCTGCGGGTCGAGGTGGAGCATCCGGGCGGTCACGCCGGAGAGGTGCGAGAACTGGAAGACGGCCTCCTCGCGGAAGCCGAACTGCACTTCGGGCAGGGTGGTGGCGGCCTTGCGGTTCTGTTCGAGGGAGGGGTTCCGGCGCGGGGCGGTGGCGAGGCGGCCGAAGAGGCTGTCCTTCACGTAGGCCGGCGGCTCCGCGGACGGGATGTCGGCCGCGAGCGCGAGCAGGCCGTCGTCGACGGCCTCGCGGTCGGCGTCGGTGAAGAGGTCCAGGAATTCGTCGCGATTCGCAGTATTCATTCCACGACTCCCGCCGCCAAGCGTTCCCGCAGGCGGAGGAACCCCAAACGGATCCGGGTCTTAACGGTTCCCAGCGGAATTTTCAAGTGCCGTGCGATCTGGTCGTGCGTCAGGCCCTCGAAAAACGCCAGCCGGATCGGCTCCTGTTGATCGAACGGCAGCACCGCCAGCGCCGCCGTCACTTGCACCGCATCATCCTGACGGGACAGACTGATCTCCGGTTGGCTATCCGTCGGAATTTCCGGGATCGTGTCGGTGACGGTCTCGCGGCGGCGTCGGAGGCGGTCCACGGCGCGGCTGCGGGCGATCATCAGCAACCAGGCTTCGGCGGAGGCGCGGCCGGAGTCGAACCGGTCCGCCTGGCGCCACACTTGCCAGAACGCCTCTTGGAGTACGTCCTCCGCTTCCGCGCGGTTTCGTAGGAGGTGCAAAAGAAAGCCAAATACCCGCGCCGAGTACCGGTCGTAGAAGTCGGCGAAGGCGGATCGGTCCAAATCCGCCACGCGACCCAGGATTTCGCCGTCGGAGAGGCTCATGGTGACGGACCAGGCGGACGGGAAGCGCGACCTCCGGCGATTTTACTTGAAAGGGGGGCTGCGCGGCAATTCCCGATTTCTCCGACGGAACGCAATCCGCCGGGCGGCGGGATGCGTATACTCGCCATGACGGTGGCCCGACCGTCGCCACCCACCTCGTTTCGGGAGCGAAACTCATGCGAAAGTTGGCCGTGTTGACCTTCGGGTTCGTCCTGGCTTGGAGCGTTCCGGCGTTCGGGCAGGACAAGCCCCTGCCGCTGAGCCGAGCGGACCTCGACAAGCGGATCGCCACGCTGATCTACGAGACCGTGAAGGACGGCGTGGACCTGTACAACGCCGGCAAGACCGAGGAATGCCTCCGGCTCTATCAGGGGGCGTTGAAGGTGATCGGCGGCCTGCTGGACCATCGGCCGACGACGACGAAGTCGATCCAGGACGCCCTCGCGACGGCGAAGAACCAGCGTCCCGCCGACGCCGCCTTCACGCTCCGCGCCGCGCTCGACGCCGCCCAGAACGACGTCACCGGCCAGAAGCCCGCCAAGAAGGCGCTGTGGGATCGCCTTGGCGGCGAACCCGCCGTGCGCGCCGTCGTAAAGGATTTCGTCCTCGCGGCCGCGCCGGATCCGAAGGTCAACTTCTTCCGCGACGGCAAGTACAAGCTCGACGCCGCCGGCGTGGACAAGCTCCAGCAACTGCTCGTGGAGATGATCTCGAGCGCGACCGGCGGCCCGCTGAAGTACACCGGCCGTTCGATGAAAGAGTCCCACAAGGGGATGAAAATCACGGAGGCGGAGTTCGGCGCGCTGGCCGGTCACCTCGTGGCGACGCTCAAGAAGTTCAAGGTGCCGCAGGCGGAGATCGACGAACTCGTCGGCATCGTGGCGAGCACCAAGGGCGACATCGTCGAGAAGCCGCTGTGGGACCGGCTCGGCGGTCAGAAGGCGGTCGAGGCGGTCATCCACGATTTCGTGGTGGCGGCCGCCGGCGATCCGAAGGTGAACTTCCTCCGCAACGGCAAGTACAAGCTGGACGCCGCCGGCGTGAAGAAGCTGGAAGGGCTGCTCGTCGAGCTGGTGTCGGCGACGACCGGCGGGCCGCTGAAGTACAGCGGCAAGAGCATGAAGGACTCGCACAAGGGGATGGAAATCACCGAGGCGGAGTTCGGCGCGCTGGCGGGTCACCTCGTGGACACCTTGAAGAAGTACAAGGTGCCGCAGGCCGAGATCGACGAACTCGTCGCGATCGTCGGCAGCACGAAGGCGGACATCGTCGAGAAGAAGTAATCCGACAATGATCTTCGAGCGACCGCCGCGAAAGCGGCGGTCGCGTTCGTTCATGGGATGTCGTCGTCGCCGGCGTTCGGGTTCGCGAGGCGGCGGAAGGTGGCCTTCACTTCGTCGTTGGCTTCGCCGAGCGTGACGGTGAATTCCTTGCGTTCGGCGTTGCGGTTGACGATCACCTTGATGCGCGTGCCGGGCCGCAGCCCCGCGACGAGGCGCTGGATGTCGGCGCGCTGCCGCGCCTGGACGGAGCCGACCTGGACGAATTCGTCGCCGACGCGGAGGCCGCTGCGCGCGACGGGGAGCGTCGGTTCGATGGAGGCGATGCCGAGGCCTTCGTCGGAGAAGGTGATGCCCATGCGGCCGAGTTCGAAGGGGTCGGGCGGGGCGGGCTTCGGCGGCGCGCCCGCCGCGGCCGCGGAGGCGAGCACCAACAGCATCGGCAACGATCGGAACACGGCGACTCCTCCGCGGCGGACGGGGATCATTATCCACATCGGCCGCCGTCGGGGGAAGCCGAAGACCTACAATTCCCGGACCGATGAAAGCCGCGATCAAGTTCGCCCTGCACGTCGTCGCGACGGTCCTCGCGGCGCCGTGGCTGCTCGCGTATGGCGTCGGCGCGCTCGCGCTGGGGAAGGACCGCGCGCTCGAGGGGGCGTCGCAGGCGCTCGCGCCGCTGCCGGGGCTGACGGGAATCTACCTTCGCCGTGCGTTCCTGTGCCTGGTCTTGAACCGCTGCGATCGCTCGGCCGAGATCGGCTTCGGCACGCTCTTCTCCCAGGCCGGCGCCCGGATCGACGCGAACGTCTACGTCGGCCCGCGCTGCCACCTCGGCCTCGTGCACCTGGAGCGGGACGTGCTCGTGGCCGCCGGCGTGCACATCCCGAGCGGCGCGCACACGCACCACTTCGACGACCCGACCACGCCGATCAAGGACCAGGGCGGCGCGCGAGCGTTGGTGACGATCGGCGCGGGGGCGTGGATCGGCAGCGCGGCCGTGGTGATGGCGGACGTCGGCGCCGGCAGCATCGTCGCGGCCGGGTCGGTCGTGACGAAACCGGTGCCGCCGAACACGATCGTCGGCGGCGTGCCGGCGAAGGTGATTCGTGCTCGCTTCGAGAACCCGACATGAAAGCCGCGAAGACGCGTTCCCCGTCGATTCTGGCCGAACTCGCGAAGCTCTACCCGGACGCGCCCACGGAGCTGGACTTCCAGACGCCCCTGCAACTCATGGTCGCGGTGATGCTGTCGGCGCAGTGTACCGACAAGCGCGTGAACCTCGTGACGCCGGCGCTGTTCGCGCGCTACCGGAGCGCGCGGGACTACGCCGACTCGGACCGCGAGGAACTGGAAGGGTACATCCAGTCGACGGGGTTCTATCGGAACAAGGCGAAGAACATCCAGGCGGCGTGCCGGGCGCTCGTGGAGCGGCACGGGGGCGAGGTGCCGCGGACCTTGGAGGAGTTGACGGCGCTGCCGGGCCTCGGCCGCAAGAGCGCGAACTGCGTGCTGGGCGACGCGTTCGGCGTGCCGGGCATCACGGTGGACACGCACGTCGGCCGTCTGGCGCGGCGATTGGGACTTACGACGCAGTCGGATCCTGTGAAGGTGGAATTCGAGTTGATGACGTTGTGGCCGAAGGACGCGTGGACGGTCGCGAGCCACCGGCTGATCCTGCACGGCCGGCGCGTCTGCGCCGCCCGCACGCCGGCGTGCGACGCCTGCACGCTGGCGAAGCACTGCCCGAAGGTGGGCGTGGCGAACGGACCGGCACTCGGCAAACCGCGCGGCGCCCGATAGGATTGCCCAAGCTTGGGAACCGCGGTGGGCGCTCGCCGCGACCTTGAATCGGTGGACTCCATGCATTTCGGCATCGCGTTCGACTTGAAGCCCGACGGGCCGATTCCCGACGGCGCGCCGGACGATCTGTACGAGGAGTTCGACGCGCCCGTCACGATCCACGCCATCGCCGATGTGCTGAAGGGCCTCGGACACAGGGTGTCGCTGCTCGGCGACGGGAAGCCGTTCCTCGACGCGATCCTGCGGGACAAACCCGACTTCGTCTTCAACTTCGCGGAAGGGACCGGCGTCGGTCGGTCGCGCGAGGCACGCGTGCCGGCGGTCTGCGAGATGCTCGGCATCCCGTACACCGGCTCCGACCCGCTCGCGCAGGCCGTCGCGCTGGACAAGGACCTGACGCGCCGACTGGTGCAGACGGCCGATGTGATCGTGCCGAAGGGGCTGACGCTGTCGTTCGACGCGACGCCCTACGACGGCGACTTCGCGGAATTCCCGGCGATGCTCGAAGCGAGCGGGCTGCCGCTGCCGCTGATCGCTAAGCCGACCTTCGAAGGATCGAGCAAAGGCGTCCGCAACCGCTGCCTGATTCGCACGGCCGAAGAATTCGGTCCGACCGTGATGCGGCTCTGGCAGGATTACCGCCAGCCGGTGCTCGTCGAAGAGTTCATCGCCGGCACGGAAGTGACGGTCGGCATCATCGGCAACGACCCGCCGCAGATCTTCGGGATGATGTCGATCGCGCCGAAGCGGGCGGTCGAGCACTTCGTCTACAGCCTGGAAGTGAAGCGCGACTACGTGCGCCTGATCGACTACGCCTGCCCGCCGGCGCTGCCGGTGGAGGTCCTGCGCGCGATCGAGGCGAGCGCGTTGACGGTCTTCGACCTGCTCGGCTGCCGCGACGTGGCGCGGCTCGACTACCGAGTGCGCGACGGCGTGCCGTACTTCATCGAGATCAACCCGCTGCCGGGCTTGAACCCGGAGTCGAGCGACCTCGTCATCATGGCCGGCCTCCTCGGCGTCTCGCACGCGGTACTGGTGTCGCGCATCGTTGCGGCGGCCGTGGCGCGGTACAATCCGCCTGGATGACGGAGGGGATCGCAATGCCGGTTCACGACTGGACAAAAGTGCGGGCAGGGACGTTCCACCACTTCCACCACACTTGGATTGCCCGCCTCTGCGCGCGATTGAACGGCGGCGTGCTGCCACAAGGATACGAAGCCTTTGCCGAACAATCGGTCGGCCGGCCGATCCCGGACCTGCTCACCTTGGAGATCGAGGAACGGGCCGGCGACGGGCCACGCGGCGGCATCGCGTTGGCCGACCACCCGCCGAAAGTGGAATTCGTCACCCACAAGGAAATCGACCGGTACGCGAAGCGGGCGAACCGGATTGCCGTCCGCCACCCGGACGGAAACGTCGTGAACGTGATCGAGATCGTTTCCCCGGGCAACAAATCGAGTCGGCATGCCATCGACACGTTCGTGGAGAAAGTCACCGATCTGATCGAGCAAGGCGTCCACGTTTTGATTGTTGATTTACATCCGCCGTCGCGGCGAGACCGGCAAGGTCTTCACGGTCTGCTCTGGGACGCCATCGAGGGCGAACCCTTTCGTCTTCCCGTGGGCAAGCCGCTCACGGCCGTTTCGTATCGATCTGCAATCGACCTCACCGCGTACGTTCAGCCCGTGGCAGTCGGGGATTGCCTGCCGGACATGCCGTTGTTCTTGACGAGCGACGAGTACGTCTTGGCCCCGCTCGAACAATCGTATCTCGAGAATTGGGCCGAAATGCCTCCGTCGTACCGGAAGCAGCTCGAAACTCCCGCCATATGATGGAAGATTTTCGCTCCATGCGCCTCCCCCGCGTCACGATCCTCTACAACGAGCCGACCCTTCCGCCGGACCACCCGGACGCCGACAGCGAGCGCGACGTGCTCGATACGGTGGACGTCGTGTCGAAGATCCTCCTCGAAGCCGGCCTGCCGTTCGCGCGCCTCGGCGTCGGCACCGATCCGGCCGCCATCCTCGACGGCTTGAAAGCACAGGCGCCGGACGTGGTCTTCAACGTCTACGAAGGCACCGCCGGCTGGGGCGAGAGCGAGACGTACGTCGCCGGTCTCCTCGAACTGTTGAAGATTCCCTTCACGGGATCGTCGGTGCAGCCGATCCTCGTGGCGAAATCGAAGACGCTCACCAAGCAACTCCTTCAGACGGCCGGGTTGCCGACGGCGCCGTTCTTCATGCTCGAGTCGCTCCCCGTGCCCGAGTGCCCACTGCCGTGGCCGGTGATCGTGAAGCCCGCGCTGCAGGACGCGAGCGTGGGGATCGACCAGAAGGCGGTCGTCACGAATCAAACCGAACTCGACGCGCGCGTGGCGTACATCCTGCGGACCTACGGCGGGCCGGTGCTCGTCGAGCGGTTCGTGCGCGGCCGCGAATTCCACATCTCCGTCTGGAACCGCGGGCGCGAAACGATCACGCTGCCGTTCACCGAAATCGTCTTCCTCGAAGACGCCGTCGATCCGCTCTGGCCGATCGTCAGCTTCGACGCGAAGTGGAAGCCCGACTCGCGCGACTACAAGGCGACGCCGGTGAAGAACCCGCCCGACCCGATCGACCCGGCGATCGAGCGGAAACTGAGCGAGCTGAGCATCCGCGCGAGCGAACTGGTGGGCTATCGCGACTATGCGCGCGTGGACGTGCGGCTGACGCCGGAGGGGGAGCCGTACATCCTGGAGGTGAACCCGAACCCATGCATCAACCCGCTGGCCGGCGTGGCGGCGGCGCTGGCGACGGCGAAGATCCCGTACGAGGAGTTCATCCTCGGTTTGGTGAAGTCGGCGCTGCGGCGCGGGCCGGCGCCGGAGTTGGCGGAGGGCTGGAGCGCGGCGAAGGCGGTGCCGGCGCCGGTGCCGGAACCGAAGGCGTGGCCGTTGGAGTCGGGCGCGGGGCCGGCGAGTTCGATCCCGGACGTCGGCGCGGCGCGGGCGGCGCTCGTGGACGCGGCCGAGGGCGTCTACGCGCTCGAGTCGATCGACGTGCGACCGGAGCGGCGAAGGCAAGGCGCGGGCAGGGCGCTATTGTCGCATCTGGAACGGCAGATCGTCGCGGCCGGCGGGCGATTCCTGATGGCGACCTTCACCTCGGCGCCGACGCGCGGCGACCTGCGGCAGTTCCTCCTCCGCTGCGGCTATTCGCCCTGCGGCGAAGTGCCCGACTACTACCGCGATCAATGCTCGCGGATGACCTTCGCGAAGCTGCTCAAGTAGCGATGGGCCAGCCCACCGCTATTTGGGAGTTTCCAGGAGCTTCACGATCTCGGCCGGGGTCGCCTCGTCGACCACCTTGATCCGATCCTTCAACACCGCGATCGCGGGCTGGTAGGCTTCGCGCAGTTTCGCGATGGCGAGCTTCTGCCCGCCGCCGTTCACGCCGTCGGCGACGACGACGCGCCTCGCGTGCGCCAGGGCCGCGAGATGCGCCACGTCGCCGACCTCGCGGAGGATGCCGGGCGCGAGCGTGCCGAGGCGCTGGCCGACGTAAGGCTCGTCGGAGACAAAACTCGCGAGGGACTTGATCGCGGCGACTTGGGTGATGCGATCGTTCATGGCGGCCGCCGCCAGCGCGATCAACCCGGCCGGGCCTTCGCCCACGACCGCGATTTCCTTCGCCTCCAGCACGCTCACCAGTCGCTTCACGTCGTGCACCCACTGTCCGAGCAACGGCCGGCCGAGCCAGAGCGACCACTCCGCGGAGTTGTGATCCGGCGCGCGGCCCACCACGTCCCGCGCCACCGCCGTGGCGCCGGTCGCGCGCAATTCGACGACGTTCAATTGGTGGCCGGCCGCGCGGATCGCCTTCGCCAGCGGGCCGGCCATCACCGTCGCCGCCGGCTCGAAGCTCAGCAAGACGACGGTGGTGCCGGTGCGGCCGGCGAACCGATCGTACGAGACGCGCGGCTCCGTCACGGGATCGAACGGCGTGCCGAGCACCGTCTCCAAAGCCTTCCGTCGTACTTCCCATCGCAGCATCTGTACTTGGTCCTCCAGTCGCAATTGATCCGTCCCGCGTTCCGGCATCGCGGCCAGGAGTTTCCGCGCCTCCGCCGCCGCGAACTTCGGCAACGTCATGAATTCCTTCGGCCGCGTGTCGCCGGGGAAGCAGCGCAGCTCCTCCGGCGGTTCCGTCTTGAAGGCGAGTTCCTTGATCGGGCTGCCGTCGCCTTCGCCCTTGAGGTGCCGCGTCATCCAGCCGTACATCGCCTCGCGCATCGCCTGGCTGTAGTCGTGGCCGCTCTCGAAGATCGCGTGGTGGAGCGACTTCTCCTTGCCGATTAGCTTGAAGACCGGCATCGCGCCCTTGATGGATACCTTCGCGGCGTCGACGGAGAACTGCGGCGCGTCGCGCGTGGCGCTCACGACCATCAGCGCCCGCGGCGCGACCATCGCCAGCAGGCCCGATTCCTCCGTGAAGCCGAGCGCCCCCGGCACCACCTCGCACATGCAGCAGGCCGCCCCGAGGTACGCCTGATAATTCCCGACGGAGCAGACCGGCACGGCCGCCTTCAGGCGCTCGTCCATCGCGGCGGCGTACATCGTCTGGTTCCCGCCGCCGCTGGCGCCCGTGACGCCGATGCGCTCGCCGTCGACTTCCGGCCGCGTGAGGAGGTAATCGACGGCGCGGCGGTTCTCGTACACCTGAATGCCCGCGAGCGGCTTGCCGAGGGGCAGCAGGAGCGCGCCGGCCATCTCGCCGTGGTACTCGCCGAGGGCGGTGCCGATGCCGCGCTCGCCGGCGCCGAAGGCGTCGACGCACAGCACGACGAAGCCGAGCTTCGCGGCGCCGATGCAGCGCGATTGCACGACGGGGTCCTGCTTTGCCCCCTTCCAGTGGCCGTGGACCTGCAGGATCGCCGGGAGCTTGCCCGCCTTGTGCGGGAGGTAGAGGTTGGCGGTCATGCGGACGCCGGGCATGGTCTGAATCGTGAGCTTCTCGACGGTGTAGCCGTCGCGCTTCAGCTCGCCGTGCTTATGCGCGTCGAGGTCGCAGGGTTTCTCCGGGAAGCCGCCGAACGCCGCGACCAGTTTCGATCGCAGCTCGGCGCGCTGCTTCGTCCACGCGTCGAGCGTCGCCGGCGGCGCGTCGCCCGCGCGCATCGCCTTCGCCTGCGCCTTCACGAAGTCGAGGAAGGCGGTCGACGGCTCGGCCGCGAGGAGGATCGGAAGGAGGAGAACGATCGCGAATCGCATGAGGTGATCTCCGACGGAGGGAGAAGCCGTTCTACGAATCCGCCTTCCAGCCAGTGCAGCGGCCGGTGCGGATCGATTCGGAAAAGTGCCGGCGGCAGAGCGGGACATAGCGGTCGTTGCCGCCGATCTCGACCTGCTTGCCCTCGCGTTCGACGACGCCGTCGGGCGAGACGCGCACCACCATCGTCGCCTTCTTGCCGCAGCAGCAGATGGTCTTGAGTTCGGCGAGGGTGTCGGCCCAGGCGAGGAGCGCGCCGCTGCCGGGGAAGAGTTCGCCGCGGAAATCGGTGCGCAGGCCGTAGCACATAACGGGGATGTCGGCCTCGTCGACGACGCGCGCGAGCTGCCGGACTTGCTCCTTCGCCAGGAACTGCGCCTCGTCGATGAGCACGCAGTGCGGCCGGCGCGGCGGGCAGAGTTCCCAGAAGTCGGTGCCGGCGTCGAAGGGGATCGCGTCGGCGTCGATGCCGATGCGCGAGCCGATGCGGCCGCCGGCGCGGTCGTCGAACCGGGCGGTGAAGAGCATCGTCGTCATGCCGCGCTCGGCGTAGTTGTGCGCCGCCTGCAGGAGCGCGGTCGATTTCCCCGCGTTCATCGTCGAGTAGTAGTAGAAGAGCTTCGCCATAGGGTGGGATTGTACCGACCGGCAAATCGCCGCAATCCGCCGCCGGCGGTTTCCCGCCGAACCCGCCCCGTAGAATACCGCTTTCGACTCGAGGGTTCCGCCGATGCTCCGCCGCGATTTCAACCGCGACTACATGATGATCCCGCCCGGCACCGGCGAGCCGTCCGTCGCGAACGTCATCGTCGAGATCCCCAAGGGCCGCCGCACCAAGTTCGAGGTCGACAAGCAGACCGGCCTCATCAAGATGGACCGCTACCTCTACAGCTCCGCCGTCTACCCCGGCGACTACGGCTTCATCCCGCAGACGCTCGCCGAGGACCACGACCCGCTCGACATCCTCGTCATGGTGAACGAGCCGACTTTCTCCGGCTGCCTGATCGAGGCGCGCATCGTCGGCATCTTCAAGATGCGGGACAAGAACCAGAACGATTTCAAGATCCTGGCCGTGCCGAACAAGGACCCGCTCTTCGACGCGATGCGGAAGCTGGAGGACGTGCCCAAGCACTTCCTCCGCGAGGTGGAGCACTTCTTCAGCACCTACAAGCAACTCGAAGGCGTGCAGATCGAGGCGCTCGGCTGGGCGTCGCACGAGGACGGCGCGATCGAAGTGCGCGGCTGCATCGAGCGATTCCGCAAGACGCTGGGGAACTTCTGAGCGGCTGCGACCGCGACCCTCGGCGATTCGTCTCCCTCCCCCCTTGAGGGGCAGGGCCGGGGTGGGCGCGGAGTTTTAAAGGCTCACCGCGTCGGCCGGGGGGGGGGGGGGGGGGCGCCGCCCCCCGCCCCCCCCCCCCCGCGGCGGGCGGCGCGGG
>CAYVRB010000083.1:10912-20627 GCA_964453375.1 uncultured Alcaligenaceae bacterium
TCCCCCTTCAAGGGGGAGGGGACAAGAACCATTTGAATTTGGCGAGCGGACTCAAGACCCGTGCGTCACAGAGACGGGACACCGGTCAAGGATCGTTGGATCACGAATTCTCAGATGGAAACATCGACCGCGTCATCGCGCCTCGATCGCGTCCACGACGCGCGCGGCCAGCTCCGCGCGGGGCACCTTCGCGTAGTCCGCCTCGGCGCCGACGAATGCCCACTCGCGCATCCCCTCCAGCGTGTTCGCCACCATCAGATCCGCCCCGGAGTGGACGCGCGACGCCTCCGCGATCCGCAGGAGGTCCGCGTCCGTCGCGCCGACTTCGAGCTTGAACTTCACGAGGGTGCCGGCGAAGCCCCATGCCGTGCGGAACCGGTCGACGAGCTTCGGCGCCGGCGTGAGCTTCAACCAAAGCTCCGCGTGGTTTCCCTTCACCTTGCCGGCCGACACGTCGACGAGTTCGCCGTCGATCCTCGCGAACGAGCCGGCGACGTGATAGTCGTTGATCGCCGCCGCGTGGACGATCGCGTCAAACCCTCCGCCGGGCACCCGCGCGGACAGCAGGGATTCCAGGTCCGCGAAGGTGTCGTAGGATTCGACGCGGATCGGCGACTCCGGCGGCACGGTGTCGGGGTGGGACGTGATAACGGCGACCTCGTGGCCGCGCGCGGCCGCTTCGACGGCGATGGCGGCGCCGGTGCGGCCGCTGAAGATGTTGGTGATGCAGCGCACCCGGTCGATGGGGGTCCGCGTGTTGCCGGCCGTCACGAGGATGCGCATGGTCCACCCGTTCGGTTCGATCCTGTCACATTATTCGATGCGCGGGCCGGCGAGCGGTTACAATCGGATTGTCGCGGGAGTCGGCCATGTCGATGACCATCCATTGCCGCTGCGGCCGGGCGCTGGCGATCGCGCGCGGGCGGATCGATTGCCCGGCGTGCGGGCGCAGCCACATCGTCCTCGGCGAGGGCCGGGCGCTGCCCTTGGCGATCGCGGCGGCGACGGCGTTCGCGCTCGTCGCGGTCGGCTTGCTCGGCGCGCTGCTCGGATCGAGCCGCCCGGCGCCCGCGCCGGTTCCGGTCGCGCAGGCCGTTCCGCCCGAAGCGATCCCCGACCCGGCGCCGGCGATCGCGCCGGAACCGGTCCCGCCGCCGCCAGTCGTTCCCGAACCGGCGCCGATGCCGGTCGTTCCCCCGCCGCCGCCGGAACCGATGCCAGTACCGATGCCCCGCGCCGGCGCGCTCGAGGCGACGATCGAACCGCCCGGCCGATACAAGGTCGGCGACGTCGTTCGGCAGGCGGTCGTCGTCTCGCGGCGCTCGACCTACACGGTCGCCGGCGTCGACCTCGCGTCCTCGGCCGATTACCGCCTCGAATCGTCGATCGTGATCGCGAAGGTGAACGCCGACGGTTCGCTGGCCGCGACGCAGACGATCGCGACGGCGAAGCTGGTCGACGCCGACCGCGACTCGAAGGCCGGGCTGACCGCGGCGCTCGAGAAGGCGCAGGGGATGAAATTCGGGATCGCCGTCGCCGCCGACGGAAGCGTGACGGCGATCGAGGACCTCGCCGATCCGATCCGCGTCGAACGGAAGGACGACGATCCGACGCGGTCGTTCCGGCTCTCGGCGCTGGTGGACGCGGATGGTTGGAAGGAACTCGCGGGGCTGACGTTCTTCCAGCCCGGCGCGCCGCTGAAGCCGAAGGCGAGTTGGACCCGACCGGCGGCGCACGAATGGGGGCCGCTCGGCCGGTGGAGCGGGCGCACGGTGTATTTGTCGGCCGGTCGGCCGGCGGGGCGGGGGGCGCTCGAACGGATCGACTACCGGCACGATCTCTCGCACGCGCCGCCGAAGGCGGGGGCGGACGCGGCGTTGCCGATCCGCATCGCGAAGGCCGACTTCCGCACCGTCGCCGCCGGGGGCGCGATCCTCTTCGACTCCGCGACGGCACGCACGGTGTCCGCGGACGAACTGTTCCACGTGCGCGGCTCGCTCGCCGTCGCGCTCGACGGCCTCATCGCTCCGGTCGCCGTCGAGGAACGGCAGTCGTTCCAACTGGTGATCGGCGAGCCGAAGGAGCAGGAACTCCAAGGCCGCCCGCCGATTCCGCGTAGGCCATGAGCACCTGCTTCCGCACGCGGTCGTTCGTTGCAGGCTCGAAACGCGAATCCGTCATTCGATACCAACGGTATCGTTCGGAGAAGCAAAGTCCGAACGACTCCTTCGGAGTCGAAATCCCCCTTCGATTTTTCCCAGGGTCTCGAGCGAAGCGCCCTCAGCCCCGGTCTGCGGGGGCGACGCCGTTGGCGTCGAAGTCCCGAATCCCATACGATTCGACCTCCAACCTCGATGACGCACAGCCCGCGTGGCCTTCACGCCGTTTTCATGTACCATGACCCCCTCTCCCCCTCCCGTTCCGCGCGACTGGCCTGCGATGCCGACCACGAAATACCGGGCGCTTCTCGAAGAATGCCAGGAGGCCATCGGCTACCGCTTCCAGCGCCTCGAACTCCTCAAGGCCGCGCTCACGCACACCTCGGGCGCGAACACCCGCTCCGCCTCGAACGAACGCCTCGAGTTCCTCGGCGACAGCGTCCTCGGCCTCGTGACCTGCGAACTGCTCTACCATCGCTTTCCGGACTACCAGGAAGGCGACATGACGAAGGTGAAATCGGTCGTCGTCAGCCGGAAGACCTGCGCGAAGTTCAGCGAGGACCTCGACCTCGGCCGGTTCCTGATCCTCGGCAAGGGGATGGAGAACCACGGCAACATCCCGGCGAACCTACTGGCGGACGCGTTCGAGTCGCTGGTGGCGGCGATCTTCCTCGACGGCGGCTGGGACACGGTGAAGGAGTTCGTGCTGGAATTCGTGGAACCGGAGATCGAGGAGGTCGCCGGCGACGCGATCAACAACAACGCGAAGTCGGCGCTGCAGCAGGTGGCGCAGCGGCAGCTCGGCGGCACGCCGCGGTACTACGTGCTGGACGAACAGGGGCCGGACCACGACAAGTGCTTCAAGATCGCCACCGAGATCGACGGCCACCTCTACCCGGCGGCGTGGGGCCGGAACAAGAAGGACGCGGAACTGCGGGCGGCGTTGAACGCCCTCGCGGCGATTTCCGGCGATCCGGTGCCGTACCCCGCGAGCTGACATGAACTACCCGGTCGTCTGCTATTCGTGCCCGGCGCCGGCGGCGTACAAAGTCGCGGCCGAGTGGAGCGACGGCCAAACGCGCGAGCTGAAGACCTATTCCCTCGCCTGTGCGGCGTGCCTCGCGGCGAGCTTCGCCGAAGCGAAAGTGAAGCAAGCCCAGTGCCGGCTGCTCCACGGCGAAACGCTAGCCGTGCCGGGCATCTACGCGATCAGTCGGGGCACGCGGGATTTGAAACTCGATCGTCGAATCGAATTGGAAACGTGACCGATCCAATTTGCACTTTGCACTTCTCAAATTCTACTTTGCAATGATTTCGTCTCGCTCCATTGCAAATTAGAAAGTGCAAAGTGCGAATTGAAGTCACTCCAGCGGCGTCTCGTCCTCCGGCATCAGCGCCTTGTTCACGCTGTCCAGCAGCTTCTCCATCGAGAACGGCTTGCGGATGTACTCGACGACGCCGAGGTACTCCGCATAGGCCTTGTGGCGCCCGCCTTCGTTCGCCGTCACCATGATGATCGGCGGCGCGTCGGCCTTGTCCTTGAAGTGCTCCAGCACCGGGAAGCCGCCCATCCGGTGCATCATCATGTCGAGGATCATCAGGTCCGGCTTGTGGTTGTAGACCATCTGCTTCGCCTGGTGCCCGTCGTGCGCCTGCAGCACCTTGTAGCCCTGCCGTTCGAGCATCGTGCGCACGGCGTCGATCAGTTCGCGGTCGTCGTCCACCACCAGGATCGTTTTCGTCTCGGCCACGGGTGCTCCTCCACACGGTGTCCCTCCACTGTATCAAGAGCGCCGCGCGGCCACAAGGAACGCCGTCGTCGCCCGGCGCCTCTGTAACGCCGGCGCAACGCCGGGCGGCCGGATTCGCGTGCCATCGGGGCCAAGAACGTCTAACACTACAGGAACCCCGCGGGATGCGGGGCGTCCGTCGTTCGCCTCTCACTTCGGGGTCTCGGATGAACCGTTCCGCCATTCGACATACGTTGGCCTGTTCGACGCTCGTGGCCGGGTTGGTCGCCGTCCTTGCCATCGCCGCCGACCCGCCGGCGCCGGCGCCCCGCGCGGCGCAGTGGAAGAAGGTGGACGACGCCATCAACAAGGGATTGCCGCAGACCGCCATCAAGGAACTCGACCCGATCATCGAGGCGGCGCTGAAGGAGAAGGCCTACGCCGAGGCGATCAAGGCGATCTGCAAGAAGATCGCCTACGAGGGGACCATCCAGGGGAACAAGCCGGAGGAGAAGATCGCGCGGATGCAGGCGGAGATCGCGAAGGCGCCGAAGGAGATGGTGCCGGCGATGGACGCCGTGCTCGCGAACTGGTACTGGCACTACTTCCAGCAGAACCGCTGGCGCTTCAACCGCCGCAGCGCCACGGCCGCGGCGCCGGGCAACGACTTCACGACGTGGGACCTTCCCCGCCTCTTCGCCGAGATCGACAAGCAGTTCGCCAAGGCCCTATCCGCCGAGAAGGAGCTGAAGGCGACGCCGATCGCGGCGTTCGACGCGCTCCTCGACAAGGGCACCGTGCCCGACAGCTATCGCCCGACGCTCTTCGACTTCGTCGCATTCGAGGCGTTGAATTTCTACACCGCCGGCGAGCAGGCCGGGGCGAAGGCGGAGGACGCCTTCGAGTTCCCCGCCACCGGTCCGGCGCTCGCGTCGGTCGACGAGTTCCTGAAGTGGCAGCCCGCGACGACCGACGCCGATTCGCCGAAGCTCAAGGCGATCAAGCTCCACCAGAACCTGCTGGCGTTCCACCAGGGCGACGCGAAGAAGGACGCCTTCCTGGACGCGGACCTGTTCCGCCTGCAGTTCGGCCACGCGCACGCCTTCGGCGAGGAGAAATCGACGCGCTACAAGGCGGCGCTCAAGGCGTTCGCCGACCAGTGGGCCGACCACGAACTGTCCGCGACGGCGCGGCATCGCTGGGCCGAGCGCGTCTACGCCGAGGGCGACGCCGTCGAGGCGCGCAAGATCGCCCTGCAGGGGAAGAACGCCTTCCCGAACAGCGACGGCGGCAAGCTATGCCACAATCTGATCCTGCAGATCGAGGCGAAGCACGTGCAAACCATCACCGAGCGCGTGTGGAACGATCCGCTGCCGGTGCTGCGGGTGCAGTATCGGAACGTGAGCAAGGTTTACTTCCGCGCCGTGAAGGTCGATTGGGCGAGCCGGCTGAAGACGCAGAACCGCTGGCGGCCCGACCAGCTCGACAACAACGACTACCAGAACCTTGCGAAACTGAAGTCGGAACTGGAGTGGAACGCCGACCTCGATCCGACGGACGACTACCAGCAGCGTTCGCAGGACGTGCCGGCGCCGAAGGGGTTGAAGCCGGGCTTCTACTTCATCCTGAGCAGTTGGAAGGCGGATTTCACCGAGCCTGACAACAGCATCAGCGCGACCGACGTGTGGGTGAGCGACTTGGCGCTCGTGATCCGCAACGTCAACAACTCCGGCAAGATCGACGGCTTCGTTCTGACGGCGAAGGGCGGCGACCCGGTGCCGAACGCCAAGGTCCGCGTCTGGTCGCGGAACGAGCGGAACAACGGCTTCACCGAAGGCGCGGCCGTGGCGACCGACGCCAACGGCTTCTTCTCCGCCGCCGGCCCGAACCAGCGCGGCCTCTTCCTCCTCGCCAGCCACGACGGCCATGAACTCGCCAGCGCCAACGAACACTACCTCTACACCTACCCGAACCGGTTCGTCCCCCGCGCGCAGACCGTCCTGTTCACCGATCGCTCGCTCTACCGCCCCGGCCAGACAATCCACTTCAAGGGGATCACGGTGCTCGCGGACACGCAGAAGGACGACTACAAGGTGCTGCCCGGCCGCAAGCAGACGATCTTCTTCCGGGACGCCAACGGCAAGGAGGTGGCGAAGACCGAGGTGACCTCGAACGACTTCGGTTCGTTCAGCGGGAACTTCACCGCCCCGCGCGATCGGCTGATGGGGACGATGGTCATCGTCGCCGGCAACGAGGGGGCGGTCCACTTCAACGTCGAGGAATACAAGCGGCCGAAGTTCCAGGTGGCCGTCGAGGCGCCGAAGGAGGCGCCGAAGCTCGCCGGCGACGTGACGGTGGTCGGCAAGGCGACCGCCTACACCGGCGCGCCGATCAACGGCGCGAAGGTGCGCTGGCGCGTCGCCCGCGAAGTCCGCTGGCCGGTCTGGTTCTACGACTGCTTCTGGTGGCGCCTCCCGCCGAGCCGCGGCGCGGCGCAGGAGATCGCGCACGGCGTCGCGCAGACGGAAGCCGACGGCACGTTCTCCGTCACCTTCAACGCCAAGCCCGATCTGACGGTGCCCGAAAAGGACGAGCCGACCTTCCACTACACCGTCTACGCCGACGTGACCGACACGACTGGCGAGACGCGGAGCGCGAGTCGGAGTACGTCCGTCGGCTACACGGCGCTCCAGGCGAACCTGACCGCCGACGAATGGCTGACGGTCGAGAAGGACGCGATCCTGAAGCTCGCCACGACGACGCTCGACGGCGAAGGCCAGGCGGCGAAGGGGACCGTCAAGGTCCACAAGCTGAAGGCGCCGGAGACGGTGCAACGGCCCGACTTGCTGGGCGCCCCGACGCCGCCGCGCCGCGGGCGCGGAATGCCGGCGCCGCTGCCGCGGCCCGACTCGAACGACATCCGCACCTGGGCGCTCGGCGACCTCGTTAAGACGAGCGACTTCGCCACCGAGAAGGACGGCAAGAAGGACCTGCCGTTCAAGCTCGATGTGGGCGTCTATCGCGCCATCGTCGAAACGCAGGACCGCTTCGGCAAGCCGGTGACGGCGCAGTTGAATCTCCGCGTCCTGAAGCCGGACGACGCGAAGTTCGCGATCAAGATTCCGCATCTCCTCGCCGCGCCGAAGTGGAGCCTCGAACCGGGCAATGAATTCTCCGCCATCTGGGGCACGGGGTACGAGCGCGGCCGGGCGTTCGTCGAATTCGAACACCGCGGCAAGACGATCCAAAGCTTCTGGACCGACCCGGAGAAGACGCAGATCGCGATCAAGCAGAACGTCGACGAGGGGATGCGCGGCGGGTTCACGGTGCGGACGACGTTCGTGCGCGAGAACCGGGGCTACCTCGAGAGCCGGCACGTCGACGTGCCGTGGAGCAACAAGGACCTGACGGTGAAGTGGGAGCGGTTCGTCTCGAAGCTCGAACCGGCGAAGAAGGAAACGTACACGGCGGTGGTGAGCGGGCCGAAGGCGACGAAGGCGGTGGCGGAGATGGTGGCCGCGCTGTACGACGCCTCGCTGGACGCCTACAAGGCGCACGGCTGGATGCGCAAGTTCGGCGTCTTCCGCACCGACTACTCGAACGTGAACGCGTACTTCGACAACCACGCGAAGTACCTGTACCAGTTCCGCGGCCACTGGAATCAGCCGTATGCGCACGTCGATCATCGCTATCGCGCGCTGCCGCACGACATCACGGTGAACCTCTGGGGCTACCAGTACTACGGCCGCGGCGGGATGGGTGGCGGCTTCGGCGGCGGCCCCGGCGGGCCGCCCGGCGCGCCGGCGCCGATGGCCGCGGAAGCCAAGGGCGCTTCGCGCTTCGCCGAAGGCGAGGAGCTCCGCAAGAACGCCGACGCGCTCGCCACCGACGGCGCGCCGGCGGACCGCCGCAATCGCGGGCTGGAACTCCAGGACAAGCAGGGCGCCGGCGGCGGCGACCCCGGACCGGACCTCTCCAAGGTGGCGGCCCGCAAGAACCTGACTGAAACCGCCTTCTTCTTCCCCCACCTGACCGCCGGCGACGACGGCACCGTGAAGCTCGAATTCACCATGCCCGAAGCGCTCACGAAGTGGAAGTTCATGGGCTTCGTCCACGACAAGGACCTGAAGAGCGGCTTCCTCCAGGACGAAGTGGTGACGGCGAAGGAACTGATGGTGCAGCCGAACCCGCCGCGCTTCCTCCGCGAAGGCGACGTGCTCGAGTTCACCGTGAAGGTCACGAACCAGTCGGCGACGAAGCAGACGGGCAAGGCGCGCCTCACGCTCGCCAACGCCCTGACCGGCGGCCCGGTCGACGCGCCGTTCGGCAACACCGCCGGCGATCAGGCGTTCGACATCCCGTCCGGCGCTTCGCACACCTTCTCGTGGAAGCTGACCGTGCCGGACGGCGCGTACCCGATCACCTACAAGGCCGTCGGCGCGACGGATCGCCTGAGCGACGGCGAGGAGGGGATGCTGCCGGTGCTCAGCAAGCGCATCCTCGTGACGGAGTCGCTGCCGCTGCCGATCCGGGGCAACCAGACGAAGACGTTCGAGTTCAAGAAGTTGACTGACGCGGCGAAGTCGAACACGCTCAAGCACCAGTCCTTGACGGTGCAGATGACGAGCCAGCCGGCGTGGTACGCGGTGCTCGCGCTGCCGTACCTGATGGAGTACCCGCACGAGTGCAGCGAGCAGACCTTCAACCGCCTCTATGCGAACTCGCTGGCGAAGCACGTCGCGGCGGGGGACCCGAAGATCCGCCGCGTCTTCGACGTGTGGAAGAACCTGCAACCGGCCGCGCTGCAATCGCCGTTGGAGAAGAACCAGGACGTGAAGAGCGCCGTGCTGGACGAGTCGCCGTGGCTGCGGGACGCGATCAAGGAGAGCGAAGCGCGGCGGAACGTCGGCATCCTCTTCGACGAGAATCGCTTGACCGACGAGACGGCGCGCGGCCTCAAGAAGCTCGCCGAGATGCAGAAGGACAACGGCATGTGGCCGTGGTTCCCCGGCGGGCCGGACAACGAATATCTGAGCCTGTACATCTCGACCGGCTTCGGGCGGATGCGCCACCTTGGCGTGAAGATCGACATGGCACCGGCCCTGAAGGCGATCACACGTCTCGATGCCTGGATGGATGAAAAGCACAAGTGGATCCTCCAGCACTCGAAGGACCCGGAGGCGAACCACCTGAGCACGACGATCGCGTTCTACCTCTACGGCCGCAGCTTCTTCCTCAAGGACAAGGCCGTGGCGAAGGAGCACCAGACGGCCATCGACTACTGGCAGCGCCAGGCGCGGAAGTACTGGCTGCAACTGGCGAACCGCCAGAGCCAGGCGCACATCGCCCTCGGCCTCAAGCGCTTCGAGGACAAGGCCACGCCCGGCGCCATCATGGCGAGCATCAAGGAACGCTCCGTCTCGAACGAGGAGATGGGGATGTTCTGGCGCGACACGGAGCTGTCGTGGTGGTGGTACCACGCCCCGATCGAGACGCAGGCCGTCATGATCGAGGCGTTCGACGAAGTGATGAACGATTCGAAGTCGGTCGAAGACTGCAAGGTCTGGCTGCTCAAGCAGAAGCAGACGCAGAACTGGAAGACGACGAAGGCGACCGCCGACGCGGTGTACGCTCTATTACTTCGCGGCGACAACCTGCTGAAGTCCGATGCCTTAGTTGAGGTGACGCTCGGCAATGAAGCGATCAAGCCGGAGAACGTCGAGGCCGGCACCGGCTTCTACGAGCAGAAGTTCCTGCGGACCGAGGTGAAGCCCGACTTCGGCAAGATCACCGTGAAGAAGACCGACGCCGGCGTGAGCTGGGGCA
>CAYVRB010000084.1:0-20596 GCA_964453375.1 uncultured Alcaligenaceae bacterium
CCCGACCCCCGACCCCTGACCCCTGACCCCTGACCCCTGACTCCCGCCCCCAGACGCACGACCCCCGACCCCCGACCAACGACCAACGACCAACGACCCTGACGCCCGACCAACGACCGAGATCGCATTCATGGATACCGAACTCTCCCCCGACGCGACGCCGCCGACCGATTGGCGGAAGGCCGCGCGCAAAGTCCTCAAGCCGATCGCGTCGCTCCAGTTCACGGTGGTGCTGTTCGCGCTCTCGATGGTGCTCGTCTTCTTCGGCACCGTCGCGATGACGAAGGCCGGCCTCTGGACCATCGTCGATCAATACTTCCGGTCCGGCATCGTCTGGATCGAATTCGATCTCATCCGCCAGTTCGGAATCGTCTTTTGGGATCCCGCATGGAAGCAATCCGAACCGTGGCCGTACGCGTTCCCGTTCCCCGGCGGGTGGACGATCGGGGCGGCGATGCTCGCGAACCTCGTCGCCGCCCACCTCGTGCGCTTCAAGCTCACCTGGAAGCGCTCCGGCATCATCCTGCTGCACGCCGGCGTCATCCTGCTGATGATCGGCGAGTTGTTGACCGGCCTCTACGCCGTCGAATCGACGATGTCGCTCAAGATCGGCGAGAAGTCGAACTTCCTGGACGTGACGCGCGAGTTCGAGATCGCGATCGTGGACCCGTCGGACAAGGATCGCGACTCGACGACGGTGGTGCCGATGCGGTACTTCCAGAAGCCGGGCGTGGTGCAGCACGAATCGCTGCCGTTCGACCTGGAGGTGGTGGCGTACTGGCCGAACTCCTCCGCGGAACAATATCGATCGCGGCCGGAGGGAGAATTCGTCTATTCGACCGCGAACGGTTCTTGGTTCCGCTTCACCGAGAAAGCCGAAGGGTTAGGCGTCGACACGGAGTCTCGTAGCGATACACCATGCGTGATCGTGCGCGCACTCGATAAACAATCGGGCAAGGAAATCGCCAAACACTTTCTCTCGCTCTGGTTCTATCCGAATTTCGACCGGAACAAGCGGTTCTACGAATTCGCGGATCGGACTGTGACCTTCGGCGGGAAGACCTACTGGCTGATGCTCCGGCACAAGCGCGTCTTCCGCGACTACACCATCGAACTCCAGAAGTTCGAGCATGGCAAATACCCCGGCACCGAGATCGCCCGCGACTTCGCCAGCACCGTCGTCGTCCGCGACAAGGACGGCGGCGACGGCCGCGAAGCCCGCATCTGGATGAACAACCCGCTGCGCCTCGGCGACGACTCGCTTTACCAGCACCAGTTCTTCCCCGGCGACTCCGGCACGGTGCTGCAGGTGGTCGAAAACCGCGGACGGCTGATCCCGTACATCTCGTGCATCCTGGTCACGCTCGGCATGCTGGTCCATTTCGGCATCCGGCTGACCGGCTTCCTGAACAAACCGAAGGCGGTGGCGGCATGAACACGGCCACGCTCGAAAAATACTTCCCGCTCCTGGTGGTGCTCGTGCTGGGCGGGTACCTGTTCAGCAAGGCCGCGCCGGCCAAGCCCTCCGCCGGCGGCGTGGACTACGCCGCCATCGGCCGCCTGCCCGTGCTCGAGGGCGGCCGCGTCATGCCCTTCGACGCCCTCGCGCGCACCGCGCTGCAATCCATCAGCGGCCTCACCGAGGTCAAGAACGAGCACGGCGACGTCGTCGCCAGCGCCGTCGAATGGCTCGCGCAGGTCTTCGACAACCCCGACGCCCACGGCGGGAAGGCGGCCGAGTACAAGATCTTCCGCATCGAGCACGACCAGGTGCTCGGCGTCCTCGAGTTGCCGCGCCGTCCCGGCTTCTACCGCTATTCCCTCAAGGAAATCCAAGAGAAGGAGCAGAAGCTCCTTCAGGAGGTCCGCAAGTCGATGCGGAAGCGCGAGGAGCAGAAGCCACTCGACCTCTACGACGCGAAGCTCGAAGAATTGTCGCGGAAGGTTGGGCAGTTCAACCGCTTGGTGCTGACGGCCGACGAGGATAACGACCGCGTCATCCGGCCGATACCACCGCAGACTCCCGACGGGGAATGGATGTCGCTGACGGCCCTCGACGGGATCGCCGCGAAGTCGATCCCGGAGAAGGACGCGGAGGAAATCTTCGAGAGGGTCCGCAAGGAGGTCTGGGACAAGTACACGCGCCTCTACGGCGACCTGTCCAACATCCAGGGACCCGGACGCCAACAGATCGAGCGAGAGACGGAACAGCGGCTACGTTCGGAACTGCGGATGGAAGGCCGGCAGCGCCGGCGACAGATAAGCCCGGCGGCGGCCACCTTCACCGCCATCCTCGATTCCGCCCGCCGCGACAAGGGCGAATTCACCGCGAAGTTCCTCGACGCCTACAACTCCGAGTTCCTCCAGCAGGTCTCCGACGAGGACAAGTTCAAGAACCGGCTGGAGGCGAAGTGGCTCGGCCAGTTCGCGCCGTTCTACCACTGCGAATACCTGTACCTGCCGATGGTGATCTTCACGCTCGTGTCGTGGATCGTCTGGATGCGGCCGCTGTCGCGGGCGGCGTTCTGGCTCGGCCTGTTCGCCTTCGCCGTCCACACCCTCGCGCTCATCCTGCGGATGTACGTGCAGGGCCGGCCCCCGGTCACGAATCTCTACGCCTCGGCCGTGTTCATCGGTTGGGGCGCCGTCGGCCTCGCGCTCCTGCTGGAGTGGTACTACAAGAACGGCGTCGGCAGCCTCGTCGCCGGTACGGTCGGCGCCGCTACGCTCCAGCTCGCCCACTTCCTCGGCGGCAGCGGCGACACGATGGCCATGCTCGTCGCCGTGCTCGACACGAATTTCTGGCTCGCGACGCACGTCACCACCGTGACGCTCGGCTACACCGCCACGCTCGTCGCCGGCATGATCGCCGTCGTCTACATCGTCCGCGGCGTCTTCACCACCACGCTCGACGACGCGACCGCGAAGTCGCTCGGCCAGATGATGTACGGCGTTCTCTGCTTCGCGACGCTACTCAGCTTCGTCGGCACCGTCCTCGGCGGCATCTGGGCCGACTACAGCTGGGGCCGCTTCTGGGGCTGGGACCCGAAGGAGAACGGCGCGGTGCTGATCGTCATCTGGAACGCGCTGATCCTGCACGCCCGTTGGGGCGGAATGGTGAAGGTCCGCGGCATGGCGGTGCTGGCGCTGTTCGGGAACATGGTGACGGCGTGGAGTTGGTTCGGCACGAACCAGTTGGGCATCGGCCTGCACGCCTACGGCTTCGACAACCGCCTCGCCGCCGGCTGCCGCTGGTTCTGGATGAGCCAGTTGGCGCTGATGGGCGTCGGCCTGATCCCGCGCGAGTACTGGCGCAGCCAGCCGGCGAAGGTTGCGGCAGCCCCTGCGGCGACGCCCGCGATCGTGCCCGTGCAGGAGAAAGGCAAAAAGAAACGCTGACTTCGCGACCCGGCCGCGTCCCTGGTCGGGTTGTCCTGGCCCCGCCGATCAACGGGGCATTCGTTTCTCACTTCGTCGGTTCGATCATGCCGCCATTCCAGGCGATGCGGCACTGCGGGAGCTTCGCGGCCAGCGCCGTCACGGCCACCTCGGACAGCTTCGGGAGTTGCGTCAGATTCAGGTTCTTCAACTTGGAAAACCCCGCGAGGTGGTCCAGGCCCTTGTCGGTGATCTTCGAGTTGTAGAGGATCAGCGTTTCGAGGTTCGCCGAGTCCTTCAGGCATTCGAGGGCGCGGTCGCCGGCGGCGGTGTTCGTGAGCTGTGCGCTCGTCAGGTGGCGCAGGCCGCGCAGGCATTCGAGCGTGTCGTCGTTGACGAACTTGTTGCGGTTCACGTTCACGCTCACCACTTCGATCGACTTGCCGGCGATCTCGTCGAGGTCGCGGAGGGGTTTCTCGACGCCGTCGACGCGAACGACGACGAGCGATCCCAGCGCGAGCAGCGTTTCGGCGGCCTTGCGGTCGGGGCCGGCGGCCCATTTCCCGGCCACGATCCTGCCGTGGTGCTTGTTCGCGCTCGCGTCCTTGAGTTCGTCGCCGGCGCCCTCGTCGCAGTGGTAGAGGGCGAGCGTGTCGGCGTCGGGTTCGTGGCGCGCCTTGGGGACGAACTCGTCCTTGTACCGGAGCACCTTCGAGATGCGGACTTCGGAAAGGGTGCCGGAGAAGAGCGCGCCGCGGGCGCCGACCTGCGGATCGCCGCCGGCGCCGAGCATGGCGCCGCGGAGGCCGCCGGTCCCTTCGGAGGTGGTCCGGGGGGCGGTGTTCGCGAGCTTGCCGTCGACGTAGATCGCGATGGCGGAATCGGAGATTTGGAAGGCGACGTGCGCGCGGCGGCCGGGGACGAGGGCGGCGGCGGTGCCGCCGCCGAACTTGAGGCCGCGGTGGTCCATGCCGTTGGGGATCCATTCGCCGGCGTTCGGGCCGGGCCAGCCGTGGAGCTGGCAGGGGAACTTGCCCTCGAGGCGGACGAGGTTCGCGCCCTGGTTGGCGTCGAGCGTGACGAACGCTTCGAGCGTGATCGGCCCGTCGGCGTCGCGGGAGAGCGCGGGGATGAGGACGTGGGTCTGCCGGCCGTCGAAGGCGAGCCCGGCGGCGCCGGCGGGCGCGGCGGGTTCGTAATCGCATTCCAGCGTCGCATCGGGCCGCGCCTTGCGGAACGCGGCCGCGCCGGCGGCGGTGATCTTCGTTTGCTTGGCGTGCAAGGTCTTCAACGTCTTGCATTCGGCGAGCGCCGCCAGCCCGGCGTCGTCGAGGGGCGACGCCGCCAACGCGAGGGTGTGGAGGGCGGGCGCCTTCGCGAGCGCTTTCGCGGCCGCTTCGGTGAACCGCGGATTGTTGTTCGATCCGATCGTTCCGAGTTTGGGAAGCTTGGCGAACGATTCGAAGGCCGCCTCGCCGAATGGAGACAATTCGACGTGGAGCGATTCGAGCGACGTCATCCCTTCCAAGTGCTTGGCGCCGGCGTCGCCGATCCCCTGGAGATTGAAGAGACTCAGGGTTTTCAGCCCCCTCAACGCGCCGACGTGCCGGAGCGCGTCGTCCGCGAGGGTGCCGTGTTGAATGTGCAGCTCGTTCAGCTTCGGCAGGTCGGCGAGCTTGGCGAGCTCGGCCCCGTCCAGCGCGGTGCATTCGATGATCGCGAGCCACGCGAGGCCGGAACCCTTGAGGTCGGCGAGGCCGCGGCCGGTGAAGCGCTTCGAACCGCGGACGGTGATTGACGTCAGCGCGGGCAACTTGGCGAGCGGTGCGCAGGCGCCGTCGGCGATCTCGGGGGAAATCAGCCCCAGCCGAAGCAGCGTGCCGGCCGATCGGTACGCGGTCAACTTCGCCAGTCCGGCGTCGGTGAAGGTTCCCGCCAGTTGAAGGTCCTGGAGCGCCGACAGGTCGCGGAACCGGTCGAGGTCGGCGTCGGTGATCGCGGCCGTCACCGCCGTCGCGAACGCGCCGACGACTTTGAACGGCGTGGTCGGCAGGCTTTCGACGTTCCGTAGATCGTTCACGGCGCCGGTGCCCTGGAGATTGACCGAGCCGCCGCGCGCCAGGATGAATTCGGCGGCGGCGCGGTCGGGGTCGGCGTAGGTCCACGTCGCGCCGACGATCTTGGCGTGGTAGCCGTTGCCGGACGAATCCTTCAGCGTGTCGCCTTGGCCTTCGTCGAAGAGATAGAGGGCGAAGGTGTCGCGGTCCTTGGCGAACGTGGCGGGCGGCGCGAACTCCTTGTCGTAGCGCGCCGACGTCGAGACGCGGACGGCCTCGATCGTGCCCTTGAACGAATTGGTGCCCAACACGAGCGGGCCGGCATGCCCGACTTTCCATTCAGGATTGACCTGGCCGGCGTCGGTCGTCTCCGCGACGAGTTTGCCATCGATGTAGAGTCGCCGGCGCGAGCCGTCGTTTACGCCCGCGAAGTGGGCGCGCCGACCGATCGGCATCGCGTTCTCGGCGATCGGACCGCCGTGATGCGTGTAAAAGTTCGCCGAGGCGTTTTTGAAACCCAGCGAGCCATTCGGCAGGTGCGCGAAGTATTGCGGATGATCGCCTCCCGGCTCTTCGACCGTGGCCCACGCTTCGATAGTGATGATCGTGTTCGTCCAGGCCGGCACCGAAGCCGCCTCGGCCTGGTCGCCGGGCGCGAAGCGCAGCGCGGCCCGGTTGGTTTTCGCCGGCGCCGGCGCGGTCGCCACCTTCTTCGGCGGCGGGTCGGCCTTCTTCTTGCCGTCGTCCTTCGCGACTTCCTTCGTCGGGTCCGGCTTCGGCTTGCCGCCGGAGAGCGCCAGCGTGAACGCGACGAGCGCGACGAGGAACATCGCGAACCCGGCGCCGTAGTACAGCGCGTTCCGGTTCTTCGGCGCCGCCGGCGGCGCGATCCCCGACCGCGCCACCGCCGAGCGCTCCGTCGGGGCGGCGTCGAAATCCAGGCCGCTCCAGACCTGCTGCGCCGCGTCGGGTTCCGGCAGCGGCACCACCACGACCGACGGCGCCAGCGTCTGCCCGCCGTCCTGCAGCTTCTTCTCGATCGCCGCCAGTTCCTGGAACGCCGCCTTGGCGTGCGCCGGGCGGCCGCCTGGCAGCTTCGCCAGCAACCGGTCCGCGAAGTCGGCGTACTCCTTCGGCACGTCCGGGCGCACGGACTGGAGCGGCGGCTGCGCCTCGTAGCCGATGGCGCCGAGCGTCTCCATCAGGCTCTTGCGGGCGAAGGGGTTCTTGCCGGCGAGGAGGTGATAGAAGAGCACGCCGACACTGAAGAGGTCGGCGCGGGGATCGACCGGTTTGCCGGACGCCTGTTCGGGCGCCATGTACGCGGGGGTGCCGACGACGGCGCCCTCCTGCGTGATCTGCATGTCGGCCTCGTTGCTGCGCGTCAGGCCGAAATCCAGGAGCTTGATGCGCGAGTTCCCCTTTTCGATCCAGAGGTTGGCGGGCTTCACGTCGCGGTGGATGAGGCCCTTGTCGTGCGCGATGGCGAGGCCGCGCAGCGTGTCCTTCACGATGCGCAGGGCGTGCGCGAGGGGGACGGGCTTCGCTTGCCGCTTCATCCAGACGTCGAGGGGCACGCCTTCGAGGAACTCCATGGCGAGGTAGGGCACGCCGTTGGTGGAGTCGGCGCGGTAGATGGTGATGATGTGGTCGCTCTTGAGGCCGGCGGCGGCGCGGCCCTCGCGGAGGAAGCGATCCGCCGCCTGCGCCTTGGCGGCGACTTCCGGGCGCATCACCTTGAGGGCGACCGGCCGGCGCAGCGCGGTCTCCTCGGCGCGGAAGACGAAGCCCATGCCGCCCTCGCCGAGCTTGCCGAGGATGCGGTAATCGCCGAGGCGGCCGATCTCGTCGGGCGCCTGCGGGGCGGTGAGGAAGGGGAAGCCGGGCACGCCGCCGGTCGGCACGGAGCCGAACGACGGATTCGTGCGGTCGATGGAGAAGTCCTGCGTCTGCGGCGGCGAGGTTTGTTCGCGGGTGGCGTCGGGCGGCTGCGGCGCGGAGGCATCGGGTTTGCGATCGGCCATCGGTCGGTCTCCCCCGGGGCTTCGCGCGGCGGTCACTTCTTGAAGAGCAAGACGAAGACGACGGCGGCGACGGCGATCATGGCCAGGCCGGCCGCGATCATCATCGCGTTGCCGCGCGGTTTCGCCGGCTCCGCGTCGGTGGGGAGGTTGCGATAGCTCTGCGTTTTGGAAGGGGGCGCCTTCGGTTTCACCACGATGCCGTCGGTGTTCGTCAGTTCCTGCCACGCCTGGGGCGCCGCGGGCGCCGGCTTGGCGGCGGGCGCCACCATCTCGAGCGCCGGCATCACGCCCGTGAACGACGCCGGCTTCGTCAGCGACTGCCGCGCCTTCTCGACCATCGCCAACTCGCCCAACGCCCGCTTCGCGTTCGCGGGGCGTCGCTCCGGTTCCTTCGCCAGCAACCGGTCGAGGAAGGCCGCCAACTCCGGCGGCACGTCCGGCCGCGCCTCGGCGATCGACGGCGGCGCGTCGAAGCAGACGGCGCGCAGCGTCTCGAGCACTTCGCCGCGGGCGAACGGGTTCTTGCCGACCAGAAGCGTGTAGAACACCGTGCCGACGCTGAAGAGGTCCGAACGGACGTCGACCTCCTTGCCGACGGCCTGTTCGGGGGACATGAACGCCGGCGTGCCGACGACCGCGCCGTCGGCGGTCAGGCGCGAGTCGCCGTCGGCGCTGCGCGTCAGGCCGAAGTCCAGCAGCTTGATCCGGTGGATCCCCTTTTCGAGCCAGAGGTTCGCCGGCTTGATGTCGCGGTGGATGAGGCCCTTGTCGTGGGCGCTCGCGAGGCCGCGGAGCGTGTCCCGCGCGATCCGCATCACTTGCGCGAGCGGGATGGCGCGGCCCTGGCGCTTCATCCAGTCGTCGAGGTTCGAGCCTTCGAGGAATTCCGAGGCGAGGTACGGCACGCCGTTCACCTGGCCGACCTGGTAGATGGTGATGATGTGGTCGCTCTTAAGCCCGGCCGCGGCGCGCGCCTCGCGCACGAAGCGCTCCGCCGCCAGCGGCTTCTGCGCGATCTCCAACCGCATCACCTTGAGCGCCACGACGCGCTTGAGCACCTGCTCCTCGGCGCGGAAGACGTAGCCCATGCCCCCTTCGCCGAGCTTCGCGAAGACGCGGAAATCGCCGAAGCGGCCGAGTTCGTCCGAGGCCTGCGGGGGCGAGAGGAAGGGGAAGCCCGGCACGCCGCCGGGCATCGCCGGCAGCGCGGGGCTTTGCGTGGTCGGATCGGCCGAGAGGTCCGTCGTGGCGGGCGCCGGCGCGTCCTGCTGCACCTGCGTTTGAAAGTCCCCGTCGGGCGGCGCGTGCTCCGGCCGGCGTCCATTCATGGAAAACACCCGATTCCGTATCGGGCTAGGATACCGCGCGAACGGTCAAAACACCAACGCATTCGCGCAATCCTCACGCCGCGAAGCCGTGCTGCTCCCGGTGGTACGGGCCGTCGTAGGTCTGCATGCTCTTGAAGTACTCGTAGCGCCCGTCGCCCGCGACCGGTTTCACCTTCGCCAGCAGCGCCTCCAGCTCCGCCCCCTCCAGCGGCGTGAAAGTGCTCGCGATCTCCACGTCCTGCTTCAGCACCTCCATCGAATCGATGCCGACGACCAGCGAACTGATCGGCTGCGACAGAGCGTACCGGATCGCCTCCCGCGGCGTGCAGACGTTGTTCTTCACGAACACGCCGCCCAACTCCAGGTTCCCGCCGCCGAGGCTCTTGATGCCGATCGGCCCGATCTTCCGCCGGTTCAGCTCCGGCAGCAACTCCTTGCCGAAGCTCCGATAGAAGTGGTCGCACACGTTGATCGGCAGCTCGCAGGTGTCCCAGTCGTACAGCGGCAGCATCTTCGCCAGGATGTGCGGCGACTTGTGCCCCGTGTAGCCGATGAAGCGGATCTTCCCTTCCTTCTGCGCTTGGAGCGCGAACGCCAGCGCGCCGCGCTCGACGATCCAGTCCGGGTCGTTGTCGTAGTTGATCTCGTGGAACTGCCAGAGGTCGATGCAATCGGTCTTCAGGCGGCGCAGGCTGTCTTCGAGGTGCTGCCGGCTGGTGTCCGCGTCGCGGCCGCAGTTCTTCGTCATCAGGAAGACCTTCTGCCGCCGGCCCCCCTCGGCGAGCGCCTTCCCCATCAGCTCCTCGCTGCGGCCCCAGTGGTAGTCCCAGGCGTTGTCGAAGAACGTGATGCCGTCGTCCATCGCCGTATGCAGCAGGCGGATCGACGCGTCGTCGGTGATGGCGGGCTGGCCGATGTGCCAGCCGCCGATGCAGAGCATCGAGACGTTCACGCCGGTCTTGCCGAGGGGCCGCGTGGCGATGGACATGGGGAAACCCAGTGCGGAGTGCGGAGTGAAGAACCGCCGGTGGAATTGTATGGGGTCATTAGCTAAGCCCCGTCGGTTCCGCGTTGCGTTCGACCGTGGGAATCGGCGGAACGGCCCCATCGTCCGGTGTCAGCAGCCGGGCCATTTGAAGGCCATTGTCGACCTCGCGCGGGAACGCCTGGAGTTTGTGCCGTTCGTAGAAGATGCGACCGCGTTCGTTGTTCGGGTGCACGAACAGGCCGATTGTTTTGGATTTGGGATTGTCGCCTTCGGACCGCAGGTAGGCTTCCCGGAGCACGTCGCGAAAGATGCGCGACGCATAGCGGTTCCGGGAATCCACGTCTTTCGGCTGCCCTTGGAACGCCGTCGCGACCGCGAAGGCCGGGATGAGCTGGATGGGTTTCTTGTTCCATCGCGAAACGCCCAACGAGGCGAATCCGACCATCTCGTGCGTGTCCCAACCGGTAGATCCAGACCGACGTCCCGCGTTGCAAGGCGAAGAGGGCGGAATCGAATTCTCGTTCGACCGGTGCCCGAATCCAATCGGCCACGTACCGCGACCATTCCTCGGCGCCGCACTCGAAGCGAACGATCCGTTCGTCGCGGAGCCACGATTCGTCGAACGGCAGCCGTTCCATGCAAAACCCTCCGATCCGCGACGCCGGAATCACCGGAGAATCGAAGCGAACGGAGGGCCGCGTTCAAATCGGAAACGGATCAGGGCGTTCCCGCCGTCAGCCGTTCGAGGAAGTCCGCGTTCTCGCCGTCGAGTTCCACGTCCTGGAACGATCGGGAGATCGGGGCGACCGGCGACCAGTTCTCGCGGAGGATCGAGCTCACTTCCAATTGCGCCACCCAGAGATCGTGCGCGCACGAGACTGTGTAGTTCCCTGGACGCCGAGAACGGAAAACCGTTTCGACTTGATCGACCTTGACCTGAAGTACCTGAATGAGTTCCAGGAGCTGGCGGAAGCGAGCGTGGTGGGCGCGTTTGGTTTCCGCGGCGAAGGATTCGACGCCGGCGATCACGCGCGCTTGCCACAGGCGAAAGCTCTTGACGGCGCTCTGAATCGTGGCGAGGCTCACGAGGATGTCGTCCTCCAGGGTCCACCGATCTTGGCTCGTCACGTTCCCGTCGCCTTCGTTCAGGTAGTTCAACAGGTTTTGGGTTGCGGAGGCGATCGCGTCGGCGGCGGGATTCATGGCCCAGGCTCCGCTCTTTTTTCGCAAGGGACTGCTTGCAATGCTAACGCGGAACTTGGGGGCGTCAATCCCGGCCGGCGCGACCGGCACCGTGGTCAACAATCATCATAGACGATCTAAGGCTTGAGTCTGACGGATCGAATTGGTTCGCGAGGCGAAGATTTCGCGACGGCGCCGGCGCGACCGATCAATACCGACGCGTTCATCGCGCCGGCAACGTCGCGCCACGGTCGGGCTTCAAGCCCACGAGCGCCGAGCGGATCGCGTCGGCGGTCGGTTCGCCGGGGAGGTCCACGCGGCGGAGGCCGGTTCCGTCCGGCAGGCCGATCACGACGCCGGCGGCCTTCGCGTCCGGGAAGGAGTCGCACGACACGCAGACGCAATTCCCGACGTGCCGCGTCGGCTGGCCGACGAACACCACGAGCGGCTTCTTCTCCCGGAGTGCCTTCGCGTATTGCTCCGCGTAGCTCGGCGGCGCGAACGCCAACGCCAGCGCCGCATTCGCCCGCAGCCGGTCCTCCGGCTCGCCCGCGAGGAGCGAACCCGACAGCACCATCAAAATGGAAAGGGAACGCATGGGAACCTCCAGATAGCGGCGGGCTTGCCCGCCGAGCGGATTCGAGTCCGCGAGAATCCGCGGACCTTGGACGATCGTTATCCCTTGCAGACTCGCGGTTCGCTCACCAACGGACGCCCTCGCGGCGGGTCTCGAAGACTCGCCCCGCCCGGTGGGCAAGCCCACCGCTCTCTGGCAAGGCGGCGTACCAGTCGAGCTTTCGCGACGGGAAGCCCTTCACGCCGCTGAACGCCCAGCTATCGCCCTGCCGCAGCATCCGGTCCAGCACGCGGGCGTCGGCCCAGAAGCCGCCGGGCGACGGATCGCCGAGGCCGGTCGGCCCGGTGTGGAAGCGTTCGCCCCACGAGTTCAGCAGGAAGCCGCCGGGCCGGTCGCCGCCGCGGACGCCGACGAGGGCCATGCAGTGGTACCAGGTGCCGCCGGGGGCGCAGAAGCCGTCGGCGTCGCGCGTGGGGCGGAAGCCCTGGTTGCTGCACACGATCACCGGGTATCCGTTGCGGATCGCCGCCCGCGCCTCGTCCCACGCCCTCACGTTCGACACGGCTTTCACCGGATGCTTCCGCGTCTCCGGTTCCAGTTCGTCCGGCACGCCGGTGCGCCCGTACTCCCGGCAGCGCGGCACGTCGTAGGCGCGCAGGTCGAACCGGCCGAACAGGCCCCGCGGCAGCACGCCGTAGTCCACCACGAACTTCGCCGCCCACGCCCCGACGCTGCCGTCGCCGCGAATCCGGTTGCCGCCGATCTCGACGCGCGAGCCGCCGTAGATGATCTCCTGCGCGAGGTCGCGGTACTCTTCGTGCGCGCCGTTCGCCGCCTGGACGCAGAGCAGGTGCTCGATGGCCGAGGCGGTGGCGAACGCGACGCACGAGCCGACGTTCCCCTGGTCGCGTGGCGGAATCAACCGACCGAGGACCTTGCGGGACGCGTCCCACAGGAAGACGTCGTCCGGCCCGGCGTAGACGTCGCGGTACGCCGGCGTCGCCGCGAACTCCGGTTCCGGCAGGCTGGATGCGATGATGCGCGCTTGCTCCGCGTCCGGCACCCAGCCGAACGCGTTCGGCGCCGGCCGCGAGGGTAAGACCGCGATCACGGCGAGCGAAACGATCACGCATCCCAAGGCGAGACGAGCTTTCATTTCAGGTCCTCCAAACGGGCCGCGAGGCGCTCGAACAGCTTCGCCGCCTTCGCCCGCGTCGGGGCGTCGAGCGGCTTGTCCCCGTCCAGCGGCAGCTCCTTCGCGATCTCCTCCGCGATCCGCTTGCGGAGGCCAACCAGCGATTCGGCCGGGATCAGCGTCGACGCCGCGGCGCGGATGCGCGCCGCGAGGTCGCCGGCCGTCGTCACGTCCGCCTTCTCGGCGTAGGCGATCGCTTCCCGATAGAGCGCGGCGAGCTGGGCGACGTGCTTGGCCTTGTCGGTCGAGGCGTCGTCCTGGAAGAGTTTCTTCAGATCGCGGGTGAAAGGATCGGCGGGCGCGGGGACTACCGGCTCGCCGACGACCACGACGCACTGGGCCGCGTCGCTCGGCACGTCGCCGACGGCGGTCCACGCGAGCACCGTGTAGCGCCCGGCCTTCGGGGCGGTGAAGAGCGCGACCTTGCCGTCCGGGAAGGGCACGAGGTCGGCGTCGTCGGAGACGAGCCGCCAGCGGACGTGTTTGCCGGCGGTCTCGGCCGTCAGCCGCACGATCCGGCCGGGCTGGCCCTTCGCCTCGTTCGGCAGCGCGATCGTGGGCGCCGCCGGTTGGGCGAGCGCGAGCGGGAGGAAGAGGATCGGCAGCATGGCGGCCACTCCGGAAATCGGGGTTGGCCGAAGATACGATACATTTATTCAGATGCAAGCCGCCGTCGGTTGTCGAACACGAAATACGCCGGCTCGGCGTGCCGGTGCGCGGTCGAACGCGCCGACGCGCGGCTGTAGGCGCCGCGGGATCCGCCGCCGGGCGCGTGCCGGATGGTGCCCACGCGAACGAAGCCGGCGCGCTCGAAGAACGGATTCGCCCGCGCCATGGCGCTCAACGTCTCGATCCAGTCGACGTCGCAGAGTTCGCAGGCGCGGCGGACGAACGCGGCCGCGACGCCGGCGCCGCGGTAGGTCGGATGCAGGACCACGCGCGAGAGCAGCCAGAGGTGGGCATTGAGCGCGGCGAGCGCCACGCCGGACCGCGGATTCGCCAGGCCGAAATGCTGGCTGCGCAGCGTCAGGGACGCGGCCGGGGACGCGAAGACGCAGATGCCGATCGGTTCGCGGCCGTGCCAGAGCAGGATCACGCGCCGGACGAACGCGAGGGCGTGGCTGCGGTAATGCCACCGAGCGAAGTGCGGCCAGTCGGATCGGGCGCCGTCCGAGAGCCAAAGCTCGCGCTCGAAGGTGATCGCTTTTTTTTTACCGTTCGGCGTTCGACCTCGATTTCCCCGTCGCCTCGGCAGCGCACGTGGATGTCGGGGTTCAGGTCGTCCGCGATGTCCTCGTGCGTCGTGGCGCAGAGGACGCCGACGCCGGAGCGCGTGGCGAGCTTCCGCAGGTTGAACGCGACGACCTTCGCGAGCGTCCGGTCGAGCGCGGCGGTGAATTCGTCCAGCACGATCGGCGCCGTCGCCGTCGCGAGCGCGTAGGCCATGCGGAAGCGGTAGCGCTGCCCGTCGCTCAGCTCCGCCGGCGTGCGCAGGAGCAGCCGCGCTTCCGACAGGCCGCAGCCCGCGAGCGTCGCCAGGCGCTCCGCCACCGTGCCCGGCAGCGCTTCGACCAGCGGCACCGCCGGCAATTCGAGGCTTCCCGCATCGATGGCCCCGAGCCGTCGCGCGACTTCCCGCATCACGCTCGACTTCCCCGACCCCGACGGCCCCGTGAACAGCACGAGGTCCGTCGGCGCCGCGTCCAGCTCCAGATTCTCCGCGACGACGTGCTCGCCCTCGGCACCGTCGAGGCCGAACAGATCGGCCACTTCGCCGACGGCCAAACTCCGCCGCACGGCCCGGAACGGATAGCGGATCGTGATGGGCGCGGGCATGGGTTCTCCTTGGTGGACCGAACGCGAGCGGTTATACTCACGAGGGTTGCGAGGGCTTTCCGATGGTCTTGCGATTCGAACAGGGCGTACTCGATTCCCCGACGGCGCAGCTCGACGACTTCGTGCCGAAGCACTTTGAATTCGTCCACGGTCAATTGGTGGAGAAACCAATGGGTGCCGCTTCGGGAGAAATCGCCGCGACCATCATCTCGTATCTCCGGCCATTCGTCCGGCGCAACAACCTCGGCCGCGTCTTCGGCTCCGACGCCGGGTATCGTTGCTTTCCCGAGGAATCCAAACGACTGCGGAAGCCCGACGTCTCCTTCGTCGCCCTCGATCGGATGGCGGATGGCCTCGCCCCGCAGGGCGATTTCACCATTCCCCCGGATCTCGCCGTCGAAGTCGTGTCCCCGAACGACCTCTACGAGTACGTCGAAGAGAAAATCGAGGACTACCGGAAGGCCGGCGTGAAACTCGTCTGGATCGTCAGCCCCGGCTCGAAGACCGTCCTGATCCGCCGGCCCGATGGCACCGCCACCGCGCTCGGTCTGGACGGCGAACTCTCCGGCGAAAGCGTGCTGCCGGGATTCACCTGCAAGGTCGCCGAACTCTTCGTCTGACGAAGTTCCCGGTTCGACCTCGCTCTCGATCGCCTCGATCAACGCAAAACGACCAACCCAAAACGCAAAACGCTCACACCCAGATGCGCGGCTCCGCCGCGCCGGCCAGCAGGTACGCCGTGCCCGTCGCGGCCGCGTCCACCAGATCGTCCCGCTCTCCGAACGGGAAGGTCGTCATCTCGTCGAACAGTTCCCCTTGGCCCTCGGCGAGGCGGAACGAACCGTTCTCGACCGCCACCGCGAACGCCGCGATCCGGTCCCCCTTGCGGCGCGATTGCACGACGCCCTTGATCTTCGGCCCGAAGCGCGCGTGCCGCACCAGCAGGTCCTTGAGCGCCGCGAACGCCCCGTTCGACTCGAAGAGGATCACCTGCGGCCGCCACGCGCGGTCCAGGTCGTCCACCTGCGCCACCAGTTCGGGCGCGGCGATCCGCCGTGCGACCGCGTGCAGGCAATGCACTTCCGCCCCGGCGCGGCCGAGCACTACGAACGCCGAGCGGTCCGCGCTCGCCCGCACGCTCGTCGCCGGGTCCACCGAGAGCACGACGAACTCGCACGCCTCCGGCACCGTCCCGACGCGCACCCATTCGGGGCGGATGAGCAGCTCCGTCTCGGCGATCGGCGTGAGGCGATAGCCGCGGGCGAACGCCGCCTCGCCGATCTCGCGCTTGCGTTCGGCGAGGGTTTCCGTCGGCCATTTCTCGGGCCAGACCGGTTCGAGGTCGGGGCCGACGGCGCGGCGGAAGTGCGCGTATGCGCCGGTCCGCTTCAGCCGCGCGTTGCAGTCGTCCGCGTGCCACGGGGTGAAGAGGCCCCAGAAGCGGCCGTCGGGTTCGAGGAGGTTGAGCAGGTTGTCGTGGAAGGCGGCGCTGACGCGGTCGCGCTCGGCCTGGCTGTGGATCGCGGCGACGTCGACGATGTCGTCGCAGACGAGGAGGTCGGCGCGGGTGCCGGTGGAGGAACAGCCGACGCCGAAGGCGGCGACGCTCGGCCCGATGCCGCGCCCCGGCCGCTGGATCGTGAACCCCTCCGCCGCCCACGGCTTCGCCGGCCGCAGCGCGGGGAAGACGAGGCGGACGCGCACATTCTCCGCGATCGTGTCGCGCAGGAAGCGGGTGCGCTCCTGCGCCAGCGCGTCGGTGGAGCAGACGAGCTTCACGCGCAGGCCGGGCGCGTGGCCGAGTTCCCAAAGGATGCGGCCGCAAATCTGCGTGCTCTTGCCGTGGTCCCGCGGCAGTTCGACGAGCGCCTTGCGGTGCGCGCCGAGGAAGTCCTGCAAGTCGCGGTGGAGTTTCGCCTGGAGGAACGGCCGGCCCGGTTCGGCGAGGCAGAATTCGACGAACTCATTCGGATCGCTCCGCCAGCGAGGGCGGCGGAGGCGCAGCGTCAGGGCCAGTTCCAGCCGCCGGCGCTGGTTCGCGGAGTTCCCGCAGGAGCGTTTCGGCTTCGGCATCGGTCAATCCCCCGACGAATTCGGCCAGGGCGGCGACGTCGGGCGCGAGCGCCGCGGCGCGCCGGCCCTTGCGGGACGCGGACTTGCGGGTTTTCGTCAGCGCGTACTGGATGAGCGAGGCGGCCGCGGCGCGGCCGACCTTCTCGTCCTCGCTGCGGAGCTGCGTGCGCAGGGCGTGCACCGATTCGGCGGTCGCTTCGCGGGCGACGGCGGCCTCGCATTTCCGCAGGGCGGCGGCCCACTCGCGCGGGAACTTCCTCGCCCACTCGCGCAGGGTCTTCTCGTTGCGGCCGAGTTCGCGGGCGGCGGCGTCCCACGAGAGGCCGCGGGCGCGGTGCTCGGCGGCGCGGTCGAACTGCGGCGGTGGTTTGCGGGCGCGGTCGGGCATGGCGGCGCTCCGGAACGGAACGCGCGAAGGCTAAGCTATGATGGACAAATGTCAACTCCGCGGCGGCGCGACCCGACGGGACCGTTTTGGGTTTTTCGTTTCTCCTTTTGCGTTGATCCCGATCCCGCGAACCCGGGCCGCTCGACGATTCCCGCCATCCCGCGAGGCGATCGTTCCCTTTTCATAGACTGCCATCACCTCCCCTCCCGAGGGTCTCGCATGCGCGCGTTCCCGTGGCTCGTCCTGCTCGTGGTCGCCGGGCCGCTCGCCGCCGCCGAACCGGACCTCGTCGTCGCCGACTTCGAAGGCGACGACTACGGCGCGTGGACCGTCGAAGGAAAAGCCTTCGGCTCCCGCCCCGCGCGCGGCACGTTGCCCAACCAGATGGCCGTCCGCGGCTTCCAGGGAAAAGGGCTGGTCAACAGCTTCGCCGGCGGCGACGGCAGCACCGGCACCCTCACTTCGCCGAAATTCAAAATCGAACGCGACTACCTGAACTTCCTGATCGGCGGCGGCGGACACGCCGGCCAGACCTGCCTGAACCTGTTGCTCGACGGCAAGGTCGTGCGCACCGCGACGGGGCCGAACACCGACCCCGGCGGCTCGGAGGAGTTGAAAGCCGCGCACTGGAACGTCCGGGAATTCCAGGGCAAGACGGTGACGCTCCAGATCGTGGACGCGGCGACCGGCGGCTGGGGGCACATCAACGTCGATCAGATCACGCAGGGGGCGAAGCCGAGCGGCGTCGAGGCGAAGGTGGTGCCGCTCGTCGCGCGCACGCGCGCGGTGACGATCGAAAAGAAGCACCTGCTCTTTCCGATCGCCAACGCCGCCAAGCCGGTGCGCATGACCATCGCGATCGACGGGATGGTGATCCACAACTTCGACATCAACCTGGCGAACGGGAAGGCCGACTGGCTGGCGCACCTGGACCTGTCGGCGCACGCCGGCAAGACGGCGACGATCGCGGCGAAGATTCCCGAAGACAGCCGTGCGCTCGACGCGATCGTCGGCTCGGACGACGCGACGCCGCGGTATTCGCAGCTCCTGTACCAGGAAGCGCTTCGCCCACAACTGCGCTTCAGCCAGCTCAAGGGCTGGAACAACGACCCGAACGGCATGGTGTACTACGACGGCGAGTACCACCTGTTCTGGCAATCGAACCCGTTCGGTCCGAAGTGGGCGAACATGTACTGGGGCCACGCCGTCAGCAAGGACCTCGTCCACTGGGAGGAACTGCCCTACGCGCTGTACCCGCGCACGATGGCGAAGGAGCACTGCTTCAGCGGCAGCGCCCACGTGGACACCGCCAACACCGGCGGCTGGGGGAAGAACGCGATGGTGGCGGCGTTCACCGACACCGGCGCCGGCGAGGTCCTCGCGGTCAGCGCCGACAAGGGGCGCACCTGGAAAATGATCGACGGCAACCCGGTGATCCCGAAGCGCAAGGACGAGGGCCGCGACCCGAAGTTGATCTGGTACGAGCCGGGCAAGCACTGGGTCATCGCGGTGTACACGAAGATTTCCGGGAAGGACTGCGTCGAGTTTTATTCCAGCAAGAACCTGAAAACGTGGGAGAAGACGGGCGAGATCGCGGGCTACTTCGAGTGCCCGGAGTTGTTCGAGTTGCCCGTGGACGGCGATGCGAACAAGACGAAGTGGGTGCTCTTCGCCGCCGACGCGAAGTACGCGGTCGGCCGCTTCGACGGCAAGACGTTCACGCCGGACCACGAGGGCAAGCACCAGGTTCACCACGGCGCGTTCTACGCTTCGCAGTGCTTCAATCGCGTGCCGGGCGGTCGCGTCATCCAGATCGGTTGGGCGCGGATCGAGATGCCGAACATGCCGTTCAACCAGGCGTTCACGCTGCCGATCGAGCTGACGTTGAAGACGACGAAGGCGGGCGTGCGGATGTTCGCGAACCCGATCAAGGAGTTGGAGACGCTGCGCGGGCAACCCGGCTCGGCGATGGGTCGGAGAGATGATAAATACCATGATGCGCTTCCCAAGCTGACCGGCACCCCCGCCGGATACGACATCGTCGCGGAATCCCGACGACTCGACGCGAAGGAAGACCATTACCAATTCGGCGAGAACGTCGTCGTCTACGATTTCGCGAAGCAGACCTTGGACGGGATGCCGCTGCCGCTGGTGGACGGGAAATACTCGGTGAGGATCATCGTCGACACCTCGATGTACGAGATCGTCGGCAACCACGGAGCCGTGTACAAGACCGTGCCACGGAAAGACGCGGGAAAGCCGATCAAGTCCATCACTTCGCGCAGTGTCGGCGGAATGTCGGAGTGCGTGTCCTATGTCGCCTATCCGATGCGTTCGATCTGGAAGAAGTGACCGGCGAACGGCACGGCGTCAGCGTGCCGGTGGTTCCATACCGGCCCGCTGACGCCGTGCCGTTCGCCGCGAGAACCCCATGCCCTCCCGCCTGATCGCATACGCCCTCACGTCGGCGCTCGCCGGATTTCTCTTCGGGTTCGACACCGTCGTGATCTCCGGCGCGGAGCAGACGATCCAGGCGCTCTGGGGCCTCAGCGATACGCTGCACGGGCTGACGATGGGATCGGCGCTCTGGGGCACGGTGCTCGGTTCGCTGCTCGGCGGCTGGCCGACCGACCGCTGGGGCCGCCGGCGCACGCTGCTCGTCATTGGCGTGCTGTACTTCGTCTCGGCGGTCTGGAGCGGCCTCGCCGCGGACGTGTACCAGCTCATGATCGCCCGGTTCATCGGCGGCGTGGGGATCGGATTCTCGACGGTCGCCGCGCCGCTGTTCATCTCCGAGATCGCGCCGCCGAAGCACCGCGGGCTGCTCACCGGCCTCTTCCAGTTCAACATCGTCTTCGGCATCCTGGCGGCGTTCCTGTCGAACGCGCTGCTGGCCGACGTCGGCCCCGACGCCTGGCGCTGGATGCTCGGCGTGGAGGCGGTGCCGGCGCTCGCCTACACCGTGCTGTGCCTCGGCCTGCCGGAAAGCCCCCGCTGGCTGCTGGCGCGCGGCCGGCGGGACGACGGCCGCCGCGTGCTCGCGCGCGTCAACCCCGCCGCCGCCCCCGCGGAGCTGGACGCGCTCGTCGCCGAGATCGAAGCCGCCGCGCACGCCGACGCGGCCGCCGCCGGCGGATTCTGGACGCGCCGGCTCCGCGCCCCGATCCTCCTCGCCTTCCTGATCGCAGTCTTCAACCAGCTCTCGGGCATCAATGCCATCCTCTACTACGCCCCGCGCATCTTCGAACTCACCGGCCTCGGCCCGCAGGCGGCGCTCCTGCAATCCGTCGGCATCGGCGCCGCGAACCTCGTCTTCACCTTCGTCGGCCTCTGGCTGATCGACCGCCTCGGCCGCCGCACGCTGCTCTACATCGGTTCCGTCGGCTACATCGTCTCGCTCGGCCTCTGCGCCGCGGCGTTCTTCACCGGGTCGTTCGCCATCGTCCCCTATTGCATCTTCGCGTTCATCGCCGCCCACGCCGTCGGGCAGGGGGCGGTGATCTGGGTCTTCATCTCGGAGATCTTCCCGAACCGCCACCGCGCGACCGGCCAGGCGCTCGGCAGTTTCAC
>CAYVRB010000085.1:0-20269 GCA_964453375.1 uncultured Alcaligenaceae bacterium
GCGCCACCAAAGAAGTGACCGTTACGCGGACCGTTTCGCGGCGAGGCGGAGTCTTCGGAGCCGAGCGCGTCGAACCGAGTGTTTAGCGGCGAGGCGGAGTCTTCGGAGCCGAGCGCGTCGAACCTCTATCGAACGGACTTGAACCTTTCACCATCGAGGGACCGATCCATGAAGTTCGCCATCGCCACGATTGTCGTCCTCGTCGCCCTTCCGTTCGCGTCCGCTGCCGAGAAGGACGCGTGGTACGCGAAGGCCGTCAAGGGCGTCGCCGCGACGGTCGAACCGGCCGAGGCCAAGCCCGGCCAAACCGTCACGATGAAATTGACCATCGACCTGAACGACGGCTATTTCACCTACCCCACCAAGCAGCCCGACGAGAACGCGAAGTCGTTCGTCAACAAGATCGCCTTCCCGAAGCCCGGCACGCTCGTCTTCGTCGGCGAGGTCGCCGATCCGAAAGGATTCCTCGTCCGGGAGGAACTCGCGCTCGGCATCCTGGAACTCCGCACCTACAAGGGGTCGGTCGCGTTCGAGCGCAAGGCCGTCGTCTCGCCGAAGGCCAAACCCGGCGATGCGACCGTGACGATGGAATCGTTCAAGTTGAACGTCTGCGACGCCAAGAACTGCTTCGATCCCAAAACGCTCCGCCCCGAAATGAAGTTGAAGGTGCTGGAGGGCAGCGTCGAGGTTGCGAAGGAATACGCGGACGAGGTGTCGAAGGCGGAGAAGTCCTCCGACAAATAGCGGCGGGCTTGCCCGCCGAGCGGTTTCGAGTCTTCGAGAAACCGCGTGGACTTCGAACAGTTCGGTTTGCGAATTCGCTCGCGAGTAAGCGCTCGGACTGTGGAGGCTCGCCGGATGTTCGTGTTTCCGCCAGCCTCGGAATCGGTAGGCACTGATAATCCACCAGCCAGTCGACCGATTTTGCTGCGTCTATGGAGAATCGTCCCGAGAAGGGTTTGGGCGCTGGCCGGGCTAGTGCAAATCCTGATAACTTTGCCGTTCTGGCTGTATTGGTATCCCGCCCCATTCCACGACATCCATGGAGATGTCTATCGTGGGTGGCCGTTTATCTACGGGCTGGACCAAGGCGATGTCGGCGGTGACGAGTGCGGGCCGTTCATTACTTACTTTCGACCGATCGCATTCGCTCTCGATACGGTCGTATCGGTTGTCTGTGGCTTGCCGGTGACTGGCTTCGTAATCTGGCTGGGTCGCGGCTCCGGCCACCGAAAGACACGTACTCTCGACCTGATCCATAGAGACTAAATGATAATTCGACCTCGATCTCGCCGCCGGTCTCGCAAAAACTCGCCCCGCTCGGTGGGCAAGCCCACCGTTCTCTGTCGAAGAAGCCCATCATGGTATTCCGCTTCGCCATCATTGGTCTCGTACTCGCTTCACTCGCCGCCGACTGGCCGCAGTACCGCGGGCCGAACCGCGACGACGTCTCGAAGGAGACCGGCCTCCTGAAGGAATGGCCCAAGGGCGGCCCAATGCTCGCGTGGACCTTCAAGGCCGCCGGCGTCGGCTACTCGCCCCCCTCCATCGTCGGCGACCGCGTCTACGTCACCGGCGGACGCGACGACGACGAACTCCTCATCGCCATCGATGCGAAGACCGGTCGGGAAGCGTGGACCGCGAAGATCGGCCCGACCTTCCGCTGGAAGGGAAACAGTTGGAGCGCCGGCCCGAGCGCCGCGCCCACCGTCGCCGGCGACCGCGTTCTCGCCCTCGGCGGCAACGGCGACCTCCTCTGCGCCTCGACCGCCGGCCAGGAACTCTGGCGCGTGAACCTGCCCAAGGACCTCGACGGCCAGGTGAACCCGATCGGCGGCGGCCCGCGCAACCTCGGCTGGGGCTTCACCGCCGCGCCGCTCGTCGACGGCGACCGCGCGATCGTCGCCTGCGGCGGGCCGAAGGGGACGCTCGCCGCGCTCGACCTCGCCACCGGAAAGCCGGTCTGGCGCAGCGCCGAGCTGAAGGATCAGGCCGCGTACACCTCGCCGATGCCCGCGACCCTCGGCGGCGTGAAGCAGTACGTCGTCCTCACGAACCCCGGCCTCGCCGGCGTCGCCGCGGCCGACGGCAAGCTCCTCTGGAGCCACCGCCGCAAGGCCCCCTACGGCACCGAGGTCATCAATTCGCCGATCGTGAGCGGGAACAAAATCCACGTCACCGTCGCCGCCGGGAACGGCGGCTGCGAACTCGTCTCCGTCGCGAAGGACGGCGCGGACTGGAAAGTGTCCGTCGAGTACTCGCTGAAGTCCCCGGCCAACCACCACGGCAACCTCGTGCTCGTCGACGGCAAGCTCTACGGCTGCGGACCGCAGTGGACCTGCCAGGACTTCGCCACCGGCGCCGTGCTCTGGACCGAGCGCCGGTTCGGAACCGGGTCCGTCACCTTCGCCGACGGCCGGCTCTACTGCTACGCGGAGTCCGACGGCACGACCGCATTGGTCGAAGCCGACCCGAAGGCGTGGAAGGAACTCGGCCGGTTGAAGCCGCCGAAGGCGAGCAAGCTCCGCCAGCCGCAGGGAAAGGTCTGGGCGCCGCCCGTCGTCGCGAACGGCCGGTTGTACCTGCGCGATCAGGAATTGCTCTTCGCGTACGACGTGAAGGCGAAGTGATGGGGTTCAGAGGTACGGGTTCTCGCGTTTCTTGATCCGAACTTCCCGCCATGAGAGGATGCCGACGAGCGCGACGCCCACGGCCGCGCCGAGCATCAGCCCCTGCGGGATGCCCAGCCCAACGCCGATCTGGACGGGGTCGAAATTGTTGCCCAGCCGGAACTGCATCGCAAGCGCCTGCGGCGTGTACGCGCCGATCACGAAGCCGGCGGCGCCGCCGATCACGGCACCGATGAGCATGCAGGCGAGTACCGTCAGGATGGCCTTGACGATCGTCATCGCAGTTCCACCACGCGACCCGTTCTGTTGCTTTCGTAGATCGCCCGTATCAGCGCCACGGCTTTTCGGCCCTCCCGCCCGTCGACCGCCGGGGCGCGATTCTCCGCGATCGCCTCCACGAAATCGGCGAGCTGGCGGCGATGGCCCTCGAAGCTGATCGCCTTCGGATCGGCGGCCCCGCCGCTCGCGCCGACCTTCGCCGCGAAGCGGGACTTCACCTCGTCGTCGCTCGGCATCGCCGGCGAGAAATCCCAGCGCAGCACGTCTTCCTGCTCGATGACGGCGCTGCCCTTGTCGCCGTGGATCGCGATCGTCTTCGGATAGCCGGGATGCACGCTCGTCGTCGCCTGGATGACGCCGAGGGCGCCGTTCTGGAAGCGGATCGCGGCGACGGCCGTGTCCTCGACTTCGATCCGCTCGTGGGCGAGCGTGGCGGTGAAGCCGACGACGCTCGCGGCGTCGCCCATCATCCAGAGCAGGAGATCGACGCTGTGGATCGCCTGGTTCATGAGCGCGCCGCCGCCGTCGAGCGCCTGCGTGCCCTTCCAGCCGCCATCGTCGTAGTAGGCTTGCGAGCGCCACCACTTGCAGGTCGTCTCGCCGAGGGTCAGCCGGCCGAAGCGGTTCTCCTCGACGGCGTTCTTGAGCGTCGCGCTCGAGTCGGCGAAGCGCGACGGGAAGATCGTGCAGAGCTTCACCTTGAAGTTGTCGCAGGCTTCGATGATCCGGTCGCAGCGTTCTTCGGTGATTTCGAGCGGCTTCTCCACGACGACGTGCTTCCCGGCCGCGGCCGCCACGACCGCCGGCTCCAGGTGCGCCCCGCTCGGCGTCGTGATGACGACGGCGTCGACGCCGGGCAGCTTCACGACTTCCTCGACCGTGGAAACGATCGGGATCGGCGCGAGGTTGAGTTCCTCCAGCATCGCTTCGCCGTTCGCCTTCGTGCGCGAGACGAAGGCGGCGATGCGCGTGCCGGGGATCGCCGCGAGGGCGCGGGCGTGGAACCGGGCGATCATCCCGCAGCCGACGATGGCGAAACCGAGCGACATGACGGGTCTCCGTGGATGACGGAATTGTATGAGGCGCCGCACCCGGTTCGGCTTGCCCCGATTTCGGCCTCCCGGTATCGTCGGCGTCCTTCCGAGGGCGATCGATGCCGCGATCCGTGGCGCTGCAACTCCGCGACATCCGCGCCGCCTACGGCTCCGTCGTGGCGGTGGACGGCCTCTCGTTGGCCGTCCATCGCGGCGAGATTGTCGCGCTGCTCGGCCCGAACGGCTCCGGCAAAAGCACGACGCTCGGCATCGCCGCCGGCGTCCTCGACCCCGTCGCCGGTTCGACCGCCATCGAAGGGATCGACCGGGCGCGCAACCCGCGCCGCTACGCCGCGCGCGTCGGCTTCGTGCCGCAGGATTCCGCGGTCTATGAAGAGTTCACGGCGATCCAAAATCTGGAATTCTTCGGCCGACTCTTCGGGCTGCGGGGCTACGAACTGGATTCGCGCATCGCGAAGGCGCTCGCGCGGTCCCGCCTCACCGACCGCTCCCACGATCGCGCCGGCACCTTTTCGGGCGGCCTGAAGCGCCGCCTCGGCATCGCCATCGCGCTGCTGCCCGATCCGCCCGTGCTGCTGCTGGACGAACCGACCGCCGCGCTGGACGCGGGCAGCCGCGACGATCTCTTCGCCGAGTTGCACCGCCTACGGGACGAAGGGCACGCCGTGCTGTTCACGACGCACCACGCGGATGAGGCCGAGGCCGCGTGCGACCGGATCGTCGCGCTCGATCGCGGCCGGCTCGTGGCGGACGGACCGCCGTCGGAGTTGCTGCGTTCGCATACCGCCGGCCGCTGCGTCCTCTTCGGGCACCTGGACGGTCCGCTGCCGAAATTCCTGGAACGTCGCATCCGTCGCCGCTTGGAAGCGGACATCGGCTTCGAAGTGACGGGGCACCGCGTGCGCTTGTCGGCGTGGACGGCCGACGATCTCGGCCGCGCGCTCGCGCTCGTGCTCGCCGAGGGCGCCCCGATGGATCGCTATCGGTCCGTGTCGGGCCGGTGGGACCCGACCGCCAAGGCCGCGTGACGCCATGCTCGCAACGATCTTCATACTCGCGGGGAAGGATTGGCGGCTGTTCTGGTCCGACCGCCGCGCCGCCGCGCTCGCGTTCCTCGTGCCGATCCTGCTGGCGTCCGCGTTCGGCTACATCTTCGACCGCCCGACGCGCGATCGCGGCGACGTGCGGCTCCACCTGCTGGTGGCCGCCGACGGCGATGCGCCGATGATCCGGTCCTTGCTCGACGACCTGAAAGCGAATCCGAATCTCGTCCTCGAATTCGCCGAACCCGAAGACGTCGATCGGCGCGTGCTCGATCGCCGGCCCGGCGTGGCGGCGGTGATCCCGTCCGACTTCGGGGAGGCGGCGAAGCCGCGCATCGCAATCCGGCACCACCCGCTCTGTTCGCTCGAAGCGAAGTGGGCCGAAGGCGCGCTGGCGGAAGTCGTCGCGAAGCGCGTCGCGAAGGATCGGCTCGGGCCGCTCGCGCAGGCGATTTTCGCTGAGCCGCCGTTCGCGTTGGACGTGATGGCGTTGGAAGGGCCGCGGTCGAAGTTCAATTCGTACTCGCACAGCTTCAGCGGGATGACGCTCCAATACCTGCTGTTCTGGGGCATGGAGAGCGGCTTGCTCCTGTTGCGGGAGCGACGTCGCGGCGTTTGGCTGCGCCTGCGCGCCGCGCCGGCGCCGTTCGCCGCCGTCCTCTTCGGTCGGGCGCTCGCCACGGCCGCGATCGCGCTCCTGCAACTGGTCGCGACCTTCGCGTTCGGGCATTTCGTCTTCGGCGTGTCGTTCGGGGCTTCGCCGATCGGGTTTGCGCTGGCGGCGCTCGGCGTGGCGGCGCTCGCGGCGTCGGTCGGGCTGCTCGTCGCCGCGCTGGGCGGGCGCGAGGCACCGGCGCGCAGCGTCAGCATCCTCGCGATCCTCGGCCTCGCGATGCTTGGCGGGTTGTGGCTGCCGTCGTTCCTGCTGCCGGATTGGTTGCGGGACGTGTCGCTCGCGCTGCCGACGACCTGGGCGATGCGGCTGCTGGATGCGGCGACGTGGCAGGGCCGCGACCTCGCGGCGCAACTGCCGAGCTTCGCGGCGGTACTTGGATTCTCCGCTTTTTTCCTGGCCCTGGCGTTCTGGCGGTTGTCCGCGACCGAACGCGCCGCGCGCCGCGGCGCGGACTGATCAATCGCGCGGCCGCGCCAGCCGCACGACGAACCGTTCGACCTGGACGCGGCCCGGCAAGGGATTGCCGCCCTTTAGCCCCAGATTGATTTCGACGAGCCAATCCAGCAATTTGTCGAGCCGGCGGCGGCCGAGGTGCCGGACCTGCTTCTCGGCCGAGATGCGGGCGTCCGGCCATTTGGGCACGCCGGCGGCATCGCACGCCGCGCCGAGCGATTGCCCCTCCGCCGTCAGACGGCCGACCGCGGCGAGCTTGCGGAACTGCGCCGTGAGCGCGCCCATCACCGCCAGCGGTTCCTCGCCTTCCTCGAAGACCTCGGCGAGCAATTTGAAGGCCCGCGCCGGCTGACCGTCGCCGATCGCGTTGAGGATGTGGAAGACGTTCGCCGCCCGGCTCCGGCCGATCAACTCGTTCACCAGCTCGGGCGAAATCGCGGCCTTCTCCCCGGCCGCGACGGCGAGCTTCTCGATCTCCTGCGCCAGAAGGCCCATCTGCGGGCCGACCAGTTCCAGCAACAACTCCGCGGCGTTCAGTTCCAACCGCTTGCCGTGGCGTTCCTTCGCCCAACCGACGCACCACGGCAGCAACCGGTCCGCCTTCGGCGCCTTGCACGCGATCTTCGCCCCGTCCGGCAGCGCCTTCGCGAGCTTCGTCGTTTCCGGGAAGGTCTTCGTTTCCAGCACGAGCACGCCGACCTTACTCGGATTCGCCGCGTAGCGTTCGAGGCTCTCGCGGCAGTTCGTCACGAATGGATCGGCGTTCTCCACGACGACGACGCGCGCCGGCCCGACGAACGGCAGCGTATCCAGTTCACCGCGCACCGTGGGGAATTCGAGCTTGTCGCCCGCGAAGACCGAGAGCGCGAGGTCCCGCTCCGCGTCGCCGAGCACGAGGTCCAGGATCGCGTCGCGCGCCTGACGGCGCAGGAAATCCTCGTCGCCCGACACGGCGTAGATCGGCTGCCGCTTCGACTTGGCCGACTTCTCGAGGAAGGCGAAGGCGTCCATGCGTCAGAGTCCGAGCTTGGCCTTGGCGTCGTCCAGGATCGCCTTGGTGGCGGTGGCGCCGACGCGCGTCACGCCGACCTCTCGGACCTGCATCAGCGTTTCGTAGGTCCGCACGCCGCCGGCGGCCTTCACCTGCACCCACGACGGGCTGTGCTGCCGCATGAGTTTCAGGTCCGGAATCGTCGCGCCGCTCTCGGCGTAACCGGTGCTGGTCTTCACCCAGTCGGCGCGAAGCTCGCCGCAGATGCGGCAAAGTTCGATCTTGTGTTCGTCCTTGATGAGCGCGTTCTCGAAGATCACCTTCACCTTCGCCCCGGCGGCGTGGGCGACCTCGACGACGCCGGCGATGTCGTACGCGACGTAGTTCCATTCGCCGGAGAGTACCTTGCCGACGTTTACGACCATGTCGAGTTCGGTGGCGCCGTCGGCGAGGGCGAGTTCGGATTCGGCAACCTTGATCCCGGGCCGATGGCCCCCGTGGGGGAAGCCGATGGTAGTGCTGGCTTGCACCGTCGACCCCGCGAGTAGTTTCGCCGCGAGCCGGACGCCGTACGGCTTGATGCAGACCGACGCGACGTTCAGCTCGCGCGCGAGCAGGATGCCGCGTTCCAGGTCGGCGTCGGTGAGTTGTGGTTGCAGCAGCGAATGATCGAACATTTTCGCCAGTTCGGCGAGCGTCGGGGGGGCCATGTTGAAGTTCCAAGTCGGAGGGTGAACTCCGTTCGTTGTAGCCATCGGAGGAGGATTCCGTCCGCCGGCGATTCGGTTTTACGTTCGAGTGGATGAATCTCGCGCCGAGCCTGAATGGATTCCACCGTTCTTGACCGGAACGGAATCCGTATCCGAAATCGTGAAATACGATGGAGTAACCGGCGCGTCTTCCGGTTCCGTTTCACCGTTCAGCCAGGTCCGGCATTGTCCACGCCAGTCCCACCCTACGCCCGTCGAACGAGCGCGACCGCATGGTCGGCGCGTGTCGCCGCGCTGGCCGTGGGCTACTATCTGCTGGCGCAGGCCGGACTCTTGGTGCCCTCCGTCGGGCCGATGGCCTGCCTGTTGTGGCCGCCGGCGGGGCTGGCCCTCGCGGTGCTGTTTCGCGCCGGGCTGGGCCTTTGGCCCGGAGTCTGGATCGGCGCATTCGCGACGAACGCAAACCTTTGCGGGCCGCTCGGAGCCGCCTTCGTGTCCAGCGGCGTCACGCTCGGCGCGGTCGCGGCCGTGCGGGTGCTTCGCCGACAACGATTCGACCGCGAATTCCGATCGGTCTCGGACGTGCGTAAATTCGTCCTCGCCGCCGCGATCGCAGCCGGCATCGGCGCACTCGCGGGCGCCGGGATGCTGTACGCGAAGGACGGGCTTCGCGCCGATTCGCTCACGCGCGCCGCTTCGAACTGGTGGCTGGGCGATGTCGGCGGCTTGCTCGTGGTCGCGCCCGGCTTGCTGGCGTATTCGCGCGGCGACTTTCGACGGATGCGGCGCGATGGTCGGTTGTGGGAGTATTGCGTATCCAGCGCGGTACTCGTCGGCGCGGCCATCGTCTTCTATTCCGGCTACGTTCCCGTGGGGCGCTGGGCCTTGCCGGCGACGTTCCTCGTCTTGTTGTTGGTCGCCCGGTCGGCGAGCATTCACCGCGTTTGGCCGGCGTCGCTGCAGATCGTCTACTTCGCCGCGTGGGTCGTTTGGAACAATCACCGCGTGGCCGGGCCGAGCGTTTATTTGGAGCCGGCCATCCGCATCTACGCCGCGTGGGCGTTCCTGGCCACGGCGGCGCTCGTCTGCCTCGGGATCGCAGGGTTGCTCGCCGAACGCGACGCCGTCGAACGGCAACTCCAGACCGGCAAGGAAAACTATCGCGCCCTGGTTCACGACAACCCCGCGCTCATTGGCCGCTTCTCCACGGACGGACTCCTGCTCTTCGCCAACGAAACGTTCCGGCGCGCCTTCAACCTGCCCGCGGGGTCCGCGTCGACGGAGGCGTTGGGCCGCCTCCGCCACGCGCCGAATTTCTTTGAAATCACCGGACTGACGCGCGATCCTCCGACGCTCGCGCGCCTGCGGGCGCTCGACGCGCCCGAGCGTCCCGTGGCGTTCGAGACGCGGCAGGATTCGGGCGCCGCGGCGGGCCGCGCGTACCGCTGGACCGCGCGGGCCGTCGATCTCTCCAGCAGCGTGGTGGTCGAGTACCACGTCGTCGGCCTGGACGTGTCCGACCAGAAGCGCGCCGAGGCCGAACGAAAAACGCTGGAAACGCAAGCGATCCAAACGCAGCAATACGAGGCGATCGGCGTGCTCGCGGGTGGGATCGCGCACGAGTTCAACAACATCCTCACCGGCCTGATCGGCAATGCCGACCTCGCGCTGATGATGCTTCCGAAGAACGCCGACGTGCGCCCGATGCTCGCCGAAGTCCTGCGCGGCGCGCAGCGCGCTGCCGAATTGACGCGCCAACTCAGCACCTACGCCGGCCAGACCGACACGCACCCGCGGCCGCATTCCCTCGACACGATCGTGAAATCCAGCGAGCGCCTGGTTGAAGTGGTGCTGCCCAAACACGCCACCATCCGCTATTCGGCCACGGACGACGGCGCGCTGGCCGTCGTGGACGAAACGAAGATCCGCCAACTGTTCCTGAGCCTGGTGACGAACGCGGCCGAGTCGTTCGCGAACCACTCGCGACCCGGCAAGATCGAAGTGCGCATCGGCACGCGAACCGTGGAGACGATCCCCCCGACGCGCCCCTGGACGAACGGGGCCGCTTTGGTGCCCGGGGACTACGTCGAATTGGAAGTGGCCGACAATGGCTGCGGCATGGGCCCGGCCACGCTGGCGCGCGTCTTCGAACCGTTTTTCACCACGAAATTCCCCGGACGGGGCTTGGGCATGGCCGCGGTCCTCGGGATCGTCCAGGACCACGCCGGCGCGATCCGCGTCGAGAGCGAGCCCGGACGGGGTACCTCCGTCCGCGTCCTGCTGCCGACGCGGGCCACGACAATCGACCTGCCGACGCCCCTGCCCCGCGCGATCCGCCGCAGCGGGCGAATCTCCAGCACCGCGCTCACGCGCCGCTAATCCTTCGCGGTCGGTTTCCACCACGCGTCGAGCCGCGCCCGCAACTGCTCCACGCGCTTCGGCTGCGCCTCGGCGAGATTCGTCTCCTCGGAAGGATCGACCGACAGATCGTACAGTTCCACCTCGGCCATCGGCAGGCGCGCCGCGTTCGGCTGAATCAGCTTCCAGTGGCCCTGCACCACCCAGCGCCATTTCAGATTCGCGCCCGGCCGATCGATGTCCACCGCGTTGTGCTCGAAGATCTCGCCGAACACCGCGTCGCGCTTCGCCACCGTCGGCGCGTCGAACAGGTTGACGCCCGGCATCGCCGCCGTGGGCTTCCGTCCGCACGCCGCCAGGATCGTCGGCGCCACGTCGACGGAACTCGCGAGCGCCTCGCTCCGCCCCGGCTTCACCTTCCCCGGCCAGCGGACCATGATCGGCGTCCGCACGCCGCCGTCGTACGGCGATTGCTTCGATTTCGGCCCGTACCGCCCCGCCTTCGGGTCCTGGATCCAGCCGTTGTCGTGCAGGTAGACGACGATCGTGTTCTCCGCCAAGCCTTGCTTCTCGAGATGCGCCATCAAATCGCCGACCGTCTCGTCGAACCACTCGCACATCGCCCAGTACTTCGCCACGAACTCGGATTCGTGCTTGTCCTTGTATTTCGCGAGCAACCGCGCCGGCGGGTTGTGCGGCTGGTGCGGCATGATCGGCGCGTACCAGACGTAGAACGGTTTCGCCGCCGCCTTCGATTGGTCGATGAAGTCGGTGACGGCCTTCAAGCCCTCGCGGCCGATCTTCAGGCCGTCGTCGCCGTGCCGGCCGCCCTTCGCCGTGTCGCCGTGGGTCATGCCTTCCGTGAAGCCGCCGCAGCGGCACGCGTTCCCCTCCCACCATTTGCCCGACTGATGGCTGACGTAGCCGGCTTCGCCCAGCAACTTCGCGAGGTTCGGCGACTTCTCGAAGTTCGCGATCATCCGCGCGCGGTCCTTCAGGTACGTCTCGTTCTTCATCGCGGCCCCCTGCCCCAGGCCGGCCGGCAACGCCGGATCGTTCGACGTGATGAGGTGCTGGTGCGGGAACAGGCCCGTGATCATCGTCGCGAGGCTCGCCCGGCAGAGGCTGCTCGGCACGGTCCCGCGCGGGTACACGAGCGATTGCGCCGCCAGCTTGTCGAGGTGCGGCGTCTGGATCCGCTTGTGGCCCATGAAGCCGTAGTCGGTCCACGCCTGATCGTCGCCGATGACGAGCACGACGTTCGGCGGCGCGGCGGACGCGGACGCGGCGAACAAGAGTAAGGCAAGAAATACTCGCATCACTTCGCCTCCTTCGTGCTGGCGAGTTTCGCCTGCAAGGCCTTCACCGTCTCGGCGTGTTTCGTATCGCCGGCGAGATTCGTCAGTTCGTGCGGGTCGGTTTCGTAATCAATGAGCTGCGTCCCCTTTTTGCCGCCGTCCCACTCGGTGTAGCGGTAGCGTTCCGTCCGCACGCTGTAGCCCATGAACCACGGCTGCGCCTTCGGGCGGACTTCGCCCGTCGCCGTCGGCGTACCCCGGCTCACTTGCGTGATCGCCGGCTTGTCCCACGGAGCATTCGGTTCGTCGAGGAGCGCTTTCACGCTCTTCCCCGTCAGCACCTTCGGCGACTCCAATCCGCAAAGGTCCGCGAGCGTCGGGTGCAGGTCCACGAGTTCGACGACACGCCGGCTGACCTTCCCGTTCGCCTTCGAGCGCGGATCGTAGACGATGAACGGCACGCGGGCGGAGTTCTCGAAGAGGCTCATCTTCTGCCACAGGCCATGCTCGCCGAGGTGGTAGCCGTGATCGCTGATGAAGACGACGATCGTCTTGTCGGCGAGCTTGAACTTTTCGAGCGTGTCGAGGACGTGGCCGACCTGGGCGTCCATGAAACTCGTGCTGGCATGGTAGGCCTGGAGCGCCTGGCGGCGCAGGTCGTCGGTGAGCTTCTGCTGCTCCATCTTCGCGCTGCCGAACGCGGGGGCGGGGCCGGCCTGCCAGTGGCCGTCCGGCACCTTCGGGAGCGCGAACTTCTCCGGCGGATACATCTCGAAATACTTCTTCGGCGCGACGTACGGCGTGTGCGGTCGGAAGAAGCCGCAGGCGAGGAAGAACGGTCGATCCTTGTTCGCCTCCAGGAGCGTGCCGACCTCGCGGGCGATCTTGCCGTCGGTCTGCTCTTCGTCCTTGCCGGCGGACGCGAGCCAGCTCAGCGTGCCGCCGAATCGCGCCGATCCCTTGTTCGTCGGCAGCAGCGTGAAGATGCGATCGGCGTCTTCGTCGTCCTTGTCGAAGCCACGCGGGTTGATCGTCTTCTCCCACGACGGCGGATCGTCGAGGCCGTCGGTGCCGATCTGCGCCGGCACGCCGTAGTGGTACAGTTTCCCGACGCGGGCGACGAAGTAGCCGGCTTTGCGGAACGTCTGCGGCATCGTCTGCGCGTCCGGCACCGTCTTGCGCAATTGCGTCGCGTTCTCGTACACCTTGAGCTGGTCCGGGCGCAACCCCGTCAAAAACGACGCCCGGCTCGGATTGCAGAGCGGGAACTGGCAATACGCCCGATCGAAGCGCACCCCCTTCGCCGCGAGTTGGTCGATGTTCGGCGTCTTGCCGTGCGCGCTGCCGTAGCAGCCGAGCGTGTTGTTCGTGAGGTCGTCCGAGACGATGAACAGCACGTTCATCTTGTCGGCGGCGAACGCAGTAGTTGACGCGAGAGCGAGGAGCAATGCGGAGAGGAGACGCATGGAGAGACTCCGAATTGAATAATACATAGGAAAGCCCCGGCACGGCCGTGCCGGGGCTTCCGATCCTTACTTCTTCTCCACCACCCACACGTTGCGGTACACCACCGGGTCGCCGTGATCCTGGAAGAACAGGCCGCCGGCCTCCGGCACCTCGTCCTTGAACTTCCCGCCCGGCGTCAGCTTCGGAAACTCGAAATCCTGGATCAGCACGCCGTTGTGCTTCACCACCGCCTTCGCGTTCTTCGTCTTCTTCCCATCCGCGAACTCGGCGGCCGTGTACTCGATGTCGTAGGTCTGCCAGCTCATCGGCGGCAGGCACATGTTCACCTTCGGCTTGCTGAGCGTGTAGAAGCCGCCGCACTCGTTGTTCTCGCCGGTGAGGCCGAAGCTGTCGAGCACTTGCAGTTCGTAGCGGTCCTGGACGTACACGCCGCTGTTGCTGCGCCCCTGCCCCGTCGAGTTCGGCATCCACGCGAGGCGGAACTCGATGTGCGCCGTGAAGCTCTGGAACGCCTTCTTGCTGCGCGGGTTCGACGCCATCAGGAACTTGCCGTCCGAGAGCGCCGCGATCTTGCCGTTCTCCCAATTCGCGACGTCCTTCTCGTCGCCGAAGAGCACCGTGGCGCCTTCGGGCGGCTTCGCGCCGAGCGTCGGCGACTTGCGCTCGACCTTCTTCAGCTTCGCCTCGAATCCGCCGGCCGAGATCGACAGCACGCCGTCGGCGATCGTGCCCGAGTCCATCCCCTTGTTGTCCTTCACCACGACTTTGCCGCCGTCGCGTTCCGCCGAGCCGAGCGGCCGCGCTTCGGAGGTCTCGCTCGTGCCGGGCAGGCCATCGCGGAACGGCTTCACGACGAATTTCCCGTCCCCCTTCGCGACCACCTGCGCGCCGATCTTCCGCGTGTCGTCGCCGATCTTCAATTCGCCCTCGTATTCGCCCTGGACGGCGAAGTCGGCGTCGTCCTTCAACTTGGCCGGATCGTTGATCGCGATGCGCGGGAGCTTCTTGGGTTCGGGCTTCTTGTCCTGGGCGGCGGCGAACGTCGCGCACGCCGCGAACAGCACGGAGAGGAACAGGCGGAACATGCGAACCTCGAAGAGTGGGGAGGCGGGGAACGGCGGATGCCGCTTGGCCCTATTGATATGAAAAAGCGAAGACCGGCCATTGGGCCGGTCTTCGCGTCGGATCGTGTTCGAGAACCTACTTGCCGGCGCGGCGGTCGGCCGGGGCGTCCGTGAAATCCACCGTCACCGTTTCGCCCGCCTGGAAGACCACCTTCTGCGTCAGCTCCTCCGGCTGGCCGTTCCGGGTCCTCACGAGCTTCAACTCGTAGGCGAACTCCTTGCCGAACGGGATCGCCGGCGTCGTGAACTCGCGCTGCGCGCCGGTCTTCTCGTGCTTCTTGCCATCGACGTACAGCGCCGCGTCCGTCGGCAGCTTCACCGTGATGCGCGCCGGCGTCGGGTTCGAGGCGAAGGCGCTGGCGCGGAACGGATTCGCCGGCGTTTCGGCGGCGGGCTTCTCGATCGTCGTCGGCTTCGCCGCCGAGGTCTTCGCGCCCGCCGTGAGGTCGTCGAACGACAGCGTACTCGTCTTTCCGGCGGTCACGGTCGCCTTCTGCGATTCGCTCAGCGTCCGGCCGTTGCGGTCGTATTCGATCTTGAACTGATAGGCGTAGTCCCGGCCGATCGGCAGTTCGGGCGTGGTGAAGACGCGTTCGCCGCCGGTCAGTTCGAGCGCCACGCCGTCGACCGACAGCCGCGCGTCGGCGGGCAGGCGGATCGACACGGTGGCGCGCTGCGCGAGCGTCGCGCTCGGCGCGGGTAGCACGTTCTTGTAGCTCCCTTCGACGCGGACCGGATCGAGGATCGGAATCCCCGGCACGATCGGACCGAAGTACGCGGGCATCGGCGTGGCGTACGGCGTGCCGAACTCGATCGGCGCCCCGCCCGGCATGGAGCCGAAGCACGAGGCCCGCGCCAGCGTGCCGCCGCAGCAGGAGTGCGACGCGATCGCACCGCTGCAACCGTTGCACGACAGGCTCCGCCCGGTGCAACTCCCGCCGGTGCACGATCCCGTGCAGGAGCCGGTACAGGAACCGCCGCCGAACGTGAGCGCGGTGAGGATGCGGCCGTGGAAGATGCCACCGCCGTTGCACGAGGTCGAGCGGCTGGCGGAGTTGGACGACCCGCGGAACAGGTCGCGGAAGTAGCCGTTGAATTCCGGCCCGTTGGGCGCGGTGCTCAGGGCGGTCATCAGGACGAGGGAGTACATGGAAGTCGATCCGGGAGTTTGCGGAACTTCTGCCGGAAAGATAAACCCGGGACTTTGGGCGGTCAAAACGGCTTGAGGAAAAAAGTGCAAAGCCGACGGCGGCGCGGTCGCCGCTTCCGTTCCCGCGCACCTGCGCGGAATAATCCGTAGGTTCGCCGGCCGCCGCGACGATAAACTATAGCGGTTGTATCGCGGACCGAGGGGCGTCATGTCGCGCGCGAATCTCGCTTGGCTCCTGTTGCTTCCCACCGTCCTCGCCGGCAGCCTCGTGCTCCGCTTCGCCTCGGCTAGCCTGCCGAAGGACAAGGACTACGAACGGATGCGGCTGATCGCCGACGTCCTCGGCGAAGTCGAGAAGCACTACGTCGAGGACCTCGACGACGCGAAGCGCCAGAAGCTTGTCGAGAACATGATCAACGGCGGACTGCACGACCTCGACGAACACACGATGTACCTGAACGCCGAGATGCTCAAGGAATTCGAGAAGCAGAGCCAGGGCGAATTCGGCGGCGTCGGTTTCCTGATGACGTACGAAGGCCCCGGCAAGCCGCTGGTGATCGACACGCCGCTGCCGAACAGCCCGGCCTACGACGCCGGCATCCAGGCCGGCGACGTCATCCTCAAGGTCGACGGCGTGCCCACCGACGGCATGAAGACCGACGAGGCGCGCAAGCTCATCTCCGGCAAGCCCGGTACGCCCGTCACGCTCACCCTCCTCCGCGGCGGCTCGAAGACCCCCGAAGACGTCCCCATCGTCCGCGCCCTCATCGAGCAGCCCGTCGTCTCCGGCGTCGCCCGCGATCCCGACAACCCCCTCCTCTGGAACCACATCCTCGACAAGGCGAACGGCATCGCCTACCTCCGCCTCTCCGGCTTCAGCGGCAAGACCACCAAGGAACTCAAGGCCGCCCTCGACCGCTGCGAGGCCGCCGGCGCCAAATCCTACATCCTCGACCTCCGCGAGAACCCCGGCGGACTCCTGAACGAGGCGATCGACGTCGCCGACCTGTTCCTCGCCGACGGCGGCATCGTGCGCACGATGGTTCGCGGCAGCGAACGGTCCTGGACCGCCAAGAACGACGGCAAGCCCTACGAGAAGGCCGCCGAGCGTCCGATGGTCGTCCTCGTTAACGGCCTGAGCGCCAGCGCCAGCGAGATCGTCGCCGGCGCTCTCCAGGACAACCGCCGCGCCGCCGTCGTCGGCACGCGCACCTACGGCAAGGGAAGCGTTCAGAAGGTCTTCGACCTGCCCGACGGCGGAGCCGTCAAGGTGACGACCGAAGTCTGGATGACCCCCTCCGGCAAGCACCTCCAACGCCGCATGACCATCGACAGCGACAGCGCCACCGTCGGCATCGAACCCGACGATGGCCTGAAGGTCGTCTTGACCGAGTTGCAATGGAGGCACTACCTGACTTCGGTCAAGCGAGCGAACGTCCTGCCCGGCAAGGCCGGCGTCGCCCCGAAGCGCACGGCTCCGCTGGAGAACGGCGATCCGCCGCTGCCGGAGAATTACAAGGACCCGGTCGTCGAGAAGGCGCTCGAACACCTGCGCAAGAAGTGAATCACTTCGCGAACCACGATTTCGGATCGACGCCGAAGAACTTCGACAGGATCGCGTACACGTCGCGTTCCTCCTCGACGAGGTCGCCCGGCCGGCAGAAGAACGCTTCGCTCGCGTCGGCGAAGAATTCCGATTCGCTGTCGCCGGCCTGCTCCGAGAAGAACGTCTCCCGGCCGCGCTCCAGTTCCTTGCGGTGCCGGGCGAGCGCGGCCGACATCACCGCCGCCCAACGTTCCGAGTCCGCCTTCGTCGGCAAGGGCGGCGTGCCGTCGGAGTATTCGTCCAGAAAGTCGAGCTGGTGCGCGAACTCGTGGATCACCACGCTGTAGCCCGCGTCGGGATCGCGCGCCTCGGCCTTCACCTGCTCCCAACCGACGACGACCGACCCGCGATAGTTGGCCAACCCGTCGACGATCTCGTCCGTGACTTCATCCTCGACGGTGTCGTCCTCCGGATCGGGGCGGCGGAACTCGCCGGGATGCACCACGACCGACGGCACGCGGGCGAAGTAGTCGTGCTCCGCCTGGCCGACGAGCATCAGCCCGGCCTGCGCCGCGATCGTGAGCTTCATCTCCTCCGTGACGTGGAACCCCCGCGCCGGCTCCCAGCCCTTCTCGGCGACGAGGACGCGGGCGGCGTCGCGGAACTTCGCCTGCTCCGCGGTCGAAAGCCGGGGGTAGTGCGCGACGTTGGCGCGGAGGATCGCGTCCCAATGCGGCGGGAACGGTTCCGCGAGGAGGCGCTTCCGCCGGCGATTGCGAAGCCAGGAGAACATCGCACGCCGCCGGCTAGAGTTGCACCGCCGGCAGGCCGCCGGACTCCGGTTGCTTCGCCATCTCGTCGACGACGGTCTTCGCGAGGTTCGCGTAGGCCGTGGAGACGGGATGCTCCGGATACTTCCGCACGATCGGTTCGCCGGAATCGCCGCACGTGGAGACGAGCGGTTCGATGGGAATCTCGCCCAGGAGCGGCACGCCGATTTCCTTGGCCAGCTTGCGGCCGCCGCCGCTGCCGAACGGCGCGACGCGCCCGGCCGGCGTGTCGAGGTAGCTCATGTTCTCGATGATGCCGAGAATCGGCACGCGCACCTCCTGAAACATCGCCACACCCTTGCGGGCGTCGATGAGGCTGACTTCCGCCGGCTGCGTGACGACGATCGCGCCGGTCAGCGGCGCCTGCTGCGAGAGCGTGAGCTGCGCGTCGCCGGTGCCGGGCGGCAGGTCGATGATCAGGAAGTCGAGGTCGCCCCACGGCACCTGCACGAGGAAGGTGCCGACGGCCTGCGCGACCTTCGGCCCGCGCCAGATGATCGCCTGCGCCGGGTCCACGAGGAACCCCATGCTCATCAGGTTGATGCCGAACTTCTCGATCGGGAACGGCACTTTCGTCTGGTCGACGAGGCCGAGGCCGAACATCATCGGCACGCTGGGGCCGTAGATGTCGGCGTCCATGAGGCCGACGCGCTGGCCCGCGGCGCGCAGCGCCAGCGACAGGTTGGCGGCGACGGTGGACTTGCCCACGCCCCCCTTCCCGCTCGCCACGGCGATGACGTGCTTCACCCCCGGCAGGCTGATCTTCTGGCCGGGCATCGGTCCGCTCATTCGTTGGCTCCTGGTGTTATTTCGATTCGCTTAAGGAACGAAGCAGTTCGACCGGGTAGATGCCGGTGTCGTGGCCGTCGTTCCAGGTGATCTGGTAAGCGTAGTGGCCGAGCGGCTTCATCGCGGTCGGCGACGGCGGGCCGGCGGTCGCTTCCTTCTCGCTCAGCACGCGGAAGGGGTCGATCGGCTTCGACCGTTCCTCGTTACAGGTGGCGCAGGGGCAGTTCGTGCGCAGCGTCCGCCACGTGGCGTGCGTGCTGGCGCCGTCGCTCCAGTCGATGCGCAGCCCGTCGCCGTCGCGGCGCAGCGAGAGCGGTTTCAAGGCGTTCGATTCGGCGGTCATGGGGGCATTATAGAAACGAAACGGCCCGGCCGAAGCCGGGCCGTCATCTCCGCGGTCGACGTCCTCACTGGAACGTGACGACGACCTGCCCTCCGACCGTGCGCGCCTGCACGGTATAGTCCTTGCCGCCGAGCTTCGCCTTGCCGGTCCAGTTGCCCGCGGCGTCCAGCGGTCCGCTCGCGACGGTCGTGCGTTTGCCGTCCGGCATCAACAGGCCGAAATCCACCGTCGCCGTCCGCTTCACGTTCGGCAGCGGGTTCGGCGGCGTGCGGATCACGATCTGCTGCTTCGCGTCCAGCACCCCGCTCATCTGGCTCGTCCGCGGCGACAGCCGCGTCACGCGCTCCTCCGTCACGATCAAGGGCAGCGGCACGTCCGACCCGCCGGCCTCGCGGAACAGCGCGTCTCCGGCGAGCGTCCACGTGCCCGCGATCGTCGCCGTCCGCCGGTCCTTCGCGATCTCGATCTTCAGCGTGTCCCGGCGGATCACCGCCTTCGCGCTCTTGTCCAGCGCGATCTCCTGGATCGTCGCGTTCGGCGACGCCGAGATCGTCCGCAGAAAGCCGGTCGTCGCGGCGTTCGACTTGTCCCGCACCTGCAGCGGCAGGATTTCGGTCAGCTTGATCCGGTCCACGCGCTCCGCCGAATCGCTCACCGTGAGCGTCGCGGTGTAGACCGCCTGCTTCTGCGCCTGGATGTCCACGGTCTGTACCATGACCTGCGGTTCCTTGCGCGCCTTCGAGAACGCGGACAGCACGATGTGCTGCTGGCCGGGCTGGTCGAGCTGGACGAATTTCTCGATCGGGCCGGTCTGCGCCGTCAGGTGTTCGGTTTTGTGGCCGAGTTTCCAGATCACTTCGTCGGCGTTCTCGAGTTCGCCGGTGATGCGGAAGGTGGCGGGCGCCTGCGTGCCGGTGAGCGCCTCGACCTTGAACCCCTTGATCGCCGGCGGCAGCGTGTTCGGACTGGCGGCCGGCGCCGACACGTCCACGGTGATGCTGCGGTCGTTCTCGTCCATGAGGAAGTTGCGGACCGTCAGGCCGACCTTGTAGGTGCCCGGCTTGGCGTAGGTGTGCGCCACCTGCGACTTGTCCGCCTCGAACGGTTCGAGCGGCGACCCGTCGCCGAAGTCCCACCAGCCCGATTGGCCGCTGGCGAGGTTCTGGAACGTGACGGCGAGGCCCTCGGCGCCGCCGATCGTGAAGTTCGCGACCGGCTTCGGCGGCTTCACCACCTTGTCGAAGATCGCGTTGGCGTACATCATGATCGCCCCGGTGCACAGCCCGAGGAAACTGCCGACGACGACCTTGAACATCCCCTTGATGCGCGACGGTTTCTTCTCCTCGCTCACGGCCGAAGCCCTCCGGACACGGGACGGAAAACGGCGGAGGATAGCCGGCCGGCGGCGATTTGGGAAGAGGGAAATGGAAGCGTGTCAGTGTCGGTGGATCGTGTCAGGAGTCAGGCGAGTACTCGGCGAGCGTCGGCGGGGGGCCGCCCCCCCTTGAGGTCGGGACCAGCCCCCCC
>CAYVRB010000085.1:20279-20495 GCA_964453375.1 uncultured Alcaligenaceae bacterium
GGGGGCCCCCCCGCGACGCTCATGGAAGTACTACCGAGACTTCGCGAGCGACCCGGCTGTCGGGGATGTCGACGACCTTGCCCACGCGCCGTCCGTTCGGCATCGTCGCGATGACCGCCAGATATCGATGTTGAGAGCGCCGCAGCTCCCGACCGAATGGCGACGTCCTCCCGCTCACGGCCACTTGGACGGCGATCGGCCGACCCTCGAACGGGT
>CAYVRB010000086.1:0-20445 GCA_964453375.1 uncultured Alcaligenaceae bacterium
TACGGCCCCATCTTCGGGTTCCCCTCCTTGCCGGCGATGCTCGCGATGTTCACGATCCGGCCGTACTTCTTCTCGATCATCCCCGGCAGCACCGCCTTGCAGCAGAGCACGAGACCGGTGACGTTGATGTTCATCACGTATTCCCAGTCTTCGCGCACGGACTCCCAGATCGGCACGTCGCGGCCCTTGCGGCTGGCGACGCCGGCGTTGTTCACGAGCACGCTCACCGGCCCGGCCGCCTTCGTGATCTCGCCGAAGACGCGTTCGAGGTCGGCCTCCTTCGTGAGGTCGCCGACCATCGCCACGCCGCCGATCTCCTTGGCGACGCGGTTGGCGTTGTCGGCCGACATGTCGAACACGCCGACCTTCGCGCCGGCGCTCGCCAGCCGGCGGCAGATCGCCTCGCCGATCCCTTGGCCGCCGCCCGTCACCACCGCCACCTGCCCGTCGAGTCGAAAGTGCGCCGTCATGGGAGTCTCGCTGGAGAGAATTCAAGTTCCGGGGATTGTGTTACCTCCCCCTGCCCGGGCTTCAAGATGCGACTCGGCATTGCCTTCGACGGAATTCGGCCATAATGCACAAAGGATTCTTCCCGCACGGACCGCCCCATGAAAGCCATTCCCTCGGCCGATTCCGAACACGCCCTCGCCGTCTTCATCGACTTCGAGAACCTCGCGATGGGCTTCAACGGCCGGCGCGACCGCTTCGAGATCGGCCGCGTGCTCGAACGGCTCGTCGAGAAGGGGAAGATCGTCGTCAAGCGCGCCTACTGCGACTGGAGCCGGTTCGGCCAGTACACCGGCCCGTTGCACGAAGCCGCCATCGAACTCATCGAAATCCCGAAACGCTCGCAGACCGGCAAGAACTCCGCCGACATCCGCCTCGTCGTGGACGCCATCGACCTCGCCTACTCGAAGGACCACATCGACACCTTCTGCATCGTGTCGGGCGATTCGGACTTCTCGCCGCTCGTGTCGAAGCTGAAGGAACTGGGCAAGCACGTCATCGGCCTGGGGTTGGCGAACGCGACGTCGAACCTGCTGCGGGACAACTGCGACGAGTTCATCTACTACGAGGACCTGGCGAAGCCGGCGCCGGCGGTCGCGCCGGCCGTCGGCGACTCGGTGCCGGAGCAGAAGCGGAAGATGTTCGCGCTCTTGATGGATTCGCTGCTGGCCCTGCGGCGCGAAAACAAGGAAGTGATCTATTCGTCCATGGTGAAGGACACGATGAAGCGGAAGCGGCCGTCGTTCAACGAGGGCTACTACGGCTACGAAACCTTCAGCGAATTGCTGGAGGACGCGCAGAAGCAGGGCCTCCTGGAGATCGAGAAGAGCAAAAGCAGCGGCACCTATGTGGTGACGCGGTTCGGGAACGAACCGAAGGCGCCGGAACGGAAACCGCGAGAGGGGAGTAGCCGCGACGAGCCTCGCTCGGGGCGCAGCCGCGGGACGCGGGGCGGTCGGGGCCGGGGCGAAGGGCGCGGCGAAGGGCGCGGCGAAGGCCGGCGGGAGCGGCCGGAGAAGCCGCGATCGGCCGAACCGGACGACAACGAGGAAATCCCGGATGTGCCGACGTACCGTCCGCGGCTGACGGCGGCGCCCGCCGACGTACCGCCGCCGTTGCCCGTCGAAGCGGTGAAGGCTCCGCCGCCACCGCCTCCGCCGCCGCGTCGGGCCGAAGCGCCGCGCCCGGCCATGAAGCCGCCGGCGCGCCGCGTCGAAGGCGACGGCTTCGGCGCAGGGTTGGACTTGGATTAGAGGCTCAATTGTCGGTCGGGCCGAGTCTTCGAGGCCCGACATGCGTGTCATTGGCCAGCGTGTCGGGCCTCCCAAAGCCTCGGCCCGACCTACAAATCGGGTGCCACGGATCGTTAGATTCCGTTCGCGGCGAGGTGCTCCGCGATGCAGCGCTCCTCGTCGGCCGTCAGGCGCCACGCGGCCGCGCCGAGCAGTTCCTTCAACTGGCCCGTCCGCCGCGCTCCGACGATCGCCGCCGTCACCGCCGGATGCCGCAGCGTCCACGCGATCGCCACCGCGCCCGGCGGCTTCCCGTGCGGCCGGCCGATCTCCTTCAGCAGTTCTACGAGCGCCAGATTCTTCGTGAGCTGCGGTTCCTGGAACCACTTGTTCTTCTCCTTCCGCCAGTCGTCCGCCGGCAGCGCCGCGATCCGCTCCCGCGTCCAGGTGCCCGTCAATAACCCCGATTGCATCGGCGAGTAGACGATTGTGCCGATGGCCTCCTTCGTGCAATATGGGAGAATCTCCGCTTCGATCTCGCGCCGGAGCATCGAGTACGGCGGCTGGAGCGACGTGACCGGCGCGATCGCCGCGGCCCGCTTCATCTGGCTCACGCTGAAGTTCGACACGCCGATCCAGCGGACCTTCCCCTCGGCCTTCAGCTTCGCGACTTCGGCCCAGCCTTCCTCCACGTCCTCGTCCGGCTCCGGCCAGTGGACCTGGTAGAGGTCGATGACGTCCAGCTTCAATCGCTTGAGGCTCGCTTCGCACTCCTGGCGGATCGACGCGGCCTTGAGGCACTTCCCGATCGTGCGCGTCTCGTCCCAGACGCGGGCGCATTTCGTGAACACGTAAGGCCGCTGCTTCACCCCATCGAGCGCCTTGGCGACGACCGTTTCCGAATGTCCGAGGCCGTAGACGGCGGCGGTGTCGATCCAGTTGATGCCGAGGTCGAGGGCTTCGTGGATGGTGGCGATCGAATCGGCTTCGTCCTGGGCGCCCCAGCCGAAGGCCCAATCGCCGCCACCGATGGCCCAGGCGCCGAATCCGATCGGGGTGATGGTCAGGTCGCTATTGCCGAGGCGTCGGGTTTGCATGGCGGATCGACTCACGGGTTTTTCATGCACGGGATCGGGGTTTATGTTACGAATGAGGGCGAAATCCGATTCGGCGCGGTAATAATTCGGCCGGTCCGCGTTTATAGTCGTATCGGTTTCGCACACGTCCGGGTGATCGCTATGCGTTCCCGCGTCCTCTCCTGCGCCACACTGTCCGCGATCCTGCTGGCCCTGCCGTTCCTCGGGGCGCAGGAGCCGGGGAAGAAGAACCCGTTCAAGGGGCCGCCGCCGAAAGGCCCACCGCCGCTGTTTAAGAAGGCCCCGCCGAAGGCCGAGGCGGTCTCCAAGGAGTTCAACGACAAGCCGACGGCCGAGCAGGTGAAGTTCTTCGAGGCGAAGATCCGGCCGGTGCTGGTGGAGCAGTGCCAGAAGTGCCACGCGACCGACAGCGAGAAGATCCGCGCGAACCTGACGCTCGACACGCGGGATGGGATTCGCGCCGGCGGCGACACCGGCCCGGCAATCGTGCCCGGCAATCCGGCCAAGAGCCTGCTCATCGACGTGATGACGACGAAGGACGACGACCGGATGATGCCGCCGAAGAAGAAGCTACCGGACTCGGTGATCGAAGATTTCAAGACGTGGATTACGATGGGCGCCCCGGACCCGCGCGACGGTACCGCGAAGGCCGCCGTCAAGCACGAGATCGACATCGAGAAGGGGCGGCAGTTCTGGGCGTTCCAGAAACCGAAGGATACCGACGCGAAGAAATCCGTCGATGATTTCCTGACCGAGGCGCGAAAGGCGAAGGGACTCGCGACCGTCGCGCCGGCCGATCCGGTCACGCTCGTCCGCCGGCTGTACCTCGATCTCATCGGTCTGCCGCCGACGGCCGACGAGGTCGATGCGTTCGTCAACGATAAATCCCCGGAAGCCTATTCGAAGGTCGTGGACAGGCTCCTCGCGTCGCCCCACTTCGGCGAGCGCTGGGGCCGGCACTGGCTGGACGTCGCCCGCTACGGCGAGTCCACCGGCAAGGCGGTCAACTTCAACTACCCGCACGCCTGGCGCTACCGCGACTACGTCATCGCCGCGTTCAACGCCGACAAGCCGTTCGACCAGTTCGTGAAGGAGCAACTTGCCGGCGACCTCCTGAACGCGAAGGACGACAAGGACAAGGCCGAGAACATCGTCGCCACCGGGTTCCTCGCCATCGGCACGAAGAACGTGAACGAACGCAGCCGGTTGCAGTTCGAGCTCGACCTCGTGGACGAACAGATCGACGCGTTCAGCCAAGCGTTCCTCGGCGTCACCGCCGCCTGCGCCCGGTGCCACGATCACAAATTCGACCCGATCCCGTCGAAGGACTACTACGCCCTCGCCGGCATCTTCCGCAGCACCGAGACCTGCTACGGCACCATCCGCGCCGTGCAGGGCCAGCACCCCTCGGCCCTCATCACGTTGCCGAACGACGGTACCGACGACGGCTTGAAGCCGCTCTCGAGCGCCGAACTCACCCGGTTGGAGAAGCAGCTCGCCGACCTGAAGCAGGAACTCGCCGACCTGCAGAAGAAGTCCGTCCAGGATTCGTTCCTCACGGGCAACGGCGTCCGGCTCCGCGTCCAGATCCCGATGCTCGAATCGCGCATCAACCAGTACGAGAAGGACGGCACGCCGAAGCGCCTCGCGATGGGCACGCGCGACCGGTTCCGATCCGCGAACAGCCCGGTCTACCAGCGCGGCGAGCCGGACAAGCCGGGCGAGGTCGTGTCGCGCGGCTTCCTCCAGGTGATGACGGACAAGCAACCCAGCATCCGCTCCGGCAGCGGGCGCCTCGAACTCGCCAACTGGGTCGCGTCGAAGGACAACCCGCTCACGGCGCGCGTCTACGTCAACCGCGTCTGGCTGCACCTCTTCGGCCGCGGCATCGTGGCGACGCCGGACAACTTCGGCACCACGGGCACGGCACCCAGCAATCAAGCCTTGCTCGACCATCTCGCGATCCGCTTCATGGCCGACGGCTGGAGCACGAAGACGCTCATCAAGCAACTCGTTTCGACCGACGCCTACAAGCTCTCGTCGAGCCACGATGCGAAGCTGCACGAGAAGGACCCGGACAACGCGCTCCTGTGGCGGATGACGCCGGGCCGGCTGGACGCGGAAGTGATCCGCGATTCGCTGCTCGCCGTCAGCGGCGCCCTCGACCGTTCGCCCGCCAAGGGATCGTCGGCGCACGCCAACGGCGAAGGCTACGCCATCCCGCGCGGGCGCCCACTCTTCGGCGGACCGCCGGCCGACGAGTCCCACCGCTCCGTCTACCTCACGCAGATTCGCGACAACCCGCCGGAATCGCTCGCCCTCTTCGACGCGGCCGACCCGAACCTGATCGTCGGCGACCGCACCAACACGACCGTGCCGTCGCAGGCGCTGTTCCTGATGAACAACCCGTTCGTGATCCGGCAGGCGGAGGCCGTGGGGTCGAAGCTCGTGGCGAAGCTCGGCAGCGACAGCCAGCGCGTGCGGGAAGCGTACCGGATCGTCTATGGCCGCACGCCGACGGCGAAGGAGCAGGAGAAGGCCGAGGAGTTCGTGCGCAAATACGGCGCGAAGCACGGCCGCCGCGATACGTGGACGGCGTTCAGCCAGGCGCTGTTCGGCAGCGCGGAATTCCTGATGCGGAATTAAGAACCAAGGGCCACAGTTGAACACGGATAAAACAGATAAAAACCAAAACCAATTCTTGGATTGATCTGTTTTCATCCGTGTTGATCTGTGGCTGAAATTCGGGAGCGAATCATGATCTCGCGGCGTCACCTACTTCAATCCACCAGTTCAGGTTTCGGATTCCTGGCCTTTTCCGCAATGGCCCATCAGGCCGCGGCGCGGGACGCGGGCAATCCGCTCGCGCCGAAGGCGCCGCACTTCCCCGCGAAGGCCAAGCGCGTCATCTTCCTCTGCATGGAAGGCGCGCCGAGCCACGTCGACACCTTCGACCACAAGCCGAAGCTCACCGCCGACGACGGCAAGAGCTACAGCGGCGGACGAGGGCGCCTCTTCGGCGGCAAGCTCCTCGGCTCGCCGTGGAAGTTCGCGAAGCACGGGAAGTCCGGCCTCGCGATCAGCGAGCTCTTTCCCGAAGTCGCCAAGCACGCCGACAAGCTCTGCCTGCTCAACGGCATGTACACCGACATCCCGAACCACCCGCAGGCGTTCCTGCAAATGCACTGCGGCCTGTTCCAGTTCCCGCGCCCGAGCCTCGGCTCGTGGGTGCTCTACGGCCTCGGCACCGCGAACGAAAATCTCCCCGGCTTCGTCACCATCTCGCCGCCGAACAACAACGGCGGACCCGCGAACTACGGCAGCAACTTCCTCCCCGCCATCTACCAGGGCACCAAGATCGGCAACGGTTTCGGACCGTACAGCGGCGGCGGCGGGGCCGGCGTCAGCAACATCAAGAATCCGAAGCAATCGACGAAGGACCAGCGCGAACAGCTCGACTTCGTCCAGTCGCTCAACAAGAATTCGCTGGCGAAGTCCGGCGAGAACCCGGCGGTCGACGGACTGATCGAGAGCTACGAGTTGGCCTTCCGCATGCAGGCCGAGTTGCCGAAGACCTTGGACGTGAGCGGCGAATCGAAGAAGACGCTCGATTCCTACGGCATCACCGGCGGCGGCGGGGGCGGCGCACAATTCGGCGGCGGCGCCCTCGGCGGGCGGCGCGGCGGCGGCACCGACGGCTTCGGCCGGCAGTGCCTCATGGCCCGACGGCTCGTCGAGGCCGGCGTGCGGTTCGTCGAGATCACCAAGGGCGGCTGGGACCAGCACCGCAACCTGAAGGAAGACCTCGCCAACAACTGCGAAGCGGTGGACAAGCCGATCGCGGGGCTGCTGGCGGACCTCGATCAACGGGGATTGTTGAAGGATACGCTCGTGGTCTGGGGCGGCGAGTTCGGCCGCACGCCCTACGCGCAGGGCACCGACGGCCGCGACCACAACGCCAAGGGCTACACGATCTGGATGGCCGGCGGCGGCGTGAAGGGCGGCCTCGCCCACGGCCGCACCGACGACTACGGCCACGAAGCCGTCGATGGGAAGGTCCACATCCACGACTGGCACGCGACGATGCTGCACCTGATGGGCCTCGACCACGAAAAGCTGACCTACCGCCACGCCGGCCGGGATTTCCGCCTGACCGACGTGAAGGGTAATGTCGTGAAAGAAATCCTGGCGTAGAGTGTTCTTCAGGGAACCGTTCCCGGAGACCACGATGCGAGCCGTTGCCCTGTTGATCCTGTCCGCCGCGAGCGTCTTCGCGGCGGATTCCGTTACCGAAGCCCCGAAGCCGCTCGCCCCGCGCGACGGCGGCATCGGCCGGTCCGTCTCGGACGCCGGCTTCGCCGACGCCGCCGGCAAGAAGGCCGGCCGGCTTTCGGACTTCGCGAAGAGTCCGTACCTCGTCGTCGCCCTCACCAATTCCACCTGCCCGCTCTCGAAGAAGTACGTCCCGACGCTCGAGAAGATCGAGAAGGCCTACGCCGCGAAGGGGATCGCGTTCCTGTTCGTGAACCCGACGTCGGGCGACCGGCCCAATCACGCGTTCCAGTCCAAGTACGCCTACGACGGCGAGGTGCTCGCCCGGCAGATCGGCGCGACCAAGACGACGGAAGTCGTCGTGCTCGACTCGGCCCGCACCGTCGTCTACCGCGGCGCCGTGGACGACCAGTACGGCCTCGGCTATTCGCTCCCCGCGCCGAAACACCATTACCTGACGGACGCGCTCGACGCCCTCCTCGCCGGCAAGACGCCCGCCGTCGCCGCGACGACCGCGCCGGGCTGCCCGCTCGACCTTGATACGACCAAGACGCGGAATATCGCGACTTACCACGATACCATCTCGCGCATCGTGCAGGCGAACTGCCAGTCGTGCCACCGCAAGGACGGCGTCGGCCCGTTCGCCCTCGAATCCTACGACGACGTCGTCGCGCAGAAGGGGAGCCTCCGGCAGGTGCTGGAGAACGGCACGATGCCGCCCTGGTTCGCGGCGGCGCCGAAGGACGGCGAACACTCGCACTTCATCAACGACCGCTCCCTCTCCGCCGCGGACAAGGCCGACTTCCTCGCGTGGCTCAAGTCCGACCTCCCGAAAGGACGGGAGATCGACGCGCCAATGCCGATCGCGTGGCCGAAGGATTGGCAGATCGGCAAGCCGGACGCCGTCTTCCAGATGACGAAGGCGGTCTCGGTGCCGGCGACCGGGACGATGCCGTACCAGAACGTGACGGTCGAGACGAATCTCGACGAGGACAAGTGGGTCGAAGCCTACGAGATCAAGCCGTCGGCGAAGGCGGCCGTGCACCACGTGCTGGTGCACATCGTTCCGAAGGCCGGGATCGGCCGCTTCCTGCCGGGCCGCGCCACGGTCAGCCCGAACGTCTCCGACGAGCGCGAGGGGTACTTCGCCGCGTACGTGCCGGGCAACGACCACCTCGTGTACGACCCCGGCTTCGCCCGGAAACTGCCGAAGGGCGCGACGCTCCGCTTCCAGATCCACTACACGCCGTTCGGCGAGGCGGTCGACGACCGCACGACCATCGCCTTCCGCTTCGCGAAAGAGCCGCCCAAGCACGTCGTGAAGGTCGGTGCCGTCATGCAGCCCGGCATCCGCATCCCGCCCGGCGACGGCAACCACAAGGAAGTCGCGAACCTCAAGGTGCCGATGGAACTCTCCGTCCGCGGCCTGATGCCCCACATGCACGTCCGCGGCAAGGCGTGCCGCTACGAACTGATTTCCGCCGACGGCAAGACCGCCACCACACTCCTGGACATCCCGCGCTACGACTTCAACTGGCAGCTCCGCTACCAGTTCGCCGAGCCGGTGACGGTGCCCAAGGGGGCCACGCTCCGCTTCACGGTCTGGTACGACAACAGCGCCAAGAACCCGGCGAACCCCGACCCGAAGAAGCTCGTGAAGTGGGGCCCGCAGACCTCCGACGAGATGCACCTCGGTTACGTCGAGTACGTCGTCGATGCGAAGTCGGAATCGGTCGAGCCGTTCAAGCACGACGAAAAGCCGATGATCCCGAAGGAGGGGATCGAAATCCCGGCTCGCTTCAAGACGGGCCTCGATCCGTACGACACGAACAAGGACGGCAAGCTGGACGAGAAGGAGATCGACGCGATGCCGGAGCAGCTCCGCGGCCGCGTGTGGGACTACATCCGCAAGACGATCAATTGACGGGCGTTCGCAGCCATCCCTGAATCATGTCCTACTTTCCGCCGGGGTTGCTGCGGCCCAGCTTGCGGCGGAGGAGGATCTTGTTCAGCACCGTCTGACGCAATTTCGGGGCCGGCTTGTCGTGCTCGTCCTCGATCTCGCCGACGATCTCCTCCAGCACGTCTTCGAGCGTGAGGATGCCGACGACCTTCGCGCCGTTCTCGCGGACGACGGCGAGGTGCCGGTGGGATTTCTTGAACACCGCGAGCGCCGTCGCCACCGGGGCGTCGGCGTCCAGGATCACCGGCTCGTAGATCGCGTCGATCAGTTGCACGACGCCGCTCAGGCTGAAGAGGTAGAACAGGTCCTTCGTGTTGACGACGCCGACGACGTTGTCCGGCGTGCCGTCGAACACCGGCATCCGCGTGTGGGCACCCTGCCGCACGGCCGCGAGGAGCTGCTCCGATTGCGTCGTCACGTCGAGCGCCGATACCTTCTCCCACGCCACCATACAATCGCGGACCTTTTTGTTGTTCAGGCCGAAGACGTTCATCACCACGTCCGCCTGCATCGACGACATCAGTCCCGCTTCCTCGGTGTCCTCGATCAATAATCGCAATTCGTCCACGCTGTAGATTTCGCCCTCCTCGGCGTCGGGCTTGTAGCCCATCGCGCGGAGGAAACGGTTGCTCGTGCCGTTCATCAGGCGAATCAACGGCCGGGAGATTCGGGCGAAGCGGTTCAGCGGCCCGGCGATGAACAGGCCGATCCGTTCGCTCGATTGCAGGGCGGCGATCTTCGGCATCTGCTCGCCGAAGACGACGTGCAGGAACGTGATGAGCGCCAGCGTGAGGACGATGGAGATCGTGTGCGTGACCGTGCCCTGCCATTCGGCCGGCAGCTCCTTGAACAGCGGCGCGATCAGCGCCGCGAGCGCCGGCTCGCTGACGAATCCGAGCGCGAGGCTCGCCACCGTGATGCCGAGCTGCGCCGCGGCGACGCTGTCGTTCAGGTCGTCCACGGCCGCCAGCAGCTTGGGGGCGCGCGGGTTCCCCTGGTTCACCAGTTCCTCGACGCGGCTGCGCCGCAGGGCCACGAGGGCGAACTCCGCCGCGACGAAGAAGGCATTGATGAGGATCAAGAGCGGAATCGCGATCAGCCCGACGATCAGGGCGGTGGACGACGGTTCGGCGGCGGCGAAGATCACGGAACGGTACCGGGTGCTGGCGGGGAGGCGGGGTGATTATAGCGTTTCGCCGGTCGCGGTTGCGTCGCCGGCGGTTCCACGCTATGCCGGGGCGAACGTCGGATGGGTCCGGGCATGAAGTCGCGGTTTCTCCTACTCGTGATGGTGTGCGGCGCGGCCGGTTGCGCCACCGAGGCGCGCGAGCGCCTGAAGACGCTCGGCTCGCCGCCGGACGGCGCGGCCCTGCGCGACGTGGTGCGCGGCGAATCGAAATCCGCCCGGATCGACGTGACGCCGACGACGAAAAGCCGCCGCGCCGGCGCCGAACAGGCGGTGATCGCGACGGTCTACGACCGGGACGGCAAACCGAAACCCCGCGCGAAAGTGGAGTGGACGCTCGAAGGGCCGGGGAAGATCCTCGCGGTCGACGAGGGGACGCTGCTCCACCGCGGCAAGCGCGTCGATCCCGAATTCGGCTACGGCTACACGGCGGCCTCGCGGCGATCCATCGCCGGCGACCGCGACGATCCCCGCGACGACTTCGACCTCGAACCGGGTCAGACCTATTGCGTCGTGACTTCGGCCGAGCCGGGGCGGACGATCGTGACGGCGCGCGCCGCGGACGCGGGCGACGACGCGAAGGCGACGGCGCGACTCCAGTGGACGGACGGCGCGGCGAAACTCCCGAGCGCGACGACGACGGGCGGCGAACGGCCGGACGCGGCGCAAGTGAGCCTCGACGTGACGATGCCAAAGGCGGTCGGCGTCGGCCGCGACGTGACCGCGACGATCACCCTGGCGAACGCCGGCCGGCGCGACAGCCAGCCGCTCACGGTGAAGGCGACCGTACCCGACGGCGTCGAAATCCTGCGCATCGAACCGCCGGCGGTCCGCCGCAGTGGCAACAGCCTCGCCTGGGCGCTCGAACGGCTCGCCGGCGGCGAATCCCAGGAATTCGCGATCACGCTTCGATCGAAGGAACGCGGATCGCTGACGCTGACGGCGTCCGCCGAATCCGCCGACGGCCTGCGCGCCGAGCAACGCGTCGGCACCAGCGTCGACGCCGCCGGCCTGAAGCTTGCCATCGACGCGCCCGCCACCGCCGCGACCGGCGGCACGCTCCCCGTGCGCGTGACGGTGACGAACACCGGTTCGGTGCCGGTCGAGAATGCCATCGCCTGGGTCGACGGGCCGGACGGCGCCGCGAAGCCGACCGAGAAGAGCCTCGGCGTCATTCCCGCGAACGAGTCGAAGACGGTGACGGTGAACCTGCCGGTCGAGCGCGCCGGCAAGACGCCGGTGCGCGTGAACGTGACGGCCGACGGCGGTCTCGCCGACCGCGCCGAGGCGATCGTGCAGGTCGGCCAGGCGGAACTGGAATTGTCGATCGGCGGTTCGGATTCGTTCCCGGTCGGGCAGGAAGGGCTGTTCGAATACCGCGTCACCAACCGCGGCGACGCGCCGCTGGCGAACGTGACCGTCCGCGCCGACGTGCCGCGGCCGCTCGCCGCCGCGAAGGCGTCCGACGGTGGCCGCAGCGTCGAGTCCGGCGCCGCCTGGACCGTCGGCACGCTTGCCGCCGGAGAATCCAAGATCGTGCGCCTCGCCGTGCGGGGCGACCGCCTCACGGAGCGCGTCGCGCTCGCGGCCACGGCCGAGGCGGAACTCGGCAGCGGGATGCGCGTCCGCGCCAAGGAGGCGACGCTCCGCGTCGCCGTCGTCGGTCAGCCGGTGCTCTCGTTGCGGCTCGTGGAACCGGTCGGCCCCGTCGTCGTCGGCGGCCGCGCCACTTGGCGCGCGACCGTCCGCAACACCGGCACTGCGCCCGCGACCGACCTGATCGTAACCGCGAACGTCACCGACGAATTCCGCCCCGCGCGCGGCAACGGACCCAACCGCGCGGAGGCCAAACTCGGCGAACGCACCTTCACGTTCCCCGCGCTCGGCGAGCTGCCGGCCGGGGCGACGGCGATCTATCTTCTGGACGTGGACTCGCTCAAGGTCGGCAGCGCGCGGTTCCATTTCGAAGTGAAGAGCCGGGAAATCGAGAAACCTCTTCAAGAAGAGCAAGCGACACAGGTCGAACGGAAGCGTTGAGGCCGATCGACTTAAAACAATAATTTCAAATGACTTGCGATGTCGAAATCGGACTTCGGAATACTGCAATCGCATCTTGAGACGGTATCTCATCGAATTCGCACTGTTCGAGTGCCATAACGAGGCTTACAAATCGAATAATGCTGGTGCGGATTCGATTCGCCCGGATGTACCGTTTCCCCCGAGTGCGACGCGATGCCCCTCCTCAGCCGCAAGGCCGACTATGCGTTGCTGATTCTGTCGCACCTGCACCACCACGCGACGGGCGGGAACGCGCGGACCATCGCGGAGGCGTTCGGCCTGAGCCGGCCGTTCGTCGCGAACATCCTGAAGGAACTGACGCACGCCGGCTACGTGGCCAGCCACCGCGGCGTGAAGGGCGGCTACGCCCTGCTTCGGCCCGCGTCGGCGGTGACGCTCGCCGAGCTGCTGGAGTCGATCGAGGAAGGATTCCAACTGACCGTCTGCAACAGCCATCCCGGCTCCTTGGCGAGCGACGAATCGTGTTCGGTCGCCCACGTCTGCCCGATGAAGGGGCCGGTCGCGGAGATTCACCGCCGCCTGATGGGCGTCCTCCGCGGCGTGACGCTCGAAGAGTTGTTCACCGCGCATCAGCCGGTGCCGAGCGGCTCGACGCTGTTGCCGCTCATGATGATGAACCATCGAGAACCGGAAATGGCCACCGATCGACACGGATGAAAACGGATCAAACAAATCCTGATTTCTGATCTGTATTTCATCCGTGTCGATCTGTGGCCAAAAATAGGAACCTGAAATGAAGCTCCCGATCTACATGGATAACAACTCGACGACTCGCGTGGATCCGCGCGTGGTCGAGGCGATGCTGCCGTACTTCACGGAACAGTACGGCAACGCCGCGAGTCGCAGCCACCCGTATGGCTGGAACGCGGAGTCCGCCGTGGACGACGCCCGCGAGCAGATCGCGAGCCTGATCGGCGCGACCGAGAAGGAGATCATCTTCACCAGCGGCGCCACCGAGAGCAACAACCTCGCCCTCAAGGGCGTGGCGGCGATGTACAAGAAGAAAGGGAACCACATCATTACGGTTCCCACCGAGCACAAGTGCGTGCTGGACACCTGCAAGCGGCTCGAGCGCGACGGTTGCGAAGTGACGTACCTGGACGTCGACACGTTCGGCCGCGTGACGGCGGAGCAGGTGCGAGCCGCGATCACCGACAAGACGATCGCCGTCAGCGTCATGTTCGCGAACAACGAGATCGGCACGATCCAGCCGATCGCCGAGATCGGGATGGTCTGCAAGGAGAAGGGCGTCCTGTTCCACACCGACGCGGTGCAGGCCGTCGGCAAGGTGCCCGTCGACGTCGAAGCGATGGGGATCGACCTGCTGAGCCTGACGGCGCACAAGCTGTACGGCCCGAAGGGGATCGGCGCGCTGTACGTCCGCAAGAAGAACCCGCGCGTCCGCCTCGAACCGATCATCGACGGCGGCGGCCACGAGCGCGGCATGCGCTCCGGCACGCTGCCCGTGCCATTGATCGTCGGCTTCGGCGAAGCCTGCGACATCGCGAAGAGGGAGATGCCCGAGGAAAGCAAGAAGACCTTCGCCCTCCGCGAACGGCTCCGCAAAGGGATCATGGACCAGCTTTCCGAGACGTACCTCAACGGCCACCCGACCGATCGCCTGCCCGGCAACGCGAACATCAGCTTCGCCTATGTGGAAGGCGAAGGGATGATGATGGGGATCAAGGACGTGGCCGTCAGCAGCGGCTCCGCCTGCACGAGCGCGAGCCTCGAACCGAGCTACGTCCTGCGGGCGCTCGGTGTCGGCGACGAACTCGCCCACAGCAGCATCCGCTTCGGCCTCGGCCGCTTCAACACGGTCGAGGAAGTCGATTTCGTCGTGAACCTCGTCGTCCGCGAAGTGAACCGCCTCCGCGAGATGTCGCCGCTCTATGAAATGGCGCAGGCCGGCATCGACCTGAAGACAATCGAGTGGGCGGCGCACTAAGGGGAGGCGATGGCGTACACCGACTTTACCCTTGAATTGGCGGAAGAACGGCTCGGCGTCCGAGTCGCGTTTGGGGATTTGTTTGCCAACTTGACTCCACTGCCGGTTCCGGCGTGGCTGTCTGAAACACTCGAACGCGGGAGACAGTCGGCGGTCTTCTTAACCGAGAAGGCCCGCTCGGAGTTCATCGTCGCACCGGTGTTATTGGCGTGCCGGGAGTTCGTGACCGGTGAGTTGGCAATCTTCTCCGGCCAGCGATTAGACGTGGATGCCTCGCGCGGACTCGTCGGCGAGTGCGATTACCTGGTGGCACGATCCGAACCGATTCCGCGCCTGCGTGCTCCGCTCATGGCCGTGATGGAGGCGAAGCGCGGCGACATCGAATTGGGTTTGGGTCAACTCGTCGCGCAGATGGTCGCGGCCCGACTGTTCAACGAACGCGCGGGAACCGGTCCTACCCGCATGTATGGCGTAATCACGACCGGAGACGATTGGCAGTTCCTGCGCCTCGAAAATAATACCGTCACGATGCCGCAACAGCGGCTTTACCTCAGCAATCTCGGAAACGTGCTGGCGGCCCTCAAGGCGGCCGTCACATCACAGGTCAACTAATTCCAACAAGGAGCATCCCATGCCTTACAGCGATAAAATTCTCGAGCACTACAACAACCCGCGCAACGTCGGCAGCCTCGACGTCAAGGCCGACGACGTCGGCACCGGACTCGTCGGCGCGCCGGAGTGCGGCGACGTCCTCAAACTCCAGATCAAGGTCAACAAGCTCACCGGCGTCATCGAGGACGCCCGCTTCAAGACCTTCGGCTGCGGCTCCGCCATCGCGTCCAGCAGCCTCGCCACCGAATGGCTGAAGGGCAAAACCGTCGACGAGGCGATGGAGATCAAGAACACCGCCATCGTCGAGGAACTGGCCCTGCCGCCGGTGAAGGTCCACTGCTCCGTGCTGGCCGAGGACGCCATCAAGGCGGCCATCAAGAACTACCAGGAGAAGCAGGGGGCCGAGGAGAAGGAACTCGTCGGCGCCGCCGGCTGATTGGCGAACCGGAACCAAGATCGACCGGGCTTCGGCCCGGTCGTTTTCATTTCCAAACTTCCCATTCCCCTTGTGGCGAGTCGTCGCGCCGTTTTCTATTGTGGCCTGACGACTCCAAATGAACGATGTCGAGGTTCCCGCCATGGCGTTGATCCGGTGCCCGAAGTGCAAGGCCGCCACGAAGGCCGAGGTCGGCGATCGGACGGAGTGGACCTGCCCCGAATGCGGGGCGAAACTCAAGCGGCGCGCGGCGGAACCGGCCCCGGCCGAGGAGGCGAAGCCGAAGGTGACCAAGGCGCGCATCGCGGTGGTCGAGGACGAGGATCGTCCGTCGAAGCCGTCGAAGAAATCGAAGCGCAAGGTCCGCGCGAACGCCGTCAAGCTCTCGAAAGTCCACCTGATCGCCGCCGGCGTCGCCGTCACGGTGATGGGCGGACTGTTGATTTACGCGCTCGGAGGCAAGGTCGGCGGCGGCCGGGGCGGCGGCGTGAGCGTCGCCGAGGTCTCCGCGCCCGTCGACGCTGATCTCCACTTCCCGCTCCCAAAGACCTTGCAAGGGGCCGCCTCCGCTCAATCCGAAGGAAGTCGAAGACGCCTGCGATCGAGAACAAGCGAAGATGCTCCGCGAATTCGACGGCGAGACGGTCGACCGCGTCGCGCTCGACGCGCCGGAGTGGAACCTGCCGCCGGACGGTCCGCCCGCTGCACCAGCCGTCCTGAACCCCGCGTTTCCGAACACGCCGGCGCATGCGATCGTGCAATCGTCCGGGACCGGGCAGTACCTCATCCCCATTCCTCAAGCGCACTGGTTCCGCTACATCCCCAAGAACCGGTTACCGGGATCGAAGGGTCTACGCGAGTATGAATTCCGGGAACCGACCGAGAAGACCATCCCCGCTTTGGACCTGAAGACGCTCCAGCCGATCGGTTCGTATCCGAACGCCGCGCCCTACTGGTGCGGCGGCTTCCTTGCACCCGACAGTAAACACATCGTCGGCCCGGACAACGACGTCCACCAACTCCGCACGCTCGAAGAGGGCAAGTTGTTCGTCTGGGCGATCGACAAGCCGGAACCGGAACGGACGATCGAACTTCGCGGCGTCGTGCTCTGGGCCGACTTCACGAGCCCCCGCGAGTTCGCCGCCGTGACGTTCGACGAGGAGCGGAAGCCGGATCCCGAGGATCCCGTGCGTCCGAAGGTGGTGAAGCGGACCTGGACCTTCTGGCTCTTCGACATCGTCGACGGTCGACAACTCCACAAGACCGACCTGGCCGAAGGCGATGTCTGCGACCGTTTCGGTTGGGAGCACAAAAAGAAACCGAACGCCGAATCGTACGAGTTCGACTTCGGGGACGAGACCGAGAGCAGCCAAGGGACCGAAAAGCCAAACGTGCTCTATTTCGTGCCGGAACCGTTGCTCGGCTCCGTCAGCCCCGGCGGCAAGCGGATCTACATCGGCGGCAAGAAGGGCGTCACGGTCCTCGGCGTGCCGGAGGGCCGCGTGCTCGCGCGCCTGCCGATCGCGACTCCCAACGCATTGGCGCGGGACGAATACTACGGCTTCGCCTTCTCGAAAGACGGCACCGAACTCCGCACCGTCTGCCTTGCCTCCCCGTCGCCGAAACCCGGTGTGTTCGAGCATCGTTCGCGCTACGTCCTCTGCTGGGATCTGCGCACCGGGAAGGGCACGCACGCCACCGCTTTGAAGGATCAAGAACTCGCCGGTCCACCGGTGGACGGCCCCACCGACGAGACCTTCACGCTCGGCATGCGCCGCACTTATGAATTCAGCAAGGTCGTCCATCGCAAGCTCATCGGCTGGACGCCACCGTTCATGACGGAGCGCCGCGGAGCGATCGTCGCGCGGAGCAATGGCAAAATCATCGCTCCCCTCGATTATCCTTCGGTCGGTCGGTTCGAGGCCGGAGTGCACCTTCGATTGCTCCCGCAGGGGTTGCCCTCGGGTCCGGTTGGCGTCGGATTTCCGAAACCAATGTCGTCGGAGCCGATGATCCAATACGTCAAACTCGCGACCGCGCCCACCGTCGTCAGTCCGTGGGAGCAGTTCGTCGCGGCGAATCCGCGCCCGGCGCTCGCGGTCGCGGATCGGAAGGCGGTCGTGAAGGTCCCGGCCGTCGTCGCGGGCGATTGGGCCGTGCCGGCCGCCAAGGAAAAGTTGATCGCTTCGCTCGAACCGGCCTGCGAACTGGCGGGCTGGCCGACCGTCTGGACCGACGCGCACGCCGGCGACGTGCGTGTCGTGGGTCAGCCGATGGTCGGCGCCGTCCATCGCGTCGTTTGGGTGAAGCACGACCTGAAGACCGGCCGCGCCGCCGAACCGATCGCGCTCTGGCCGTGGGTGACGCAGAAGGAGAAATCGACGGCGCGCTTCCGCCCGCCGCTCGCCGCCGCCACCCGCGCCGGCGACAAGATCGCCCTGCGCGATCCGAACGACGAGTCGCGCCTCGACCTCTTCGACTCCGAAGGGAAACGGCTCGTCGGCTTCCAGCCCCACGCCGGCATGGTCGATTGGCTCGCCTGGTGCGGCCCCGATCGCCTGCTGACGAAATCCCACGACATCGTCGTGGGCTGGGAGATGCCGGCCTGCAAGGCGCTCTTCGAACTTACCGACTGCGCGACCGAGCCGCTCGTCGCGCCGAGCGGCGGATGGCTCGCCCGCGTCGGCGCCGCCCGCGTCGATTTCGTCGACGCCGCCACCGGCCGCGGACTCGGCTCGATCGCCACGCCGAACGCCGGCGCGTGGACGCACACCTCGATCTCGCCGGACGGCCAGCGCCTCGTCCGCGCCGCCACCGGCGACCACAAGAAACTCGGCGTCGCCGACAGCGGCCTCGGCAGCCGCCTCCACGCCTGGGACCTCGCCACGGGGAAGGAAAAATCGATCGCGTCCGTTCCCGTCGCGATCGACGCCCGCGCCGCCTGGGTTTCGCCGCGCCGGCTCGTCGCCATGAACAGCCTTTCGATCAATCGCGGCAACGGCTGGGAGAAAACCTCCTGCGACGTCATCGACCTCGACCTCGGCATCGTCGTCGGCTCGTTCGGCCCGCCGAAGGGCCACTCCGAACCGAACGATCCGACACGGGCCGCGTTGCGCGTCGATCCGCTCGGCCGCTGGTGGGCCGCCCGCGCCGGCGGGCAATCCCTGGCCGGCTATCGCCCCGCCAAGTTCGAGTTCCTTCAGGTGCCCGACGTCGGCCCGACCGGCTATCCGTTCCGCCCCGGCGCGCCGGTGCGGGCGAAGGTGGAGTTGGAGGGCCACGCGAAGCCCGCCGCCGAGCGCGTCGCCGCCGCGCTCCAGCGCTTTGGATTCGACCTCGCGCCCAACGGTTGGCTGCTCCAGGCCACGGCGCGCGTCGTCGATACCAGCGTGACCCTGACCTTCTCGGCGAACGATCCGAAGGGCGAAGCGGTGCCGAAGATCGTGCTGGATTGGAAGCTGATCGATCCGAACGGCAAGGAGGCGTGGACGGACCGGACCGAATATCCGTGGGTCTCCGGGTCGAGTCGGTACTTCTCCGGGCGGGACCATTCGCGCGGCGGCATGGCGAACCAGACGATGATCACCGTGACGCACTTCGACTTCAAGGGCAAGGTCGTGCGCGACGCGATTTTGGAGGAGATCGCCTCGCAGATCGGGCAGACGATCGTGCCCCCCGAGGACCTTCCGCGCGGCGTCTTCGACGCCGGCACTTATCGCCCCCTGCCCGTCCGCGGCGAATACCTGGTGCTGGATCCGGCGAAGAAGTGAATGGTTCGCCAACCAGTGAAGCCGGTGGGGATCGAACCCACGACCCGCAGATTAAAAGTCTGCTGCTCTACCATCTGAGCTACGGCTCCGAGTCGTACAGTTTACGGACGCGGCCGACCCCGCCAAGAGTTCGCGCCCGCCGCTCGGGAACCGGCACAATTCCCCGAATTCCCGACGCCGCGAACGACGGCACGGGCGAAATGATAAGATGGATTCCGCCGCCGGTCATCCCATCGTTTCGAGGGAGCTCTCCCCATGCGCCTCGCCGTTGTTCTGTCCCTTCTGGGCCTCGCTTCCACCACCGTGGCCGCCGAACCGGTCATACGCAGCGCCAAGAGCGGCGCGTGGTCCGATCCCGCCACCTGGGCCGGCAACGCGGTTCCCGGAACCGGCGCTCGCGTGGTCATCCGGCCCGGCCACCGCGTCGACTACGACGCGAAGTCCGACGCGGTCGTGCGCGCGATCAACATCGGCGGATCGCTCGTCTTCGATCCGACGAAGGACACGCTGCTCAACGTCGGCTTGATCAAGATCCAACCCGGCGATTCGTACAGCGAGGACGGCTTCGATTGCGACGCCCACGGCGAACTCGCCGACGCGAAAGGCCCGATGCCGGAACTGATCGTCGGCACCCCGGAACGGCCGATCGCGAAGGGGAAGACCGCCGTCATTCGATTGCATCATGTCGAAGGCATGAACAAGGAGACCTGCCCGGCGATCGTCTGCTGCGGCGGGCGGATGGACCTTCACGGCCAGCCGATGGCGCGCACGTGGCTGAAGCTCGGCGCGACCGCGAAGACCGGTTCCCAATCGATTTCGCTCGCGGAGCCGGCGACGGGTTGGAAGGCCGGCGACAGGATCATCGTCACCGCGACGCAGACGCACGGCGCGAAGAAGACCGAATCCAAGACCGAGGAAGCGACGATCGCGAAGATTGAAAGGAGTTCCATCGAGCTGACGGCGGCGCTCGCGATGGACCACGTCGGCGAGGGGAACTATCGCGGCGAAGTGGCGAACCTCTCCCGCAACGTCGTCGTCGAATCGGCCGATCCGGCGGGCGTCCGCGGCCACACCATGTACCACCGCAACAGCGCCGGTTCGATCTCCTATGCCGAGTTCCGCCACCTCGGCAAGAAGGGCATCCTCGGCAAATACGCCATCCACTACCACCTCTGCCGCGACACCATGCGCGGCAGCTTCCTCGTCGGCAATTCCGTCTGGGACAGCGACAACCGCTGGATCACCGTCCACGGCACCGACTACCTCGTCGTCCGCGACAACGTCGGCTACAAGAGCGTCGGCCACGGCTTCTTCCTCGAAGACGGCACCGAGGTTTACAACCT
>CAYVRB010000087.1:0-494 GCA_964453375.1 uncultured Alcaligenaceae bacterium
GTGGCGCGGGGGGAGACGCGCTACCTCGCGCCGGCCGTCATCCTCACGACGGGCACGTTCCTCAAGGCGCTCATGCACACCGGCGAGGCCAAGACCACCGGCGGCCGCGCCGGGGACACGTCCGCCGAAGCGATGAGCGACAGCCTCGCCGCGGCCGGGTTCGAACTGGCGCGCTTCAAGACCGGCACGCCGTGCCGGCTCAACGGCCGCACCATCGACTTCCAAGGATTGGCCGAGTCCGCGGGCGATCCGGTCCCGCGGCCGTTCAGCTTCGGAACCGATCGCATCGCCGTTCCACAAATGATCTGCCATATCACCGAGACGAACGAGAAGGTCCACGAACTGATCCGCGCGAACCTCCACCGGGCACCGATGTATTGCGGGCAGATTAAATCGTCCGGTCCGCGCTATTGCCCGAGCATTGAGGACAAGGTCGTACGGTTCGCCGAGAAGAACTCGCAGGCCCTGCTGACAGCCGCCGTCGGACTTGCACG
>CAYVRB010000087.1:504-14224 GCA_964453375.1 uncultured Alcaligenaceae bacterium
CGCCGAGAAGAACGCGCACCAGATCTTCCTCGAACCGGAAGGGCTGCACACGAAGGAGTATTACTGCAACGGCATCAGCACGAGCCTGCCCAAGGACGTGCAGCAGGCGATGCTGCGACTGATCCCCGGCCTGGAGAACGCGGAGGTGATGCGCTGGGGCTACGCGGTCGAGTACGACTACGCCCCGCCGACCCAGCTTCACCCGACGCTCGAAACCAAGCCGGTTTCCGGGCTTTACTTCGCCGGGCAGATCAACGGCACGACCGGCTACGAGGAGGCGGGAGCGCAAGGGCTGATGGCGGGATTGAACGCGGCGCTCAAGGTGAAGGGGGAGCCGCCGCTGATCCTCGACCGCAGCCAGGCGTACATTGGCGTGCTCATCGACGACCTCGTGACGAAGGGCGTAGACGAACCGTACCGCATGTTCACGTCTCGCGCGGAGTACCGGCTGGTGCTCCGCCACGACAACGCCGACCGCCGGTTGACGCCGCTCGGGCGCAAGATCGGCAGCGTGGGGGACGCGGCGTGGGAACGACTGCAGGCGAAGGAGCGGGGGATCGCGGAGCTTCAGGGCTTCTTGAAGGCGCAGAAGTCGGACGGCGACAACCTCGCGACCTGGTTGCGGCGCACGGAGGTGAGCTGGGAGCAACTGTGCGGGCGCGCCCCCGCGCTGCGAAGCTGGGAGAACCGATCCGACGTGGTGGAGCAAGTCGTCCTGGAAGCCAAGTACAGCGGCTACATCGAACGGCAATCGAACGAGGTGGAGCGCTTCCGCAAGATGGAGAACCGGAAGATCCCCGAGACCTTCGACTACGCCGCCGTGCCGCAGCTGCGCGTCGAGGCGCGCGAGAAGCTGAATCGGATTCGCCCCGTCAACATCGGTCAAGCAAGCCGCGTGAGCGGCATCACCCCGGCGGACTTGGCAGTGCTGTTGTTTTATTTGGAATGAGTGGGTATACGCCCCGCCGTCGCTTGGGTAAGCCGCCGGGAACGGGCGGTTCACCGGCGGCTGTCGGTCGTTCCGACAATTTCCGAAATCTGGTCGAGATTGCGGATTTTTTGGTTTACCCGATTTGGTAATTTTGGCAGGATATGCCGACTTTAGCAATTGGGTGGACAAAATCCACTAGCGGTCTAGAACAGGTTGAGGCGTCTTGCGGAACTTGGACAAAGGGGGACGATAGGAAAGGTTGCGAGGAATGCCGAAGCAGGGCGTTTCCGGGAATCCTTCGGGGTTGTGCGTTCCAAGTACGGTCCCGAAAAGCAGTTAAGGCGAGTTGACGGCGTCGAGTCGCGTTGACAGGCAAGGATTGCCGGTTATATTCCCTCCGAGTTGACCGGGCGAGATTCTCCATCTTGCTCCTCTTGGTCAAACTCTCGGTTTTCCGACAACCGAGTCCTTCTCCCCGCTGGGCGGTCGTTCGTACCCTCGAACGGCCGCGAGGCCGACGGTCGTTTGACACGGATGGTTCTCGGGTTCGCTCGCCGACTCGCGTGGAGTGGGTCGATCGAATCTTCACCAGGCACGCCGGCGGATGCCGGCAGGGTGGACGACGCATGAAAACGGTGTTCACGACGGGCGAGGCGGCCAAGGTCTGCAAGGTCAGCCAGCAGACGATCATCCGCTGCTTCGACAACGGACAACTCAAGGGGTTCCGCGTCCCCGGCTCGAAATTCCGCCGGATCCCGCGCGAGGCCCTCTACAAGTTCATGAAGGACAACCAGATCCCGACCGACGCGCTCGAGAGCGGCAAGCGCAAGGTGCTGGTGGTCGACGACGAGCCGGAAATCGTCGAGATCATCACCGCCGGGCTGCTCGACGACGGCCGGTTCGAGATCAAGGTCGCCGCCAACGGCTTCGACGCCGGCATGATGGTGAAGGAGTACCGGCCCGACCTGATCGTGCTGGACGTGAACCTGCCGGACATCAACGGCAAGGAAGTGTGCCACCGCGTGCGCGCCGACCAGAACCTCGAAGAAGTCCGCATCATCTGCATCAGCGGCGAGGTGATGGAAGACCGCATCCAGGAGCTGAAGCTCGCCGGGGCGGACGACTTCGTGCAGAAGCCGTTCGACGTCGACGTGCTGATCGAGCGCATGTGCATGCAGCTCGACATGGAAGTTCCCGCGGTGGCCTGATCCGGTTCCGATTTTCGACCCGCACCCCGCGCCGGGAAACCGCCGGCGGGGGCGGGTTGGATTGCGAGTGTTCCGACCCATGGATGGATCGCGACGGCACAACCCGGAATCGGTCGTCGAGATCGCGGCGGGATTGCCGTGGCTCTGTCCGTCCGCCGCCGCGCTCGAACGGCTCGCCGCCGAGCCGGTCCCGCTCGACGAACTTTCCGGCGATCCGGCCCTCGTCCTGTTGGCCTTGCGCTTCGTCCGGCCCAGCTCTACGCCCGATACCTTTTCTTTCCGATCGCTCCGTGAGTCCGTCGTCGCCGAGGCGGCGGCGCGATTGCTCGAAACCCCGACTCCTGATTGGCTCGACCCCACGCGCGACGCCGTTCGCGCCGGTCTGGCTCGATCCCGCGCGCTCGCGATGGCCGCTCGCGCGTACGCAATTCATTCCGGGACGTGTCCGCCCGATGCTGCGGCCGCGATCGCCGTCGTCTCGACGTTGGGCGAACTGGCCCTCGCCGCCGTTTCGTCGGAATCCGCAGATGGCGCGGACCGCGTCGCGCGCCGGCTGGCGCATCGGTGGAAGCTGCCCGAGTGGGTGTCCGCGATCCTTTCGACCGCGAAGCTGCCGCTGGCCGACGCCGTGCGCATGGGCGCCGACCCCGAGTTGGCGGGCATGGTCCGCGAGATCAAGCCGGCCTCGATAGCCGACAGTCCTTGTCACGGTGAAGACCCGCACGCGGTTCGGCTGCTGCCCGCCTTGCTTCGGTCGGCCGCCCGTGCCCGCCGCGCGACCCACGACCATCGCGTGCGCGCCGCCGAGGCCGAAGCCGATCGGTTGCACGAACTGCTCGCGGAGGTCCGCGACGATTTCGAGATCGCCGTGCGGGACGCCAAGCTCTCCGGGCTGGCGGAACTGGCCGCCGGCGCCGGCCACGAGATCAACAATCCGCTCGCGATCATTTCGGGCCACGTCCAGCGGCTGCGCAAGGCCGAGGAGGACGCGGACCGCGGCAAGGTCTTCGACGCGGTGTTGCGGCAGACCGATCGGATTAGCGACATCGTGCGGGAGTTGATGCTCTTCGCCCGCCCCGCCGCGCCGGACCGGGCGACGCTCGACCCCGCCGATCGGATCGCGGAGACGATCGAGGAACTGGAACCGGTCGCCGGGGAACGGGGCATCGCGCTCGTGGCGTCGTCGCCGGAGCCGGCGTGCCGGATCGAATGCGACGCGGGCCAGCTCCGCAAGATCCTGCGGAATCTGCTGCGGAACGCCGTGGAGGCCACGCCCGACGGCGGGCAGGTGCGCATCGTCACGACGGAAGACCGCGGCACGGTGCGCATCGCGATCGAAGACGACGGCCCCGGCCCGCGCGACGAGGCCGTGCCGCACCTCTTCGATCCGTTCTACTCCGGCCGCTCCGCCGGCCGCGGCCGCGGGCTGGGCCTCGCCACCGCCTGGCGCCTCGCCTCCCTGAACGGCGGCGACCTCCGCTACCACCGCGATCCGAACGGCCCCACGAGGTTCGTCCTCGTCTTCCCCGCCGCGCAACCTCTGGCCCCCACGCTCCGCATCCCCGCCTGACCCCCGCACCCGTGACCGACACCGCGCCGCACCCCTCGACCGTTCGCGAACTCCTCACGGGGCTGGACCGTCTCGTCTATCCGCCCGACTGCCTCCTCTGCGAATCGCGATTCGATCGGACCGACGACCATTCGCTCTGCCCGGCGTGCCGCGCCTCGCTCCTCGCCGAACCGTTCGCGACCTGCCCGCGCTGCGCCGGCACCGTCGGCCCGTACGTCGATCTCGAAGCCGGCTGCACCTCCTGTTCGGCGGAATCGTTTCAGTTTGAATCCGTCCGCCGGCTCGGCCCGTATGACGGGAAACTTCGGGATGCGATCCTGCGCGCCAAGCACCTACCCGGCGAAATCCTGGCGGAAACGGTCGCACGGCTCTGGGTCGAGCGCGACCGCGACCGGTTTCGCGATGGGAAGTTCGACGCGATCGTGCCGATCCCGTTGCATTGGGTCCGCCGGATCGAACGGGGATACAACCAGTCCGCCGCGCTGGCGGACGCGCTCGGGGCCGCGCTCGGCGTTCGGGTCGGCCGGGGCTGGCTGCGGCGGACGAAACCGACGCCCAAGCAATTCACGCAGTCGGCGACGGCGCGGCGGGAGAACGTGAAGGGCGCGTTCCGCGCGACGCTCCGCTGCCGGGCGCGGGGCCTGCGGATTCTGCTGGTGGACGACGTTATGACGACGGGGGCGACCGCCAGCGAGGCGGCGCGGGCGTTGAAGGCGGCCGGCGCGGCGCAAGTGTTCGCGGCGGTCCTCGCTCGACGGTAGGCCCTGCGGGAAGTCTGGCGCGGATGCCGGATTTCCCGACGGAATTCGGGGGGAATCGCCACGTGGTACCGGTGATTTCGGATTCCGCGCGGGGCAATCGTCGGATAGTTTGAAATTCATTGAAGTCATTCGGCGCGAGCCGACAGTCACGGGGGAGGGGGCATCATGAGACGGGTGTTGTTCATGCTGCTGGTGCTCGGATTGGCGGCCGTGCGGGCCGACGCCGGGGCCAAAGACTACTTCGCCGAGTTGGAGAAGGACTTCGGTCCGACGCCGCGCGGCCCGGTGCTCACGCACTATTTCTCGGTGACGAACACCACCAAGAACCCGGTGACGCTCGGCACGGCGCGCGTCTCGTGCGGCTGCGTCTCGGCGCACGTCATGCACGCGAACCTCGCCCCCGGCGAATCGACCGTCGTCACGGCGTACATGGACACCAAGCGGATCCTCAACATCAACAGCGTCAAGAGCGTGATCGTCTACGTGCCGTTCCTCGCGCCGCGGGCGGAGGAAGTGACGCTCAAGGTGCAGTGCGTGGCGCGCGACGACCTGTTCTTCTCCAAGTCCGAACTCGCGATGGGCGACGTGCTCAAGGGCAAGTCCGCGACCGTGACGACGAAGGTGACCGTGACGAACCAGGCGAAGTGGGAAGTGAGCGAGGTGGCGAGTACCGGCAAGTTCGTCGCCGGTTCGTTCAAACTGCTGAAGCGCGAGGCCGCCGAGACGACCTACGAAGTGACGGCCAATCTGGACGAGAACTGCCCGGCCGGGAACTGGACCTCGGAACTGTTCCTGAAGACGAACGTCGCCGGCCTGGAGCGCATCCGCGTGCCGGTCACGGTGAATGTCGCGACGGCGATCGCCGCGACGCCCGAAGCCGTCACGATCGCCGACCTGAAGGAAGGCAGCGAGCGAGAGACCAAGCTGCAATTGAAGGGCGAGAAGGCGTTCAAGATCCTGGCGGTCAACGGCAGCGACGCGGAAGTCGGCGTGAAGGCGCAGGCGAGCGACTCGCGCGCGACGCACACGCTGCTCTTCACCGTGAAGCCGCTCAAGCCGGGCGAACTGAAGCGCAGCATCGAAGTGCTGACCGACCACAAGGACATGCCGAAGCTGACGATCCCGTTCGAGGCAAAGGTCGGCAAGTAAACGATCGGGCGATCCACGAACGGCGACGGCTTCGGCCGTCGCCGTTTTTCGTGCGCGCCCGACAATGATCGCACGGAGCCGGCGACTCCTCCCCGCGCCGGCTCTGCCGCGATCCGGCCGAATCCGTATCCTTCCACCGACGAACCACGCGAAGGGGAGCCTATGTCGATCGAGTCGAGCGCGTTCAAGAAACTCCTGGTCGCCAACCGCAGCGAAATCGCCATCCGCGTCTTCCGATCCGCGCACGAGTTGGGCATCCGCACCGTCGCGATCTACTCCCACGAAGACCGCTTCGCGCTCCATCGCTTTAAGGCGGACGAAGCCTATCGCGTCGGCAAGCCGGGCGAGCCCATTCGAGCCTACCTCGACATCCCCGGCATCGTCGCGCTTGCCAAGGAAGTCGGCGTGGACGCCATCCACCCCGGCTACGGCTTCCTCAGCGAGAACGCCGCCTTCGCCCGCGCCTGCGCCGCCGCCGGCATCGCCTTCGTCGGCCCCAAACCCGAAATCCTCGACAACCTCGGCGACAAGGTCGCCGCCCGCCGCATCGCCCAACAGGCGAAGGTGCCGATCCTCTCCGGCAGCGACGCGCCCGTGTCCGCCATCGCCGACGCCCAAAAGCTCGCCGAGAAGCTCGGCTACCCCGTCATGGTGAAGGCCGCAATGGGCGGCGGCGGCCGCGGGATGCGCCCGGTCTTCGCCCCGGAGAAGCTCCAAGACGCCATCGAGTCCGCTCAGCGCGAGGCCGGCTCCGCCTTCGGCATCCCGGACGTGTTCCTCGAAAAGCTCGTCCAGCGCGCCAAGCACATCGAAGTGCAACTGCTCGGCGACAAGCACGGCGGACTCGTCCACCTCTTCGAGCGCGATTGTTCCATCCAGCGCCGACACCAGAAGGTGGTGGAACTGGCGCCGGCGCCGAACCTCCCGACCGACGTGCGCCAGGCGATCCTCGACGCCGCCGTCGCCATCGGCCGCGCCGTCGGCCTCGACAACGCCGGCACCGTCGAATTCCTCTACGACGACGACTCGAAAAAATTCTACTTCATCGAAGTCAACCCGCGCATCCAGGTCGAGCACACCGTCACCGAAGTCGTCACCGGCTACGACGTGGTCCGCTCGCAGATCCTCATCGCGCAGGGCCGACCGCTCGGCGACCCGGAGATCGGCCTCGGCGACCAATCGAAGGTCCGCGTGCAGGGCTTCGCCATCCAGGCGCGCGTCACCACCGAAGACCCCGCCAACAACTTCACGCCCGACTACGGCCGGCTCTCCGCGTACCGCTCCGCCGGCGGCCCCGGCATCCGCCTCGACGCCGGCACCGCCTTCGGCGGCGCCGTCATCACGCCCTATTACGACTCGCTCCTCGTCAAGGTCACCGCCTCCGGCCTGCGCTTCTCCGACGCCGCCAACCGCATGGAACGCGCCCTCCAGGAGTTCCGCGTCCGCGGCGTGAAAACCAACATCCCCTTCGTCCTCAACCTCGTCACGCACCCGAAGTTCCTCGACGGCAGCGTGACCACGAAGTTCCTCGACGAAACGCCCGAGCTGTTCAAGTTCGTCGCCCGCCAGGACCGCGCGTCGAAACTGCTCGGCTACATCGCCGACGTGATCGTGAACGGCCACCCGGAGGTGAAGGTGAAGCCGGCGCTGCCGGCGGGGAAGGGCGAGGTGCCGTTCCACGCGTCGCCGGTGTCGCAACTGCTGCCCGGCAAGCCGACGAACCTGCCGGAAGGGACGCGGGACCGCTTCAAGAAATTGGGCGCCGAGAAGTTCGCGCAGTGGGTGCGCGAGCAGAAGCGATTGCTCGTGACCGACACCACGATGCGGGACGCGCACCAGTCGCTGCTCGCCACGCGGATGCGCAGCTACGACATGCTGCACGTCGCCCCCGAATACGCCCGACGGCACGCGGACCTGTTTTCGCTGGAAATGTGGGGCGGCGCGACGTTCGACACGAGCATGCGATTCCTGCGCGAGTCGCCGTGGGACCGCCTCGCCGACCTGCGGGCGCGCGTGCCGAACATCCTGTTCCAGATGCTGCTGCGGGCGGCGAGCGCCGTGGGGTACACGAACTACCCGGACAACGTGGTGCGGTCGTACGTGAAGGAATCGGCCGACGCCGGCATGGACGTGTTCCGCATCTTCGACGCCTGCAACTGGCTGCCGAACCTGAAGGTGGCGATCGACGCCGTGCGCGCCACCGACGCCATCGCGGAGGCCGCCATCTGCTACACCGGCGACATCCTCGACCCGAAGCGCGACAAGTACACACTGAAGTATTACGTCGACCTCGCGAAGGAACTGGTGAAGCTCGGCACGCACTTCCTCGCCATCAAGGACATGGCCGGCCTGCTGAAGCCCTACGCCGCCCGCAGGCTCGTGAAGGCGCTGCGCGATGAGGTCGGGGTGCCGATCCACTTCCATACGCACGACTCCGCCGGCGGGCAGCTCGCCTCCTACGTGATGGCGGCCGAGGAGGGCGTGGACATCGTCGATTGCGCCTTCGCCCCGCTCGCCGGCATGACGGCGCAGCCGAGCCTCAACGCTCTGGCCGAGGCGATGCGCTTCCACGAACGCGACCCGCAACTGTCGTTCGACGAACTCCAGAAGACCGCGATCTACTGGGATGAAGTGCGGAGCTATTATTCCCCCTTCGAGGCGGGCCAGCTCGCGGCGTCGTCGGACGTGTACCTGCACGAGATGCCCGGCGGCCAGGCGACGAACCTGATGCAGCAGGCGAAATCGCTCGGCCTCGGCGACCGCTGGCCGGACGTCTGTCGAATGTACGCGTCCGTGAATGCGCTCTTCGGCGACATCGTGAAGGTGACGCCGACCTCGAAGGTGGTCGGCGACCTCGCGCTGTTCCTCCTCGCGAACGGCCTGACGACGAAGGACGTGCTGGATCCGAAGCGCGAGATCGCGTTCCCCGATTCCGTGATCGAATTCTTCGAGGGGAAGCTGGGCCAGCCGCCGGGCGGCTTCCCGCCGGACGTGCAGGCCCGCATCCTGCGCGGCCGCAAGCCGATGACCGACCGTCCCGGCGCGCTGCTGCCGCCGGCCGACTTCGACGCCGCCCGCAAGCTGCTCGAACCGAAACTCGGCCTGCCGCCGACCGAACAGGACGTGGTGACGTACCTGCTTTATCCGAAGGTGTTCCTCGATTTCGTCGAGCAGCGCAACCGCTACTCGGACCTGAGCGTGCTGCCGACGCCGGTCTTCTTCTACGGCATGCAGAAAGGCGAAGAAGTCTCCGTCGAGATCGAGCCGGGGAAGACGCTCATCATCCGGTTCCTGACGATCGGCGAACCGCACGAGGACGGCAAGCGCCTGGTCGGGTTCGAGTTGAACGGCCAGCCGCGGGAGGTGCTCGTCGAGGATCGCTCGCTGGCGAAGTCGGCGACGGCGGCGCGGCGCAAGGCGGAGGCGGGCAACCCGCTGCACGTCGGCGCGCCGATGCCGGGCGCGGTGGTCGCCATCACCGTTTCGGTGGGCGAGACGGTCGCCGCCGGGCAGAAGCTCGCGACGATGGAAGCGATGAAGATGGAGACGTCCATCGCCGCCGAACGCGCGGGCAAGATCGCGGAGGTGGTGTCGAAGCCCGGCTCGCAGGTGCAGGCCGGCGACCTGCTGATCCGCTTCGAGGGTTAATCGATGCTTGCGTTTCTCCTCGTTTCCGTAGTCCTCGCGGCGCCGCCCGGCACGATTTCCGCCGCCGTCGGCACCGGCGCCAAGGGCTACACCGGCGACGGCGGCCCCGCGACCGCGGCGAAGCTCGACAACCCCTTCGACGTCGCCTTCGACAAGGCCGGCAACCTCTACCTCTCGGACACGAACAACCATGTCGTCCGCAAGGTGGACGCGAAGACCGGCATCATTTCCACCGTCGCCGGCAGCGGCAAGAAGGGAAGCGCCGGCGACGGCGGCCCCGCGACGAAAGCCGAGATGAACGAACCCTACGGCATCGAACTCGACGCCGACGGCAACCTCTACATCGTCGATCGGCTGAACTATTCCATCCGCGTCGTCGACGCCAAGACGGGAACTATTCGCACCCTCGCCGGCACCGGCAAATCGGGCAAGTCCGGCGACGGCATTCCCGCCTCGACCGCGGCGCTCGGCGAACCGAACGGCCTGTGCTTGGACGGCTCCGGCAAGCTCTTCATCGCCGACGTCAAGGACCAGCGCGTCCGCGCCGTCGATCTGAAAACGGGAACGATCTCCACCATCTGTGGCACGTCCGGCAAGAAAGCCACCGCCGGCGACGGCGGCCGCTCCGAGCAGGCGACCCTCAACGGCCCCCGCGCCGTCGCGATGGGGCGCGACGGTTCGCTGCTCATTGTCGAGCGGGAAGGGAACTGCGTCCGCCGGCTCGACTTCACGAAGGGCGCGATCGATCGCGTCGCCGGCACCGGCAAGAAAGGCTTCACCGGCGACGGCGGCCCCGTGAAGGACGCCACCTTCGACGGACCGAAGGAGATCGACGTCGACAAGGACGGCAACCTCTACGTCGTCGATACCGAAAACGAAGCGATCCGCCGGATCGACGCCAAGACCGGCATCGTCACGACCGTCGCGGGGAAGGGCAAAACGAAAACCCCGGGCCTCGGCGACGGCGGTCCGGCGACGGCGGCGACGCTCGGCCGGCCTCACGGCGTCGCCATCGGGCCCGACGGCGCGATCTACATCGGCGACACGCTCAGCCACCGCATCCGCGTCGTGAAGTGACTCAGCCTTCGAGATACGGCTGGCCTTTGCCGGGGATCACCTGCGTGCTCTTCTCCTTCGGCGCCATCGCGCCGGCGAGGAAATACCCGGCCGCGAACGCGATCCCCATCAGCACCGCGACCGCGGCCGCAGCGATTGTGAGCGATCGGCGCGTGAGGATGAACGAGTTCGAGAGGTCCTCCACGTCGATCGCCTCTTCGGCGATGTCGTCGAGATAGGGCTGGGACGGCAGCGGGCGTTCGCGGCGCGCTTCCGGCAGCGGGGCCGGGATCGGTGGCGCCGCCAACACGGCCGCCGCCACCGGCGCCTTCGCCGGTTCCGGCTTCGCCTTTTCGAGCGCCGGATTCAGCAGCGATTCGAAGTCCGGCCGCTCGAACAGCGGCATCGAATCGACCTTGCGCTCGCCCGGCGCGGCGCGCGGCGCCGCCACGACCGTGGCGGGCGCCGTCGTGGAAATCGCTTCCCGGGGCGCTTTCGGGATCGCCGGCGCGGCGCCCACCGGGCCGTTCGTTTCGACCGCCATGCCGGCGAGCGCCGGGACGCGCACGTCGGCGGCGCACCGCGGGCACTTCACGGACGTGCCGGCCTTGCGCTTCGCGATGCCGAGCATCCGGTCGCAGGACGGGCAGCGGAACTGAATGGGCATTTCAGGCTCCCACGCGCAAGCCGGCGGTGCGTTCGTCGTTCGTCCACCATCCGGTCCGCTCGTTCTATTGTGTCCGCGCCGCCCTGCAAATGCAACGTCGCGCTTGACCCGGCGTTGGGGGTCGAAACAATGGAAGGTGTCGATCGCCTCCGGGGAACCGCCATGCTCCGCCGTCGTTCCGTCCTCCTCGCCGCCGCCTTCGCGGTCCTCGCCACCGCCCTGTCGGCCCCCGCCGTCGACCGCGTCATCTTCAAGGACGGCTTCTTCCTCGAAGGCACCGTCTCCAGGGAGCAGGAGCGGATCAACGACCCGCAGAACGGTTTCGTTTTCTCCGTCCCCAAGGCCAAGGGGTTCGACGTCCTCGACGACGGCCTCCGCTGGTGGATCTTCTCCAAGCACCAGAAGCAGGCCGCCGAGATCCAGCAGAACATCAAGGGCCTCGACGCCATCAAGGAGTACGAGAAGTCGGTAATCCCCCGGCAGCTCCAGTCGCTGCCCTCCTACGGGCAGTTCACCGCGCCCGACTTCGACAAGAACTGGAAGCGCGTGATCCGCGTGAAGACCGGCAACGGCAACTTCCAGGACATCGAACAATTCATCCGCGTCCTCGGCCCCAAGCGGATGGTGCACGTCTCCACCACGCACAAGTGGTATCCGTACTTCTCCACGCGCGAATTCCCGACCGCCGCCCTCCGCTCGCTCCTCGTCACGCATCCGGAGCTGGACGAGAAGGGAAAGCCCGACCCGACGAAGCGCGTCGCCCTCGCCACGTTTTTCTTCCAGGGGGACTTCCTGGACGCCGCCAAGGCCGAGCTCGACCGCGCCCGGAAGGACATCCCCGGCGCCTGGACGAAGGAGCAGGACGAGGCGTTCGACAAGTTGAAGGCGGGCATCGCCAAGGCCGAGGCGAAGCTCGTGGTGGACGAACTGGAAGTGGCCAAGATCGCGGGCCGCTACGCCGGCGGGCGCGAGCTGGCCAAGCTGTTCGACCCGAAGTCCGCGACGGCGGAGCTGGCGGAACGCTACTCGAAACTGAAGGCCGAATTGGACCTCGTGCAGCCGAATTTCGACAAGACGCGCCGGCACCTGCGCGCCGCGCTGGACGACCTCGCGCCGCTGGGCGCCGCGGCCGCCGCCGGCGGACCCGCCGGCCTCGTCGCCGCGCGCCGCCAGCTTCCCGAGCGCACGCTGCGGCTCGTCGACTCCGGCGAACAGGTCCTCGCCGAGTTGCATCCCGACAACGCCGAGCGCATCGACATCTTCCGCAAGCTCGCCGACGACGTGGCCCGCCTCAAGGCGGACGGCAAGTCGGGCGGCACGCGCCCGGAGAACCTCCTCGCCCTCGCCGTCAGCGGCTGGGTGATGGGGCCCAACGGCGCCATCAACGACGTCGACGCCGCCCTGCGGCTCTGGCAGTGGCGCGACGCGCTGCTCGCCTACCAGCAGGAACCGATCCTGAACAACCGCCGCGCGATCTTCGCCGCCGTCCAGAAGACCGGCAAACCCGCGACGCCCGAAATCCTCGCGCAGGTGATCCAGTACCTGCCGCCGCCGAAGCCCGCCGAACCGTTCGGCGCCGACGCGACCCCGGTGCCGACCGGCGGCCGGCTCGCCGCCGGCATCGTCAAACGCAACACCGGCACGCTCAAGGAGGAGGCCGCCGGTGTCGACTACCTCGTCCGCCTGCCGTCCGAATACCACCACGGCCGACCGTACCCCGTCGTCCTCGCCCTCGCGCATCCCTCCCTGCCGGCCGAGGAACTCGTCACGCTCCTCTCCTACGAGGCCGACCGCAACGGATTCATCCTCGCCGCCCCGCTCTGGACCGACGGCTTCGACCGCGGCTACGACTGGTCCGGCGACCAGCATTACAAGGTGCAGGCCACGCTCCGCAGCCTCCTCCGCCACTACCGCGTCGACCCCGACCGCGTCCTCATGTTCGGCTTCGGCGCCGGCGCCAACCTCGCCCTCGACGTCGGCGCCTCCCACCCGGACCTCTTCGCCGGCGTCGTCGCCATGGCCTCCAACCCCAAATGGTTCGGCATGTTCATGCACTACTGGCGCAACTGCCAGAAGCTCCCCGTCTACTTCGCCTCCGGCGCCCTCGGCGGCGCGGGATTGGACAACGTCCGCAGCCTCTTCGAGCAATGGATGCCCAAGGGATTCCCCGCCATCGCCAGCGTCTACCGCGGCCGCGGCTCCGAATGGTTCAGTGGCGACATCCACCTGATGTTCGATTGGATGCGGCTCAAGAAGCGCGTCACCGGCACCGGCGTCCTCCGACTCAACCAGTTCGCCGTCGAACCGTGGACCATCATGCGGAAGCAGGACAACCGCTTCTATTGGGTCGGCACCGACGAGGTCTCGTCGAACAACCTCGTCAAGGACAAGAAGACCAACGGCTTCGTGCCCGCCGAGATCAAGGCCGACATCTTCCAAGGGAACGAGATCAAGATCAACAGTCGCGGCCTGAAGAACGTGACGATCTGGCTGGACCGCGAGATGATCGACTGGAGCAAGCCGATCAGCGTGCGGATCAATTCCGACGTGCCGCGCGGGTGGAAACCGAAGGTGCTGACGCCGGATCTGGACCTGATGCTCGAGCAATACTACGAGCACGGCGACCGGTCGCTCTTGTTCCTGAACAAGCTGTCGTTCGACGTGACGCCGTGACGGACTTGTAGGTCGGGCCGAGTCTTCGAGGCCCGACACAGGCATTGTCGGGCCTCG
>CAYVRB010000087.1:14234-20394 GCA_964453375.1 uncultured Alcaligenaceae bacterium
GAAGACTCGGCCCGACCTACGCGATCACCCGAACGCCTTCCGATACCCCTCCAGATATTCCTTCATGAACTTCGCGAACGACGGAGTGCGCAGCGGCTCCGGCGAGACGATCTCCATGCGCACCACCTGCGTATCGTCGCCACGATCGCTCGTGAACTCGGCGTGCCGGCAGAAGCCGTCGAGCCGCGCGAGGTTGAAGAGGCCGGCCGACATCACGAGGTTGCAGACGAGCGCGTCGACCTCCTTCGTGCGGAACCAGGCGAACGATTTCGAGACGCCGGGCATCTTCAGCAGGATGTGATCCCGGCTGTCCCACTTCACGTCCAGGCCCGGCTCGATCTCGCGCAGGACCTTCAGCATCGCCGGCAGGGCGGCGCGGTCCCACTTCAGCTTCTTGCCGGGCGGAAAGCCCTTCTCGCCGAGGTGCCACTTCTCGCCGTCCTTTTTCCACGGCATGAACTCCTCGACCGACGACCCCGCGCTCTCCATGAGTCCGAGGAACGACTCGATCGCCTTGGCGAGGAACGCCTGGAAGCTCTTCGATTCCACGTCAGCCATCTTGTGGACGACGACGACGACGGTCTGCAGCCCCGGCGACGTGGCGACCTCGACGCGGTTCCCATCCCGCGCGTAGCCCTCCAATCCCGGCGTGTCCGAGAGCGGCGAGAGTCCGAGCGACGCCGCGAGGTCGGCTTCCTTGAACGTGCCGCGCCCGACGCGGAAAACGAGCTTCAAATACGCCTCGTGGCCGGTCATCGCGTGGAGGATCCAGCCGTGCGATTTCTTCTTCGCGGCGATCTCGACGATGCTGCGGTGCTTCCAGTTCGTCTCGGAGAAATCGCCCAGCGCGTGGATGCGCTCCTCGACGAAATTGAGGACTTCGCCGTCCCACTTGGCCGGCTTGCCGGTGGTGGTGACGCGGTCCTTCGTGTGCCAGCGCCGGCCGTCGGCTTCCCACGGGAGCTGCTGGTCGTCGCCGACTTCGGAGATGTCGAGGTCGCCGAGCTTCGCCGCGAGCGCCGCCTTCGGATCGTAGCGCTTCCGCTCGGCCTTCGGCCCGGCCGCGAGGACTTCCTCCAGCACCTTCGCCGTATGCGAGACGACGCCGAGCCGCTTCGCCCCTTCGACCACCTGTTCCGGCGTCCCCTGCGCGACGACGCGCCCGCCCTCGCGCCCGGCCTCGGGGCCGATGTCGATCACCCAGTCGACGGATTTGATCACGTCGAGGTTGTGTTCGACGACGACGACGGTGTTGCCGAGGTCCGCGAGGCGGTGGAGCACGTCGAGGAGCTTGCGCACGTCGTCGAAGTGCAGGCCGGTCGTCGGTTCGTCGAGGATGTAGAGCGTGCGGCCGGTGCTGGGCCGGGCGAGTTCGGCCGCGAGCTTGACGCGCTGCGCCTCGCCGCCGCTCATCGTCGGCGCCGGCTGCCCGAGCGCCATGTACCCGAGGCCGACGTCCGCGAGCGTCTGGAGCACGACGCGGATCTTCGGGATGTTCCCGAACAGTTCGAGCGCCTCGCTGATCCGCATATTGAGCACGTCCGAGATCGAACGGCCCTGGTACTTCACCGCCAGCGTCTCGGGGTTGTACCGGCTGCCGCGGCAGGTGTCGCATTCGACCCAGACGTCGGGCAGGAAGTGCATCTCGATCCGCTTCTGCCCCATCCCTTCGCAGGCTTCGCAGCGGCCGCCCTTCTGGTTGAAGCTGAAGCGGCGCGGGTGGTAGCCGCGGACCTTCGACTCCGGCAAGCGCGAGAAGAGTTCGCGGATGAGGTCGAAGACGCCGGTGAAGGTGGCGGGGTTGGACGACGGCGAATTGCCGAGCGGGTCCTGGTCGACGTTGATGATCTTGTCGAGGCGGTCGAGGCCGAGGATGTCGTCGACGGCGGCGCCGGACGTGCGGGCGCGGTTGAGCTTCCGGGCAAGCGTGTTGTGCAGGACCTCGTTGACGAGCGACGACTTGCCGGAGCCGCTGACGCCGGTGACGGCGACGAACGCGCCGAGCGGAATCGAAACGTCCACGTTCTTGAGGTTGTGCTGCCGGGCGCCGACGATGTCGACCGCCGCGGCGGCCGGGGCGCGGGCGGCGACTTCCTCACGCGTCGGTTCGACACCAGCGAACGGCTCCGCGACGGTGCGGCGGTTCGACGGCACCGGGATTGCCAGCGCCCCGGACAGATACTTTCCCGTGAGCGAGTCCTTCGATTTCAGCACCTGCTTCACCGGGCCGCTCGCGGTGATCTCGCCGCCGCCGTCGCCGGCGCCGGGGCCGAAGTCCAGCAGGCAATCGGCCGAGGCGATGACCTCGCGGTCGTGTTCGACGACGACGAGGGTGTTGCCGAGATCGCGGAGGCGGTGCAGGGCCTTGAGGAGCCGGAGGTTGTCGCGCGGGTGCAGGCCGATGGTCGGCTCGTCGAGGACGTAGAGCACGCCGGTGAGGCCGCTGCCGATCTGCGAAGCGAGCCGGATGCGCTGCGCCTCGCCGCCGGAGAGCGTTGGCCCTGAGCGCCCGAGCGCGAGGTAATCGAGGCCGACGTCCACGAGGACCTTGAGACGGTTTGTGACTTCGCGCAGCACCTCGCCGGCGACTTGTCGATCCGCCTTCGAGAGTTTCAAATTCTCGAACTGGTCGAGCGCGGCCCGCAATGGTTGTTCGCAGAGATCGCCGAGCGTTCGGCCGGCGAATCGCGTGGCCGCCGAATCGGGCCGCAGGCGCGACCCTCGACAGGCGGAGCAGGGGACCTCATCGACGAGATGCTCCAGTCGATGGCGGTAGACGAAACTGACGCGCGAGGCCTCGTCCACCGCGGGGAAGAGGCCCTTGTATTGAAACAGTGCGGAGTGCGGAGTGCGGAGTGCGGAGTTTGAAGCATTCCCGGACTTCGCGTTCTTGGTTTTCAATTCCGCATTCCGCATTCCGAATTCCGCATTCGGCGTCAGCCAGGCCTCGCCCGTACCGTGCAGCACGGCCCGCTGGTGTTCCGGCGCGAGGTCGGCGTAGGGCGCGTCGAACGAGAAGCCGGCGTGCTTGGCGATCGCTTCCGCAAACGGCAGCCACGGACTCCCCTTCGCCAGCTCCGGCCACGCGGCGATGGCGCCGGCGCGGATCGAGAGCGACGGATCGCCTACCAACAGGTTCGCGTTCGCGCCGCGCTGGACGCCGAGGCCTTCGCACGTGGGGCACCAGCCGAGCGGGCCGTTGAAGGAATAGTTGTGCGGGTTCAGCAGCTCGTAGCTCGTGCCGCAGGAATCGCAGGCGAGGTGCTGGGAGAACCGCTCGACCTTCCAATTCTTCTCGTCCTTCTCGGCGTCGACGTAGGCGAGGTGCACCACGCCGCGGCCGAGTGCGAGTGCCTGCTCGACCGCCTCGGCGACCCGCGTGCGCGTGCCGGGCTTCACGACGTTCCGATCGACGACCACCTCGACGGCGTGCTTCCGCTTGTGGTCGATCGCGGGCGGTTCGTCGAGGTTGTACGACTTCTTGTCGATCCGCATCCGCACGTAGCCGGCCCGGCGGATCTCGTCGAAGATCGCCTCGTACTTCTCCTGCCCCTTGCGCTCGATCGGAGCCATGATGTAGAGCTTCGTGCCTTCCGGGAGGCCGAGGATCTTGGCGACGATCTCGTCGGCCGTCTGCGTGCCAATGGGGACGTCGCACTTCGGGCAGTACCGCTGACCGAGCCGCGCGTAGAGGATGCGGAGGTAGTCGTAGATTTCGGTGATGGTGCCGACGGTCGAGCGCGGACTCTTGCTCGTCGTCTTCTGTTCGATGCTCACCGCCGGCGAGAGGCCCGTGATCTGTTCGACCTTCGGTTTCTGCACCTGCCCGAGGAATTGCCGGGCGTAGCTGGAAAGCGATTCGACGTACCGCCGCTGCCCCTCGGCGTAGATCGTATCGAGCGCGAGCGACGACTTCCCCGACCCCGACGGCCCGCAGAACACGGACATCTTCTCGCGCGGGATGCGAGCCGAGACGTTCTTCAGGTTGTGCTGCTGTGCCCCGGTCACTTCGAGAGGCGTGATCGTATCTTGCTTCTGACTCCTGACTCCTGACCCCTGACCCCTGATTCCCGACTCCTTCTTCATAGGGAAGAGCAGGGGGGCCAACGCCTTCCCCGTATGCGAATCCTTCGCCTTGGCGACCTTCTCCGGCGGGCCGACCGCGACGACGCGCCCGCCGCCGCTGCCGCCTTCGGGGCCCATGTCGATCAGCCAGTCGGCGGTCTTGATGACGTCCAGGTTGTGCTCGATCACGAGCACCGTGTTCCCCGCCTGCACGAAGCCGTGCAGCACGTCCAGGAGGCGTCGGATGTCCTCGAAGTGCAGGCCGGTCGTGGGTTCATCGAGAATGTAGAGCGTCTTGCCCGTGCCCGGCCGGCACAATTCCTTCGCCAACTTGATCCGCTGCGCCTCGCCACCGGAGAGCGTCGGCGACGGCTGGCCCAACTTGATGTAATCGAGTCCGACATCGTGCAGCGTCTGGAGCATCGGCCGGATCTTCGGCGCGTGCTCGAAGTGCTCGAGCGCCTGCGCCACCTCCATCTCCAGCACGTCGTGGATCGTCTTGCCGCGATACTTCACCTGCAAGGTCTCGCGGTTGAAGCGCCGGCCCTCGCAGACCGGGCACGTCACCCAGACGTCGGCGAGGAAGTCCATCTCCAGCCGGTTCGAGCCGTTCCCCTGGCAGGCCTCGCAGCGCCCTCCGGGGACGTTGAAGCTAAAGCGCCCTGGCTGGTAGCCGCGGACCTTGGCGTCCTCCATCTTCGCGAAGTGCGAGCGGATCTCGTCGAAGAGCTTGATATACGTCGCCGGGTTCGAGCGCGGCGTCCGGCCGATCGGCGTCTGGTCGATGTCGATCACCTTGTCGATCAGCTCGCTGCCCGAAATCGAATCGTGCTCTCCGATGGTGTGCGGCGATTCGTCTTCCTCGTCGTCCTCGATTTCGCGGGAGTTCTTCCGCGCCGTGAGCGCCTCCATCAGAATGTCGTTGACGAGCGACGACTTGCCCGAACCGCTGACGCCGGTGACGACGGTGAAGAGCCCGATCGGAATGTCGACCGACACGTTCTTCAAATTATTGTGCCGGGCGCCCGCGATCGCGAGCGCCTTGCCGTTCGGCTTGCGGCGCTCCTTCGGGATCGCGATCTCCTTCGCCCCCGTCAGGTACTGCCCCGTCGGGCTGGCCGGATTCGCGAACACCTCCGCCGGCGGGCCGGCGGCCACGATCTCCCCGCCGCGCACGCCGGGGCCGGGGCCGAAGTCCACCAGATAGTCCGCCGCGCGCATCGTCTCCTCGTCGTGCTCGACGACGAGGACGGTGTTCCCCATGTCGCGCAGCCGTTCGAGACTCGCCAGCAAGCGTTCGTTGTCGCGCGGGTGCAGGCCGATGCTGGGTTCGTCGAGAATGTACAGCACGCCGACGAGGCCGCTGCCGATCTGGCCCGCGAGGCGGATGCGCTGCGCCTCGCCGCCGGAGAGCGACGGGGCGGCGCGATCGAGACTCAGGTAGTGCAGCCCGACGTTCAAGAGGAAGCCGAGCCGTGCGCGAATCTCCTTGAGCAACTCCGAGCAGATGTGACGCTCGACCGGCGAGAGCTTCGCTTCCTTCGATTCGAACCAGGGCACCAATTCGCCGATCGGCATCCGGCCGACCTCGATCAGCGTCTTCCCGCCGACGCGCACCGCCCGCGCCTGCGGGTTCAGCCGCTGGCTCTGGCACGCCGGGCACTTCACCACGCTCATGTACTTCTCGAGCTGCATCCGCCGCGGCCCGGCCGTCGCCTTCTTGAACTGCGCCAGCAGCTGCGGCACGATCCCTTCCCACTTGCCGCCGTGCTTCCAGACGCCGTGGCGCTGCTTCCATTCCCAGACGATGTGCCGGTCCCCGCTGCCTTCCAGCAACAACTTGCGATGCTCGGCCGGGAGCTTGTTCCACGGCGTCTTGAGGTCGATGCCGAGCGATTTGCCGACGCCCTCGTAGATGTGCTTCCGCCAGCGCCCCATCCCCTTGAGCGGCCCGACGAGCGGGATCGCGCCGTCGTGCAGGCTCTTCGCCGGATCGGGGATCAGCAGGGCGGGGTCGAAGGTGTACTTCGTCCCGAGGCCGTCGCACTCGAGGCACATCCCCATCGGACTGTTGAAGCTGAAGAGCTGCGGCGAC
>CAYVRB010000088.1:0-20354 GCA_964453375.1 uncultured Alcaligenaceae bacterium
GGCCGTTGACCTTTGAAGCACTGACCGGGCGCCCGGTCCTGACCTCCCTCTGGGAGCCGGACCGGGCGCTCGCGCACGTCCGGCTGGCCGATGCCGCCGACCTCGTCATCGTGGCGCCCGCGACCGCCCAGCTGCTTGCGCGCGCGGCGCAGGGACTAGCCGACGACGTCCTCACGGCGCTGCTGCTCGCCCGCACCGGCCCGGTGCTTGCCGCCCCGGCCATGAACGACTCGATGTACGCACAGGAGGCGACCGGGCGGAACGTGGCGGCGCTCGCCGCGCGGGGCTGGGCGTTCGTTGGTCCGGAAGTCGGGCCGCTGGCTGAAGGGCCATCCGACCGACCCGGCCGCATGAGCGAGCCCGAATCCATCCTGGCGCACGCGGCGCGGCTCCTCCGCCGCGGGAGCCCGCTCGCCGGGCGGACTGTGGTGGTAACCGCCGGCCCGACCCGCGAACCGATCTCGTCCGTGTCGGGCCTCGAAGACTCGGCCCGACCTACAATTTCGCTCCCCCACGACGACGGCCGGTAGACGATTGCGTTCCGGCGGTCGAGCGGCCACAATCGAGCCTCCGCCCGGAGTCCCCGATGGCCGCGTACCCCGTCCGCTGCGAGTGCGGCAAGACGCATCACGTCCCCGGCAGCGCCGCCGGCACCACGATCGTCTGCGACTGCCGGCGGACCATCGAAGTGCCGTCCTTCGCGCAGTTGAAAGCCTCCGTCGGCGAATCGAGCGTGTCGATCGACCTCGTCCTGCGCCACATGCTGGCGAACGGCGAGCTGCCCGTCGAAACGGATTGCCTGGTCTGCACTCGCACGACGCGCCATCGCGCCACCTTCACGGTCGAATGCGAACGGGAGGAAATGATCAGCGCGAAGCGGCATCCCTGGTTGGAGTTTTTCGCATTGATGATCTTCCGACCCCTGAGTCTGTTCGTGTCGGCGTACGGGGACGACGACGACCGGATCGTCGGTCGGAACGTCGCGTTGAAGCTGCCGATCCGCGTGTGCAAGGAATGCGAGATGGATTTGAAGACGGAAGCGGACGTCCGCGCGTTGATGATGCGGACCGAGGTCTACGGGCGATTGTTCGAGAAGTTTCCCGAGGCGCGCGTGCATTGACGATGGATGCTCCTCACGCGAGCTTCCGCAGCTCCGCCAGCAGTTTGTCGATTTCGGCGTCGGTGCCGACGGAGATGCGGAGGCCGTCGCCGTAGCCGGCGTAAGACATGTAGCGCACCAGTACGTTCTTCGCCTTCAGCGCCTCGTACATCGGCTTCACCGGCTTGTCGGCGCGGCGGCACCAGAGGAAATTCGCCTGGCTGGACGTGACGCGGAAGCCGAGCTTCGACAGCTCCGCGTGCATCCGGCCGCGCGTGGCGAGGATGCGCGAGCGCACGTCGGCGAAGTAGTGCTGGTCCTCGATGGCGGCGGTCGCGGCGGCGAGGGCGAGCGCGTCGCAGTTGTAGGAATCCTTCACCTTCAGGAGTTCGCGCACGATCGCCGGGTCGGCGACCGCGAAGCCGAAGCGCAGGCCGGCGAGCGAGTACGATTTGCTGAAGGAGCGCGTGACGACGACGTTCGGAAGTTCCTTCGCCAGCGGCAGGCCGTTCCATTCGGCGAAGTCGGCGTAGGCCTCGTCCAGCACGAGCGTGCCGTCGATCGCCTCGGCGAAGCGTTCGAGCGCCGGCAGCCGCAGGCAGGTGCCCGATGGCGAGTTCGGGTTCGGCAGGAACGTCAGGTGCGCGCCCGTCACGGGCCACGGGTGCGGCAGGTTCCAGTCGTCGGTGAACGGCACCGTCTGGAACTTCGCGTTCTGGATTTCGGCGAGCGATTTGTAGAGGATGTAGCTCGGCGTCGGCGACGCGACGAGGCCGCCGTCGGGCACGAAGGCGCGCGTGAGGATGGTGAGGATGTCGTCGGAGCCGTTGCCGACGAGGATGGCGTCGGGGTCGACGCCGAGGACGCGGCCGGCGGCCTTGCGGAAGTCGTCGCCGGCGGGCTGCGGGTACTTGCGGAGCTTGTCGCCGACGAGCGCGGCGCGCAGCGCCTCGAAGACGCGCGGCGACGGCGGGTACGGGTTTTCGTTGGTGTTGAGTTTGACGATGTCCGGCGCGTTGAGTTGCTCGCCCGGCACGTAGCCGGCCATCGCGCGAATGTTGGGGCGGATATTCATGGGAACGAGGTCGAGGGTTCGTCGTTCGAGAGTCCACCGGCGAGTTTCATCCCGGCGCGTCGACTCAGGTCAAGATTAACCGCGGAGCGCCGGCATCGGTGATGATCATCCGCGATGCGTCGGCTCCGATGGTATTCAGCCGCGGAGCGGCGGCCGACGTTTGCCAGGGGCGCAAGCCCCTGAAGTCTGTTCGTATACCACAAGCCCTGATAGGGCGAAAGACGTGGTTCTCTGTCGCCCTTTCAGGGCTTTGTTTCAGGTGGTTCTTACCAGGGGCTGGCGCCCCTGGCAAACGTCGGCCGCCGCTCCGCGGCTAAGATCCGATGCAAGAATCTTGGAGCTTTCTCGACGGCCGTTCCTCGCCCGCCGATTCTTATCTGCTAATTCCTGACCCCTGACCCCTGACCCCCGACTCCTGATCACTTCTTCCCGCCCGCGGCGGCGGCGGCCAGCACTTTCTCCGGCTTCGGCTTCGGGCGGGCGGCGGGGCCGCTGTCGTTGGCGCGCTGCTCGACGCTCGCGACGTGCGCCGTCAGGCCCTCCTTCTTAGCGAAGAAGATCACGTCGTCGGCGATGTCCCGCAGGCCGTTGCGCGTGAACCGCAGGATGCTTGTGCGCTTGCGGAAGTCGTTGGCGGTGAGGCCGCTGGAGAAGCGCGCCGTGCCCCCGGTCGGCAGCACGTGGCTGGGGCCGGCGGCGTAGTCGCCGAGCGCCACCGGCGTGAACGGGCCGAGGAAGATCGCGCCGGCGCTCTCGACCGCTTCCGCGAAGCCGTCGGGGTCGCGCGTCTGGATGTGCAGGTGTTCCGGCGCCAGCGCGTTCACGCAGTCGATCGCGCCCTGCTTGTCCGGCGCCAGCACGAACGCGCCGTAGCGCTCCAGCGAATCCTTCGCCAGATCCGCCCGCGAGAGCTTCGCCATCCGCTTCACGAGCGCCGCCTCCACTTCGCCCAGGAGCGGCTCGTACCAGGTCACGAGGATCGGCACGCCCGGCGAGTGTTCCGCCTGCGCGAGCAGGTCGAGCGCGACGTAGCTCGGGTGCGCCGAGTCGTCCGCGGCGACGACGATTTCGCTCGGCCCGGCGATGCAGTCGATGGCGCAGGTGCCGCAGACGTACTTCTTGGCGAGCGCCACGAACTGGCTGCCGGGGCCGACGATCATCTCGACCGGCTTGATGCCGTCCACGCCGTACGCCATCGCGGCGACGGCCTGCGCGCCGCCCACGCGGTAGACCTCGTCCACCTCGAGTTCGTGGCAGACCGCCAGCATGTCCTTGCTGTACGCGCCGGTGTCCTTCGGCGGCAGGCAGACGATGATCTCCTTCACGCCGGCCGCCTTCGCCGGGCAGACGGTCATCAGCAGCGTGGACGGATACGCCGCCGCGCCGCCGGGGCAGTAGACGCCGATGCGCCGCAGCGGCCGGTAGCGCAGCGTGACCTCGTGCTGCCCCGAGACGCGCAGTTCGGCGTCCTGGTGCAGGAGGCCGTGCTGGAACGAGTCGATGTTGTACCGGATGCGCCGAATGACATCGAGGAACTCCGGCGCGGCCGCGGCGTGCGCGGCGGCCATCTCCTCCTTCTTGACGCGCAGCGCGTCGGGCTTCAGCTTCACCTTGTCGAGCGCTTCGGTGTAGTGCAGCAGCGCCGGGAGGCCCTTCGCCTTCACGTCGAGGCAGATCTTCTCGACCGCCTGCGCCGGGGAGAGCGCGTGGCCGAAGACCGTCTGCGACAGTTTCTTGGCCTGCGCGGAGACGACTTCGGTTTCGGGCCGAAATTGGTCGCGCAGTTTGGCGAGTTGGGCGGAGGCGTTGTTCGCCGTGAGGTCGATCTTCCGAATTTTCAAGGCAGCCATTCTTCGTCCTCGGCCGCGGACGTTGTCGGAACGGGAATCCGCGGCGGCGTTTGCGTCGAGCCATCGTCCGCCATCGAATGCGGCGGGAAAGGCATCCTTTGTTATAGGAATGGAGCGAACGATCCGCAATGGACGGAGTCGGTTCCGGGAAGGTAGGCAAGCTGTATCGACGGACGGTTGTTCGGTTTGCGCCGATTGTGCGGAAAGGGAAAAGGAGACGGACGGCAATGAATCGTATAAATACGCCATTGTTTTATCGTATGATTGCCAATCCGTCTAGTCCCGCGCGATACCGATCCCAACCTCACTTCGCGCCGCCCAGCGCGGCGCCGACGGCGGACGCCGCCACGTCGAAGTCCGACGCGGCCGGCTTCGCGCGCAGCGCCCGGTCGTTCCGCCAGGCGGCCACCGTGGCGCGCAGCACCAGGTCCGCGAAGACCGCCGTCACCACCAGCAGCTTCGCCAGGAAGTCCACCACCATCCGCCAGGACGAGAGGTCGAACGCGTAGATCCACGATTTCGACTCGGCGAGCGCCGTTTGCACGTCTTCCAGGCTCACCTCATCGTCCGAGTCGGCAAGCTCTTCGATCTTCGTGCCGACGGAGTGGGCCTTGTCGAAGCCGACGACGCGGATGCCGAGCACCTTGGCGGACAGGGCGAACGCGAGGAGCATGCCGATGCCGACGAGGGCGGTCAGCCCGGCGAGGCGCTTCACGCCGGCGATGCGCGCCGCCTCGGCGGGGCCGATCTGCGACTGGACGAAGACGCGCCCGCGCACGGCGTACCAGATCGGCGCCCCGGCCCACAGCAGCACGCCGAAGACGAGCAGGGGGTTCCGGGCGGCGTGGTTCGCGAGGACGAGGATCACGAGCCAGAAGAGCAGGAACGCCGGCGCGACGCAGACGAGCAGCCACCCCGGCAGCTGCGCCGCGGGGAGCAGCGACTTGATGCGCAGGCAGCCGTTCACGGCGCCGGGGATCAGCGACAGCACGGCCGGGAAGAGCAGCAGGTAGCCGCTGCCCGAGAGGACGAATTCGATCGCCAACTCGTGCGCGGCCTGGAGTTTCTCCTCCTGCTCCGGCGTCAGCGGCTTGGCCGGTTCCTCCTCGTCGTCTTCGTCCTTCTCGTCCTTTTCGGCTTTCGCATCCTTGGGCATGGCGGGCGCCTTCGCCGCGCTCGGGGGCGGTTCCTCCGCGACGCGGTAGAGCGCGCCGACGGGGAGGAGGGCGTAGACGAACGGCAGCACGAACGCGGCCATCCACGCGGCGGCGAGCCAGCCGGCGGTGCGGCCGGGGCGCGTCCAGGTGCGGATGCCCAGCAGGCACGCGCCGGCGAGGACGAAGGCGGCGACGAGCCAGGCGATCTCGAAGCCGACGCCCAGGCGGGTCATTTCGTCGAAGCCGTCTTCGATGGTGTCGGCGGTGGCGAGGCCGGCGGCGAGCAGCGTCGGCACGAACGCGACGATGAGCAGGCTGCGGCGCCACGCGGCGTAGCGCTGGGCGGCGGGGTCGACGACGCCCGCGGCCTCGAGCGCCCGCGATTCCGTGCGCGAGGGCACGACGGCGCCGAGGTTCCAGCCGATCGCCCGCTTCAGGTGCGCGAGCGGCGACAACGCGACGGGCGGTTCGGTCATGACGGTCTCGAGGGTGGGAACGCGATCGGAACGGAGAGGTCGGGATCATGGTATTCGGGAATCGGCCGCGGCGCGAAGACGGGACGCCGAACGGGCGGGGACATCGGGATGGATGTGCCTGATGCGTTCGCCATTTCGCGCGGTACAATCACGGCGGGAGGTGGGCGATGCCGATCCACGATTGGTCGCGCGTGAACGCCGGGCTGTTCCATCACTTTCATCAGGGGTGGTGCTGGGAGATCGGAGGCGCGCTGAATCGCGGTCCGCTGCCGGACGGGTACACCGCGCTTGTCGAGCAGCGCAGCGGCAGCCGGGAATCCGACGTGCTCGCGATCGAAGAGAAGGCGATCGACGAATTGGCCGGGGGAGGCGTCGCGCTGCGGGTTCGACCGCAGACCAAACACGTGCGGCGCTCCGAGCGCGACTACTACGCCGACAAGGCCAGCCGCATCGCGATCCGGCACCGGTTGGGGCGCGTGGTGGCATTCATCGAGATCGTCTCGCCGGGGAATAAGCACGACGAACTCGCGCTTCGGAATTTTTGCGGAAAGATCGTCGAGGCGATCCGGTCGCGGATCCACGTCCTCGTCGTGGACCCATTTCCGCCCACGCGCCGCGACCCGGCCGGCATCCACAAGGCCATCTGGGATCATTTCGAGGAAGACGATCCGTTCGAGTTGGTCGGGGACCAGAACCGCGTGCTCGCGTCGTATGAAGCGGACGGAGTGAACACCGCGTTCATTGAAACGGTCGCCGTCGGCGATTCGCTGCCGGCGATGCCGCTGTTCATCGCTTCCGGCGTCCACGTTTCGGTGCCTTTGGAGGAGGCCTACGACCGCGCCTGGGACGCAACGCCGAAATCGGTGCGGCGACTCGTGGAGTGAACGCCGACTTTGTGGTGTCCACCGCGATCGCCGATCGGCATCCCTTGCCGAGCTACGATCCCGAAGGGGACGCCAGGCCCAACTCCGCGAGCGAGTTCGACCGGTGGAGGGCCAGGCCCGTCCGTCGGAGCGCGTCGTCGGTCATCGCGCGCAGCTTCGCGAGCGCGTCCTCGCCGAGCGGCCCAAACCGATCGACGATCATGGCTTCCAACAGTTCCAGCATCGCGGCGCGCCGGCCCTGTTCGAGGCCTTGTTCTCGACCTTGTTCTCGACCTTGCTCTCGGCCCTGTTCGAGGCCTTGCTCCATGGCCCGTTCGTAGCGCGTCTTGTTCACGGCCCGCACTCCCTCGGTACTCTTCAACTCCAGTATACGCTCGAATTCCCGCAAATTGGCCGGCTCCAGCCGATTTACGGGTATGATCGATCGTCTTGTTTCATCTGGCGGTTGCCGTACGCGGCGGGGGCGCCGATTCTCGCCGAACTGTTGGCGTCCGGTGTCGTATCGCGATCTCGATTTGCTTCTCAAGGAAAGCGATTTCGTTCGTCAGAGAGAGCGCTTGCGATGAAGATTTCGCGACTTTGATGGCATCGCTGGCCCACGAAATCGCAAGATCGTATTTCTTCATGGCGAAATTCAATCGGTATTGTGGAAAGAAGCCAAAAACGAGAAGGTCGCGCTGCGATTCAACGTCGTCTTTCCACAAATTCGACCACTTTTCGACAATCTCGAAGCTCCGGGCAAAGTAGTTCGCGGCGTCTGGGAAATTGCCGAGATCGACCGACAACTGACCCAGTTTGGCCAAGCCGACCGCAAGTTCTCGTTGAGCCTGATGATGCTGCGGATAACGCGCGGCCCAAATATCCGCGATCTTCAGCATTTCGGTATATTGCTCTAATGCGAACACCGATTGGCCGAGCGATACTCTCAGGTCGCCCATCTTCGCGTAGCTGTTCGCCAGCAAGTGCTGCAAGTGGTAATTCACCGAATTCTTGTTGGAGATTTGTTTGTGAATTGCAAGGCTGCGTAGATAATAATTCGTCGAAGATATTTTGAGTCGTGCTTGATCTGCGGCAATCATATATTTTTCTACAGCCGATGGACCCTCCTTCATTGGAAAATCCCGATCGCTCTGAGCGACTATGGCATCTCCGATCTTGTCGTTGACGATCGCCAGTGCGCACAACGTGTCCAAATCGTCGGGCATGATGGCGTCGTAGGGCGGCAGGCATTTGAGCGCTTCTTCATAGCGGCCTCGCGCCTCCCGGACATCGCCGATTTGAAGCTCGGCGTCGCCGAGCCGCACTAACGCGTAGACCAACTCTCGCTTTCCATCTTTGGAAGGAGAAATCATAGCGTTCAAATCGCGAAATATTCTCAATGATTGACCGTGTTGGTTGCGCGACTCCTTAAAATCGTGCAATTTCGTGGCCAGATCGCCAAGCTTCCAATGCGTCATGGCCAAATCCCGTTGGACTTGAGCCGCCTGATCGCCGTCGGCGATCATCCGACGGGCGATTTCGTGCGCTTGACGATAATCACGCGTCGCGTTGTCGTAATTGCCGAGCGCCGATTCGACATCGCCCCGATAGAGATGACACCAGAGCTTGGAGCGCTCTTGATCGTCGAATTTGCTCAGTCCTTCGTGGACCGCCGTTAGGATGTCCCGATTAATCGGATCGGCGTCCGGATACCTCGAGAGTTTGACTTGAATATCGAATACGAGCGAGTTGATCAAACCTACCGAGGCGCGGGTCCGCTTCGCAATTTCCATCCTTGATGAATTGGCATTGGATCGAATTCTATTGTCGGCGTCGATTTTATGTTCCGCGATTATCTCCTTCAACATACGCTCTTGTTCGCTGGGCGAAGTTCGAGCTAGTACCTCCGACGACGCAATCTTCTTGAGCAAATCTTTTCGCGCTTCGTAGGTGTTTTTCCTTTCATTCGACAATTCATCCTCGTATTGTTCTCTCATGTCCTTGACAAAGGACTCGCGGTAATGCCATACCACGAACCCCGAGATCGCCGCCGAAGTGATTGCGATTAACGTACACTTGAGTTGGTTTTTCATTCGTGTACCCCAATTGAATGGTTTGGAGAAAAAGGAATTGACGAAATTGCCGTTTTTGAGCGAGAATAGTTGTAATATTAAGATCGTGCGAACACACGTATTTTCTCACTTCTCCGTGTACACCACGAAGCCGATCATCATCTCCTGCCAGGTCTGGTTGCCCCAGCGCACCGTCGCGCCCGGGTCGGGGTTCGAGGGGTTCGCCTTCGAGTTGTCGTACCACGCCGTGCATTCGATCTTCGAGCCGGCGGGGATGTCCCTCGGCTTCGCCAGCTCGTAATTCGCCTGCCAGTTGAAGTCGTACCTCGGCAGGTTCAAGAGCGTCTCGCCCGCGCCGTCCTTGTTCACGAGCTCCATCTTGAACGCCTTGCCGCGGACGTGCATGTGCGGGGTGAAGATGAACAGCCGCGTGTCCTTCGGGAATTCCTTGACGGATTTCACCTCGAAGTTCGGATCGCCCGGCGGGATGCGGAAGCGGCCGTTCATGATGGAGGCGTTCTGGATCTCGTGCTTCGGTGGCCCCTTCGCGAGGCAGAGGCCGATCATGGATTGATCGGGCCCGGCTTTGCCGTTGGGCGTGTAGTGCATCTCGAACATGAGCTGGGATCCCTTGGGGATCTTGCGGGCGTGGCCCGGGGGCATCACGACGGGGGCGTCGCCGGGGACGTACGCGCCGAGCATGTGCCGGCCGAAGTCCCGCCCGGCGACGTCGAAGATCGTGCCGCCCGGCGGAATGATGAAGCAGATGATGTGGTGCACGACGGCGCGGTACTCGGGGCGTACTTCCACCGCCTCGACCCACTTGTCCTCCGCCAGCGGTTCGCCGACCGGCACGTACTGGTACGGCACGCCGATGCCGAGGAACGAACTCGCCGGCACCTTGATCGGCTTCTGCATCTTCAGCACTTCGTCCGGCTCGCGGGGCAGGCGCCAGCCGTCGAGGAACTGCCGCGGCTGCGGCAGGTGCTTCGGGCTTCCTTCCTGGCAGCCCTGGTCGATCCATTTCAGCAGCGTGGCCTTGTCTTCGGCGGTGAGGCGGCGATCGTTCTTGAAGTGGCCGAACGCGGCGTCGGCGTGCCACGGCGGCATCGCGTCGTCCGCGACGACCTCGCGCATCATCCCGGCCCAGCTCTTCGCGGCCTTGTACGAATCGAGCGCGAACGGCGCCGCCTCGCCGGCGCGGTGGCAGTCCTGGCACTTCGCCTGGAGGATGCGGGCCACGTCCTTCGTGTACGTGACGAGCGGGCCGGAGCTGGCGGCCGGCTTCGCGCGCGTCAGCTTGCAGCCGCTGGTCGTCGTGGACGGCACGCGCACGTCCGTCCCTTCGAGGATGGCATCGATCGCGTTCGCCAGCTCGCGCGTCGTCGCCTTGTCCTTGTGGACGCCGACCGCGTACTGGTCGTCGATGCGGCCGTGGTAGCGCACGGTGCGCGTGGCGTCCAGCACGAACGCCGTCGGCACGCGATCGACGTGGAACTTGTCCGCCACCTTCACGCCGTCGTCCTTGAGCGTCGGGTACGGGATGGCGAAGTGCTTCGCCTGCTTCGCGATGTCGGCGGCTTCGTCCGACTCGTGGCTGTAGACCGCCACGAACTTCACGCCCTCGTCGCGGTACTTCTTCTCGAGTTCGATGAGGCGCGGGACGTACGCGAGGCTGACGGGGCAGGCGGTGCCGGGGAAGACGACGACGGTCGCCTTGGCGCCGCGCGTGGCCTCGACGAAGTTCCACGGCTGGCCGTCGGCGGCGTTGGCGAGGGTGAAGTCGGCGATCTTGGTGCCGAGCGGCGGCGCGGGGTCGGCGGCGGCCACGGCCGACGCGAGCAGGGCGAGAACGAACAGGCTGCGAATCACGCGAGGTCTCCGTGTCGATGTCCTCGAATTGTATGCATCCCGTCTTCCGCCGCCGCCGTACTCCCCTTGACGACTTCCTCGGTTCTCTAGAACACTGTTGCGATTGTCGGAACCGATCGCGGGCCTACAATGCCCGCCGTCGAGAACATCGGGATGACCGTTCTCCTGACCCGGGACAACACGATGTCCGTCGCCAACAAATCATTCACGGCCGCCGACGCGCTCCGCAAACTCGAAGCGACGCTGCAAGCGTTGGAAGCCACCCTGGCGTTCCGATCGGCGCAACAGTTCTGCATCGACGATCGCCACGCGTGGGGCCTGATCTGGATGAAGTGGCACGAAGCGCGCTCGCCGGCGCGCGACGAACAGCTCGCGGCCTTCATCGGTCTCTGCGACCGCGGTCTGGCGGCGATGAAGGCCGTCGCCCCGGCGAACGACGGCGAACGCCAGGACCTCGCGGACTTCCAGCGAAACTGTGGCCGACGCCACGGATTCGCCGTCACGCTGCGCGATCGTGGCGAAGCCGCGTGCGAGCAGTTGATTCGCGAAACGATCGAACGGGAAGAAGCCCAACTCGCCGGGAACCCGTGAACGGTTCGCTCGCCGAACGACTCACCGACGGAGCCTATCGTGGAGGAATCGCCTCTCCCACTTCCCTTCAGCGATTTGCTGGCCGTCCTCGCGCGCACGCTCGACAATTTGTTGATGGAACTGATCCAGGAAACCAAGCCGATCCACGGTCGGGACGGCCTGCTCGAACTGATCGTGCTCGTGATCCCGGACGCCGCGCGGAATCGCACCGGCGATACGGAGGAGGAACGAGTGTTCCTCGAATCGATCGTTCATCAATTCAACACGCATGTCCAGGAGATCCTGCTCAACGTGGTCCGCGACGACAATGTCGCCCTCCGCCGCGTCATCCGATCCTGTATCGAAACGGCGAAAATTCTCGTCCGACAAATCGAATTCCGACGGAAGCAGTAACGGACTTGGGTCTTTCCGCCGATTCGGCGCAGGTAGGCAGCGCCGTCGCGCTCTAGCGTTGATCGAACCTCCCAACATAACGGTTGTGCGGCTCGTAGGAATCCCGCCGTTCGCTCGCGGGCGCGTCGGCCCCATTGGCGGCGGACGAACTGAGGTTTGACGCTGGGCGTATGGTAATTTGGGCAATGTGGCGATTTTGTAAGAATTCCAACGAGAGAACCGACCGCCCCGGACGATCCGACTCCCATGGCTGCGCACCTGGACACCTTCCTGGCCCACGCTCGCGCCTTACCGGCCGATCCGTCGGAACGCGCCGTGCGGGAAACCACTCGACTCGCGAGCCTGGCGTGGGCGGAAATGCTTTCCGGACCCAATTTCGACGAGGCGAGCCGTTTTGCCGGCGAACTCGATCGGCTTCAAAGCATCGCCGATCCTTATCCCGAACTGGCGGATCGGCTGCGCTGGTATCGCTCGCTCGCGCGGCTGCTCGCCTCCGAAGGCCCCGAATCGGTCGGCCGGGCGCTGCGCGCGGGCCGACAGGCGTTGGCGGATCAACTCCCACTTGGCGAGGTCGTCCGCGCCGTCGCCGCGGGCTTACCGCATTGAGCGCGTCCGCCCGTCGTTTTTGCAAGCGTCGGTATTTTTTGCAAAGTTCGTCTTGACAGGCTTGCCCGGATTGTGGACCTTACGCGGGCCTCTTCTCTGTTCCGGCCCCGTCGCTTGTGGTGCAACGCCACGAGCGACGGGGTTTTTTCGTGGGTGGTTCGCCGATTTACCCGATCGGTTTGCCGTTGGGCGCCGGATCGGGTTTCGGCTCCGGATACTTCTCCCGCACCACTTTCATCGCTGGGGATCGCAGTAGCGGGCCCAGGTCGGGGTCGTCGTAGAAATGCGAAAGGTGAAACGCAGTTTCGGCCATGAGTTTATCGATCGTTTCGAGAACGGCGGGGGCGTCACCACGCGCGGCGTCGATGATCGCATCGAGTCGGTGGTCGATCGACTCGGGGAACGTGCGCAGTTCGGCGCGGGCGTCGTCCAGTTTCTTGAGCCGGACGAGCGCGCGCACGAGATTCGACTGCGACTGCCAACGGTACGTCGCGTGCTTCTCGTCCCGCGTGGCCGTGAGGTAGTCGCGGAATGCTTTCGCGGCGGGGTCGTACTCGGTCGCCTGCCAATGAGCGGCGGCCGTCCAATACTTGATCGCGGTATCGTCGGGCCGCTTCGCCCGGTGCAGCTCGGTGAGCTTGCGAAGCCCCGGGAGGTCCTTGTCGGCGTCGAAGCGCCAAGCGAGCTGCGAATAGACATCGGGTTCGCCAACGAACTCGGTGTAGGCCGCGTGGCCGCGTTTCTGTTCGTAGAGCGCTTCGACGAGCGAATACCGCACGCTCTGCCGGTCTTCGTCGTCGGTGAGAAGCGGCAGCGCCTGGCGAAAGCAGTCTTCGGCCTTTGCGTGCTCGTCCTTCAACTGGGCGAAGCGGCCTTCGAAGTACGGGAGCCAGCCGTCCTTCGGGAACTTCCCGCGATGGAGCTTGGCGAGGGGGTCGTAGCGCTTGCGGGCCGCCGCGAGTTCCTCGTCGCCGTCCTCGAAATCTTCGAGGATGTCGTGCGAGAAGCTTTTGAAGACGCGTCGGGCCTCCTTTTCCGGCAGGGCGTTGTAGGCTAGCGCGAGTTGGTTGGCGTTTTGGAAGTGGCGCACAATGCGATCAATGGCGTACTCGCGATCCTCGTCGTCGTCGGCAAGCGCGCCGCGGAGTTGTTCGAGGGCTTTGTCCGTCTGTTTGCGGGCGAGCGCGATCTGGGCGGCGTGGACGGGCAGATTCGGGTGGTCGGCCTGGACCTTTCGCATGATTCCGACGACGGCGTCGAGCGCTTCGGGGTCCGGGTCGAACGCCAGCGTGTTCGCGAGTATCGCAAGTTTGTCGATCGGCGTCGTCTTCCGCTTCCGCAGCCGATCCACCACTTCGGCCTTGTCGCCTTTCGGGAGGAGATCGCAGAGCGAGTGCAGGCAATCCCAGTGGTGGGGGTCGGCGTCCAGCCCGCGGCGGTACGATTCGAGGGCGGCCTCGACCCGTTCGAGACGTTCCTGCGCCAGCCCGCGTTGCAGGAGCACGGTCGGATCGGGGCCGAGTTGCTCCAGGTAGCGGTCGGTCGCGTCGATCGCCTCGACGTGGGCGCCGCGCTGGTTGTGCGCGATGGCGCGGATCATGTGCACGGCCGGCATGTCGGGGTTCGCGGCTTCCGCGTCGTTCAAGTGTCGCAGCGCCGCTTCGCCGTCCACTTTGGATGTCGCCACGAGCGCTTCCAGCATGCTCCGCACGGCGCGGAACGGTCGCGGCAGGTCCTTGCCCCGGATTTTCGCGAGCGCGCGATCCGCCGCCGGGAAATCCTCGCTCCAAACGGCTTGATAAATCTCGTGAAACGCCACGCCCACCTGCTGGAGTTCCGGACCGCGTCGGATCGCGTCCGGCGTGGCGGCCGCCGCCATCGCGGACGAAATCCGCAGCCCCATCTGGAGTTCCTCGAAGTCGTAGATGAGCCAGCCCGCGCCCCCGCGGATCATCCACCAGCGCATCGGAACGGAAATCGAATCGCCATCGTCTTCGAGGAAATGCATCGCCATCACGATTGCCTCCGAACCGTCGCGCGCGAGGCGGACCTTTCGGATCTCGCAACGGTCCCACGCGAAGTAGTCCTTCTTCATGGCCAACGTGGCGGCGAATTTGGTGCGCATCCCGTCGCGCAACGAGGTGCGGAAGCGGTGGTCGTCTTGCAGGCCGAGATTCGCGAAGATGCCGGCGCGCGCCAGTTCGTCCATGAGGCGATCCGAGTTCAAGCACGCGTTGATGCGGTGCGTGTCGGCGGCTCGGATCGCCGCGCCGAGTTCCATCAAGACGGGGCTGAACTCCTTCGTCTGTTCCTCGGTGGGCGGCTTCGGATCCGCGAATGCCACGCGCGCTTCGTGCCGGTTCTCGGCCGCCTCGCGCGCCAGCTCGGCCGGGTCGGCGGCGGGCGGCGGAACGCGTTGCCACATCATACTCGCCGCCGCCAGCAATGCCGCGAACGCCACGATGGCGATCCAGTACCCGAAGGTGCGCGAAGTGAACATGGTACGATCGGTGGTCCGGGGAAGATCGTGAGGTGGCGGCATCGTAACAGACACGCTTCGCGCGGGCAAGCGCCCGCCCGACATGCGCTGCGTCGAAGACGGCGAGGTATCAATCGGCATTTCCGGAAGCCATCGCCTGCGAACGGAGCAACAAGCGTCCGCCGATGTGGGGAGTGTCCCTGTCTGGAGGAGCCGACGCCGCGCCGTTCGCCGGTCCGGCGAAACTTCTTCGCGCAAAATCGGTCCGCTCGATCGATCAACGGGCGGCGTAGTCGTGCATGGCCGTGAGCGGCGTCCGTTTCTGTTTGAGCGCCCGCCCGTCGGCGCGGTACAATCGGTGCAATCCGCTTCATCCGTTCCGTCATCCCCCGGACCGACCCGGAGACGCACCCCGATGCCCAGCCCCTTCCCCGGCATGGACCCGTTCCTCGAAGACCCCAAGCACTGGAAGAGCTTCCAGCACCAGTTCGTCGCCGGACTGTACCACACGCTGCTGCCCGGCCTCGTCGACCGGTACCGCGCCCGCGTCGGGATGCGGTCGTACACCGTCGAGATGCCGCTGTTCACGTCGGTGGTGCGCGAACAGCACGAGGAGCCGTTCGTCGAAATCCGCGAGCGCGGCGACGGACGGCTCGTGACGCTGCTCGACCTCGCCAGCCCGGCGAACAAGACGACGGCGGCGGGCCGCGAGGCGTACTTGGCCACGCGCAAGTTGGTGGAGTCGCAGCGGGCGAACGCGCTGGAGATCGACCTGGCGACGCAGGGGTCGCCGCTGCTGGAGTACGCGCGGGACGCGCTGCCGGAGCACGACTACACGTTCACGGTGACGCGCGCCGGGGCGCCGGGGAAGTTCGAGATCTACACGGCGACGGTGCAGAAGCGGCTGCCGAAGTTCAAGCTGCCGCTGGCGGCGGACGACCGGGACGCGATGCTGGATTTGCAGGACGTGTTCCGGCGGGCGTACGACCTCGGTTCGTTCGGCAAGCAGGTGCGCTACGGCGATCCGCTGCCGGGCTGCGTGACGCTGTCGGACGTGGGCCGCTCGTGGGTGGAGCTGCTGCTGAAACAGTCGAACCTGCGGTAAGGGAATGGCGCCGTGGCCACGCTCGAGGAGCATGGCCACGATAAGTCACGAAGAGCCACGAAAAGGAAGACCGTCGTTCGACGGGGCCGTTGGTGCGTCGGTCGAGGTCATCCACTTTTTGTGGCTCGTCGTGCCTCTTCGTGGCCATCTCGCTTGGAATTCTCGCCCTCGTCGATGGTCACGTTCGATCCGAGCGTTTGCGTCGGGCCTCGAAGACTCGGCCCGACCTACGGAACCGGCTCCATCGACGAATATCGGATTTGCGCCGGGCGGGGAAATTCGCGCCGTCGCGGGAAGCGTCGCGGCCTCGGCGGAAAATTGCGGCGGCGCGCGATTCATCTTTGAACGGATTTGCCGAATCGCGCAGACGGGCGCCGACGGCGGGCTACATTTCTCGCAAGACATCACTCGCTCGCCCCGCGCGCCCCGTCCGAGCGCGTGCGCCGGTCCGAGCGCCGGCCCCCGGTTCTCCCCATGTCACTCCGTACGCTCGGCGTTCCCGACGCGCAGAAGACGCCGCCGCCGTCCCCGCCCCTGATGCGCAAGTTGCTGGCGTCGTCCATCGTGCCCGCGGGCGATTGGGACGCGCTGGGCGTGGAGCGCCGCGAGGCGGTGCTGGCGGCGCCGGACGACGACCATCTCCTGAACGCGCTGCTCGCGGTGAGCCTGTTGACGCCGTACCAGGTGGGGCGGCTGCGGTCGAACGAATGGCACACGCTGGTGCTGGGCAACTATCGCGTCTTGGACAAGATCGGCGCCGGGGGCATGGGGGTGGTGTTCCGGGCGGAGCACGTGAAGCTGCGGAAGCCGGTGGCGGTGAAGGCGCTGTTCGTGGACGGGGAGAAGAACCGTCGGGCGCTGGATCGGTTCTTCAACGAAGTGCTGGCGGTGACGCGGTTGAAGCACCCGCACATCGTGGCGGCGGTGGACGCCGGGGAGCAGCCGGGGGCGGGGCCGAACGGGGCGCCGGTGCCGTATCTGGTGATGGAGTACGTGGCGGGGCAGAACCTCGAAGACGGCGTGATGCGCGACGGACCGATGCCGATCGAGAAATCGTGTTTGGTGATCCACCAGGTGGCGGACGCGCTGACGGAGGCGCACCGGCAGGGGCTGATCCACCGGGACATCAAGCCGGGGAACGTGCTGATCGCGCCGGACGGGGCGGCGAAGCTGCTGGACTTCGGGGTGGCGCGTCTGCCGACGCCGGACGACCGGCTGACGAAGGACGGGGCGCGGCTGGGGACGATCGGGTACATGGCGCCGGAGCAGGTGCGGAACGCGCGGGGCGTGGACGCGCGGGCGGACGTGTTCGGGCTGGGGGCGTCGCTGTTCTTCATGCTGACGGGGCGGGATCCGTTCGAGCCGCCGATCGGGGCGGCGGGGGCGTTGCATCCGCCGTCGGCGCGGGAGTATCGGCCGGAGGTGCCGGCGGCGCTGGACGCGACGCTGGCGAGGCTGATGGCGTTGCGGGCGGAGGAGCGCGTGCCGACGGCCGAGGCGGCGATGCGGGAGCTGATGCCGTTCCTGAAGTCGATCACGCGGCCGGCGGCGCGGCCGCTGCCCGAGACGACGGAATCGACGGCGAAGGACACGGCGCCGGACGGCGTGCCGGACGCCATGCCGGCGCCGCACCGCATCCTCATCGTGGACGACCAGGTGGACGTCCGCCGCGTCTGCAAGCTCGCCATCGCCGGCGACGGCGCGAAGTGCGACGAGGTCGGCACCGGGCCGGACGCGCTGGCGCGCGTGCGCGAGACGGAGTACGACCTCGTGCTGCTGGACGTGGACCTGCCGGGGCTGAACGGCGAGCAGGTGCTGCGGAAGATCCGGCAGCATCCGCCGTCGCCGAACATCAAGGTCATCATGCTGTCGGGGCGGACGAGCGGCGACGAACTGTCGCGGATGCTCAACGCGGGGGCGGACGATTTCCTGACGAAGCCGTTCAGCCTGGTGCAGCTCCGGGCGCGGGTGAAGTCGGCGCTGAAGCTGAAGGACGCGCAGGACCGGGCCGAGACGCTGAACGGGCACCTGATGACGCTGAACGCGGAGCTGGAGCGCGGCGTCAGCTCGCGGGACGGCGAACTGCTGGTGGCGCGCGGGGCGATGGTGCTGGCGCTGGCGAAGCTGGTGGAGCAGCGCTCGGCCGAGACCGGCGCGCACCTGATCCGCCTGCAGAAGTATTGCCGCGTGCTGGGCGAGGCGGCGCGGCGCGTGCCCGCCTACGCCGACCGGATCGGCGAGGACTTCCTGCGCACGCTCGAGGACGCCGCCCCGCTGCACGACATCGGCAAGGCCGCGGTGCCCGACTACATCCTCAACAAGCCCGGCCGGCTCGACCCGCACGAGCGCGTCCTGATGGAGGCGCACACCACCAACGGCGCCGACACGCTGCAGGAAGTCTCGCGCCGCTACCGCTTCGCCACCGGCTTCCTCCAGATGGCGATCGACATCGCCCGCCACCACCACGAGAAGTGGGACGGCACCGGCTACCCGGACCGCCTCGCCGGCGAGGAGATCCCGCTCGCGGCGCGCCTCCTCGCCCTGTGCGACGTCTACGACGCCCTTCGTTCCCGCCGCGTCTACAAGCCCTCGCTGTCGCACAACATGGCGCTCATGACCATGATGGACGCCTCGCCGGGCCATTTCGATCCGGGCCTCGTGCCCATCTTCCGCGGCATCGCCGACAAATTCGACGACATCTACCGCGACACGGGGGAATAGCCCCCGCGCGAACCGCGTCCGCTTCCGCGACGTAAAATGGCCGGAGACTTGCGGCCGTGCTAGAATCGCGGGACCATGACGCTCGGCCAACTGCAAGATCGCATCCGGGAGCTCTACGGCGAAAAAGATTCCCGCCGCGGCGTCGAAGGCACCTTCATGTGGTTCCTCGAAGAGGTCGGCGAACTCGCCGGCGCCTTGCGCGGCGGCACCCACGAGGAGCGCGTCCTCGAATTCGCCGACGTGCTGGCCTGGCTGGCCACCCTCGCGAACGGCGTCGGCGTGAACCTCGACGACGCCATCGCGCGGAAATACGGCACCGGCTGCCCCGGCTGCCGTCAAGTACCCTGCGCCTGCGCCCTCGCGGAGAAACCGTGACCCGTTCCCCCCTCCGATGCGTCGCGGCGCTCGCGGTCCTCGTTCTGGGCGCCGGTCTCGCCGCCGCGCAGTCGCACCCGATCAAAATCAAATCGGTCAAAACCGGCTTCCCCCCCGGTCCGAACGTCACCCAGCGCGACGAGGACGGTTCCGCCTCCTTCGTCTGCAAGATGAACTTCTGGACGCCGATCCACCTCGAACTCGAAATCCAGCGCACCGTCGATCGGCCCGCCGTCGTCGTCCTCGAAGCCAGCGACCCCGACGACCTCGGCACGAGCGTGACGGTGCCGCTCCAGAACCTCTCGGACGTGCGCCCCGGCACCAACCTCTCCGCCGCCGAACTCGCGTACCTGCCCTGCGTCCGCCTCGGCGGCCGCGATCTCTCCGTTTCCATCCGCGATCCCGGCAGCGGCCGCAACCTCGCCGAACCCAAACGCATCAGCTTCATCCGCAGCCGCGACACCTCCGCCTACGTCGTGCTCTCGCTCGGCTCCCGGCTGCCCGGCTTCGAGATGCCCCCCGAACCGCCCGGCTCCAACCGCGGTCCGAAGGTCGAGCTCGCCGTCATCGACAATCCGTTCCTCCTGCCCGATCGCTGGTACGGCTACGACGCCGCCGACCTCGTCGTCCTCGGCACCGGCTCCGCGTCCGTTCAAAACTTCCTCGCCCCGCTCTTTACCGACCCGCAGCACAAGCCCCGGCTCGACGCGCTGATCGAATGGGTCCGCCGCGGCGGCCGGCTCGTCGTCAGCGTCGGGCAGAACGCCGGCGTCGTCGCCAGCTTCCCCCTGCTCCAGGAAATCCTCCCGATGCGCCTGCCGCGCGAGAACCTCACCGAACAGGTGAAGGACCTCGCGATGGAATGGCACACCCACGGCGTCGGCGAGAAGAAGACGAAGCTGAACGCGCTGACGGCGAAGGGGGGCACGTTCCCGCTTGTCCGCTTCGAGCCGCACCCCGACCGCGGCGCCCGGCAGATCGTGCCGCCGGCCGACTCGCTCCGCGAAGGCTCCCGCCGCGCCGTCGTGCAGGCGCCCTACGGCCTCGGCCGGATCACCCTCGTCGGCTTCGACCTCGACCGCTCCCCGTTCGTCGACTACGACGACCGCCCCCGCGCCTGGGACCTGATCCTGCGCGAGTGCGGCGCGGGCCGCGCCCCGCAATCCTTCAACAAGAACAACTACTCCTACAACGGCGTCGCCGAGGACGAACTCGCCAACGAGATGCGCCAGCACGCCGACGCCTTCGCCAGCGTCCCGGTCATCTCCTTCGGCTGGGTCGCCGCCTTCATCGTCCTCTACACCTTGCTCATCGGGCCGGTCGAATACTACGTGCTCAAGAAGGTCTTCAAGCGCCTCGAACTCACCTGGATCACGTTCCCGATCATCGTCCTCACCGTCAGCGCCATCGCGTACTTCAGCGCCTACGCCCTGAAGGGGAGCGACATGAAGGTGAACAAGGTGGACGTGGTGGACATCGACCCGGCGACGGGCCGCGTCTACGGGCGCACCTGGTTCACGGTCTTCAGCCCGCGCATCGATACGTACCGCGTCGGCGTGGAACCGGCGCCCGGTTGGGCCGCCGCCGGCGGCGCGCACGGCGGCGCGCTCCTCGACTGGA
>CAYVRB010000089.1:0-14153 GCA_964453375.1 uncultured Alcaligenaceae bacterium
CGCGTTCTACCAGTGCGCCCTGGAAGCGTTCCGCGAGGCGGAGAGCAAGGCGGACGTCACGCTGCTCGAGCCGATCATGAAGGTCGTGGTGATTTCGCCCAAGGACTACCAGGGGCAGATCACCGGCAACATCAGCAGCAAGCGCGGCATCATCGAGGAGACGAGCGAGGAGAAGGGCGTCGCCTCCGTGATGGCGAAGATCCCGCTCGCGAACCTCTTCGGCTACACGAGCGATCTCCGCAGCGCGACGAAGGGCCAGGCGAGCTTCAGCATGGAGTTCAGCCACTACGCCCCGGTGTCGGTGGAACTGGCGGACCTGCCGCCGAACATCGCGCGGCCGGACAAGAAGTAATCGGGGTCGACGATCGCACGAGGCCCCGCGACGTTCGTCGCGGGGTTTTTTTTCGGAGTCGGCCATGCCGGCGAAGAACCTGTACCACGACGCCGTCCGCGAGGCGCTGATCGCCGACGGCTGGACGATCACGGCCGATCCGCTGCGGATCACCGTGGGCCAGAGAAAGCTCTTCGTCGATTTGGCGGCCGACGAGGACACGATCGGCGCCGAACGGGCCGGTCAGCGAATCGCCGTGGAAGTGCAGAGCTTCCTGAGCGAATCCGATATCGACGATTTGCACCACGCGGTCGGGCAATTCGTGGTCTATCGCATTTTCCTGAGTCGCGCCGAACCGGGGCGAAAACTCTATCTGGCCGTGCCGGAAGGCGTGTACGATGGCATCATGAGCGAGACGATTGGCCAACTGCTGATGGCCGAAGTTCCGCTTCAATTACTCGTCTTCGATCCCACCGAGAAACGGGTCGTGCGATGGACAAGTTGAGCCGATACCGCGAGATTGTCGCGAAGCTTGTTCGTGAATACGCCGCAAACAAACCGACGCACGGAGAGATCGAATCGTATCCCGTGATCGATCCGATCGGCGACCACTACCTCGCGGTCCAAGCCGGTTGGGATCGTCGCCGGCGGATCCAGGGCGCATTTCTGCACATCGACATCATCAACGAAAAGATATGGATTCAATTCAACGGAACCGATCAGCGAATCGCGAGCGAATTGGTCGTCGCGGGCGTGGCCAAGGAGGATATCGTTCTGGCCGAGAAGCCGATTGATGTTCGTCCTCACACCGGCTACGCCATCAACTAAACGATCGCGGCTCGCAGCGGCCACGCTTCGCAGCGACGGCAGACGTGCACCTGGATCGCCGCGTCCGGCGCGCCGAAGTCCAGCCCCGCCGCCCGGCGATAGCCGTCCGCGTCGTCGTCCTCGTTCGGTTTGCACCGCGCCCGGTCCGCGGCGGTCCATTCGCACGAGTCCACGCTCAGCAGATATTCCATCGGGTGCACGCACGTCGCGCACTTCGGCGCGCGGTCGGGCACGCGCGGCCAGCCGCCGAGCTTCACGCCCCGCGCCGGCAATTCCAGCGCCGCGCCGGCCACCGTTCGCCGCATCGATTCGGGCATCAGTTCCGCCGGCGGCAATTCCGTCACCCGCTCCGGGAACACGCGGCACGGCACCGGGACGAAGCCGAGGTCCGCGGATTCCGAAAGTTCGGGATTCGCGATCGGATTCGCCCCCGCGGCCGAACGCCAGACGCCGACGACGTGCGGCGGTCCGGCCTTCGTCGCGCGCGGCGACCAGAAGAGTTGGAACAGATCGGCGTTCGGCCGCATCGGAAACCGTGGCGGCGCGTCGTCGAGCCGCGCTTGCAGCACCGCCGCCATCGGAATGCGGAACTCCGGGCACCGCGGCCACGGCTCGCCGTCCGGCCAGAGGATCGCGCCGCCGAGCTTCGATTCGTCCACCTTCGGTTCGTCCCCGAATCGCGGGTGCAATCGCATCGCGACGCGCGCGAGCGGTTTCAAGTCGGGGTATCGCTGGAGTGGATCGGCGGCGGGCTTCGGCGTGGTGCGCGTGGCGTTCGCCGCGACCCGGCACGATTCGAGTATCGCGAGGTGTGCCTCGCGCGCGATCCGATCCGCGCGCGGCACCGGCGGCGCCGGCCGCGAACAGCCGGCGACGGCCAACGGGATCGTGCCGAGGAACGTTCGTCGTTTCATTCCGGTCCTTTCTTCGCCAAGGCCCAGACGACGATCGGGAAATCCGATTCGTTCGCCAGCGAATGCCGCCACTTCTGGTAGATCGTCCAGCGCGGGCCGAAGTTCGAGCGCACGCAGGCGCGGTTGCCCCACGAACCGGTGACGATCGACTCCAACGGGAATCCGCATTCCGCGAGGAAGTGCTTGAGGCCCGTCTCGGTCCAACGCGAACAATCGACCGGATACCGGTGCACCTTCACGAGAAACGGCGTGCTGACGAGGAAATGCCCGCCGGGGTTCAACATCGCCAGGACGTTTCGGCCGGCGCGGTAGGGCCAGAGCAGGTGCTCGAAGACCTGCTCGGCGAGCACGAGGTCGAACGATTCGGCGTGCGGGGCGTCGCAGAGGTCGAAGGCAGGGTATTCCAGCGCGCGGTATTCTCGGAAGAGGTTCGGACGGTCCCAGAACCGGCCGGAGATTTCACACGCTTTCAAGGCGGCGGGATTCAAGCCCGCGACGAGGCGGTCGAGTTCGCGGTTGAGGACGACGCGCATCCATTGGTTGTGCGCGTGGCCGGACCAGACGAACGGCCCGACGAGTCGGTTCAACCAGCGCCAGCGCGGACTCGACAGGGTTCGTTCGAGGTAGTTCATGGCCGTTCAGCGTTGGAGGCGGGTCACGCGCGTGGCGCCGTCGACGAGTTCGAAGCGGTAGCCGTCGTCGAAGGCGTCGGCGAAGTCCTCCTGGTGGCTGACGAGGAGGATGCGGTGCAGGTGGCCGCGGAGGTTTTGGAGTTCCTGGATCATGGTCTGACGGCCGGCGCGGTCGAGGCAGCCGAAGCCCTCGTCGATGACGACGCTCTCGATGGGGCGATGGCGCCGGCTGGCGTACTGTCCGAGGCCGAGCGCGAGGGCGACGGCGACGCGGAACTTCTGGCTGCCGGACAGGAACGCCACGTTGATCGGCGCGGCGCCGGTGGCGCGGTTCACGCAATCGAGATCGAGCGCCTTGTCCGCGCCGGCGGCGTCGTCGGCGCCAGTGAGTTTGAGGAAGAGTAGGCCGTTGGACAACCGATCGAGCACGCCGTTGGCGCAATCGACGATCTGGCGCTCCGCCGTGCGGACGAGGTGCCGCTGGAGTCGATCGCGGCCGAGCAACTCGGCGAGGATTTTGTAGCGTTGGAATTCGAGATCGGCGGCCTGGAACTGAACGCCGAGTTCGGCGCGGCGGGATCGATGGAAATCGAACGTCGATTTCGTCCGGTGAGTCGACTCCCGCTCGCGTTCGCGCTCTTCGAGGTCGGTCTGGGCGGCGACGATCTCCATGCGCAAATGATCGGGGCGCTGGCGGGCGCGCTCGGGGAAGGCGGCGCACGCGGCCTCGCGTTCCGCGATCTCGTCTCGGAGGGCGGCAAGACCGCCGCGCGCCGTCTCCAGGTTCTTGTAGGTGGCTTCCACGCCGTCGGCGACCATCGTATCGTGCTCGGATTTCCAGGAATAATATTCGTTCATGCCGGCCTTCGCCGCGAGCGCCCGCCAATCGGGGACGAGTTTGGCCAGTTCCCGGTCGATCGTTTCGCGGCAGTGTTCGCGCGTCCGTTCCTCGACGTGCAGTTTGCCGACGAGTTCCGTCCGCGCGGTCGTGGCGTCGTGGGCCTCTTTGCCGAGCTTGTCGATCGCATCCTCGACGGCGACGAGGTTCGCGCGCGCGGCGCGCACCGCGTTCTGGAGCGCGGTCTCCCCCGATTGCCGATCGCCGAATTCCCGGCGGATCGCGAGGATGTCCCCGGCGGGGATGCGCGCCTGAAGTTTTTCCAGGGATCGCGCGGCGGATTCGCGATCCGCGCGGAATTGCCGCCAGCGATCGAGGGCGTCGGACGCCATCCGCAGCGTGCGCGCGGCATCGTCGAGCCGGACGGCCTCGTGCGTGAAATGGGAGATTTCGTCCCGTTCGGGGAATCGCGTTTCGGTCCAATCGGTCGGTTCGGCGGGCGCGATCCGTCGGGCGAACTCCCGCGGCAGTTCGGCGTACGCCAAGCGCAAGGTGCGCTGGTGGCTCGTTTCGTCGGTCGCGGCGTGCTTGCGTTCCGCCTCGATCGCGCGGTACTCCTCGCGCAGCCGTTCGAGTTCGGCCTTGGCGTCCCGCTCGGCGTCGATGGCGGCCTGTTCCCGTTCGGCGGCGGCGCGGCGGTCGGCCTCGCGGGCGTCGCGTTCGGCCTCGGCCGCGCGAAGCTCGGCCGCGCGGCGTTCCTGTTCTTTGGCGAAATGCGCGGGCGTGAGCGACTGGCCGCAGGCGCGGCAGTTCGATTCACCTTGAAGGGTTTCGAATTCCGCCACCAACTCCGCGGCCTGGCGCGCCAGTGCGGTGGCGGCCGCGGCGCGCTCGTCGGCCGTCTGGCGTTCCGAGCGGGCGGGCGCCAGGTCCCGCTCCCGCGCGATCGCGTCCGCTTTCCGATGTTCGCCGGCGGCGCGCACGTCGGCCATGCGCCGATCGGCGTCCGCGGCGCGCTGCCGCGCCGATTTCAGGTCGTTTCGTTCGTCGTGGATCCGTTGCAGGATCGGAAGGACGCGCGCCAGTTCGCGGAGTCGATCGACTTCGCGCTGCGCCGCGTCGCGCGCGGCGCCGGGGTCGGCGTCGAAGGCGGCGAGCAACCGGTCGCACTCGGCGACCTTCGTCTGCTGCTCCTCGGCCAGTTCCACCGATTTGAGAATCCCGGACAGTTCGCGCAGCCGCACGTTGCCGTCGTCGATCGCCTTCTGGTTCTTCTCGATCTCGATGCGGAGCGTCTCGCGCTTCCGCTTGGCGGTCTTGGCGTCCGCCTCGGCGAGGCCCTGGCGCTGTAGGGCGGCGTCGCGTTCCACGATCAGTCGTTCGGTCTTCTTTTCGGATTCGATCAGTTTCGCGCGCGTGGTGACGGCGGCGTGCGCGGCCGGCAGGACGCCGCGCAACTCCAACAGCCGCGCGTGCGCTCGCTCGATCTTCACCGCCGCGCCGAGCAGGTACTCGGCCTTCTTGAGCTTCTCGCGGGACTCCGCGAGCCGTTGCTGCGCCTCGACCCAGCGCCCGGCTTGCACCGTCAGGTCCTTGAACGCGTCGAGCCGCTCCGCGGCCATGCGCCGCGCCGCGTCCGCGCCTTCGATCGCCTCGATCGCGGCCGCGTACTCCGCGTCGGACACGACCGGCACGGTCTCGGACTGCGCCGCGATCGCATCGAGTTGGTGCTTCAGCGTCTTCCGGCGATCGTTGGCCGCTTCCGCCAGCGCCTGATAGCGCTTCAGGTCCACGATGCGCGCCAGCACCTCCGCTCGCCCGCTCGGCTTGCTGTCCAGCAGCTTCTCGGCCTTCCCCTGCAGCAGCAACACCGACGACGTGAACGTCTCGTAGTCCAGCCCGATCCGCTCTTCGATCCAGCGGTCAAAATCGGTTTTCTTGTTCGTGTCCTCGACGGCGGTCCAGTCGTCGCCGGCTCCGGCGCGGAAGACCTGCTGCGTGCCGCTGGCGGTGCCTGCCTTCGTGCGCTTCAGGGTGCGCGCGATGCGGTACAGGTCGCCGTCGAGTTGGAAGTCGAAGACGACGCGGAGTTCCTTCGAGTCCTTGTTGATGAGTTCGCCGGCGTTCTGGCTGCCGCCGCGGTGGTGGCCGAACAGGGCGTAGGTCACGCCGTCGAAGATCGCCGACTTGCCCGACCCGTTCGGGCCGGACAGCATCCAGATCGCCGCGCCGTCGAACGAGACGGTTTGTTCGCCTTGGTACGACAGGAAACCGGCGAGTTGGATGCGTTGCGGGATCACGGCGAATCCAGCCCTTCGATCAGGCCGTTCAAGCGCGCGAGGAGTTCGGCGCGTTCGCCGTCGTCGTGGAAGGCGAATTCCGATTCGGCGTAGTCGCGGACGGTGTCGGCGAAACTCCGGTTCCGTTCGGCCGTCGGCGCCGTCAGGGTCGGGCCGAGTTCGTTCGTTTCGGTCCAGTCGCGGGCGTACCAGCGCGGGAAGATCGCTTCGAGGTCGCGAAGTATCTCCTCTAAATTGTCCGTGCCGCGCGTGTAGCGGATGCGGAGCTTCACGAGGTCGTCGGTCGGCTCCGGGTATTCGGCCCGCAGGCGCGGCAGGTCTTCGGCGGGGTCGGTCACGATCACTTCGGAGATGCGCGTGGAGGGCAGGGGGAGTTCGACGATCTCGCCGACGAGGCCCTTCGATCCCAACTCGAAGAGGACGGTGCGCTTGGTGTCGAGTTGTTCGCCGAGGTCCATCTTTTCGATGCTGCCGCTGTAGCGGACGTGGCGGTGGCCGGCGAGGCATTGCGGCTTGTGGATGTGCCCGAGGGCGACGTAGGTGTATTGCACGGCCATGCGGGCGTCGTCCACCTGCACATCGTCGTCGAGCCGGAGTCGGAAAAGGCTGCCGCCGATGTCCGCGCCGCGCACGGTGGCGTGGGCCACGAGCACGGTGGGGATCGACGCGAAGCGGGGGTGGTCGCGGAAGCCCTGCAACGTGCGCTCGAACGCGGCGATCAGCACTTTTTGCTTCTCCTCCGGGGACGAATACTTTTGACTCGCCTCCCCGTGGAGGTAGCGCGTCGGCGTGGGGTAGGGCATCAACACGAACTGAACGCCGCCGAGCGCGAGGAACGTCGGCTCGGCGGCGAGGTGGAATCGGCCCGTGGGCACCGGCTCGCCGGCCGCGCCGACGGTCGGCGCCGCGAGCGCCATCGCGTGGCAAAGCGTGCGGCAGAAGTTCTCGTTGTCGTGGTTGCCGGTGATGGCAAGGATGGTGCCGCCGCGGCCGAGGAAATCGGCGAAGACCTCCTGCCAGTGGCGGATCGTTTCGCGCAGTCCGTCGGGCCGCGCCAACTCGCTGAACAGGTCGCCGGCGACGAGGAGCGTGTCGACCTTCGCCTCGTGGCATTGCTTCGCCACGCGCTCGACGGCCCGGCGCAGGTCGGCCGTGCGGTCGATGCGCCCGAGCCGATCGCCGAGGTGCCAGTCGGCCGTGTGCAGGATGCGCATGTTACTTCGGCACCCAGACCGGCGGCGGCGCGATGGCGTCCGTCGGCCGCTTGCCCGCGTCGACGCGGCCGCTCCCCGCGAGGCGGCTGACGATGCGCACGCTCATGTCCCGATCGCAGGCGAGCTGGCAGCTCAATCGCACGCCGGTCACGCCCTTTGCGGCCAACACGTTCTTCTCCGCCTCCGTCATCGTGTCCGGTTCGCCGGACACGAATTCCACGCGGCAGGTCGTGCAGCGGGCGTTGCCCCCGCAGGCGTGCAACTGGTCCACCTTCGCCACGTCCGTCAGCGCCAGGATCAACCGCTGGCCCTCGGCCACGTCGAACGTCCCGACTCCGTCCACTGCGAGCGCCGGCATGTTTCATTCCCCCGGAAAATGGTTCCGACACTCAATTTGTAGGCTTTCGCGGCGAATGTTCTATCGTGACTCCGAGCCGATCCCGCGGAGGTAGCCCGTGCCTGGCGAACAACCGGTCATCGTCACCGACGGACTGCGCAAAACCTACGGCGCGGTCGAGGCGCTCAAGGGCGTGTCGATCGCCGTGAATCGCGGCGAGATCTTCGGCCTGCTCGGCCAGAACGGCGCGGGGAAATCCACGCTGATCAAAATCCTCCTCGGCATCGTCCGCAAGACCGACGGCGACGCCACGCTGCTCGGCGAACCGGCCGGCCGCTCGGACATCCGCACCCGCGTCGGCTACCTGCCCGAAGACCACCAGTTCCCCCAGTACCACACCGGCGCGAGCCTCCTGCACTTCTACGGCCAGCTCTACGGCATGAGCCGCGCCGAGCGCAAACGCAAGATCCCCGAAGTACTGGAGACCGTCGGCATCCGCAAACGGATGGACTACAAGCTCCGCACCTACTCGAAGGGGATGAAGCAGCGACTCGGCATCGCCCAGGCGATCTTCCACGACCCCGACGTGATCTTCCTCGACGAACCGACCGACGGCGTCGACCCGGTCGGTCGCAAGGAGCTGCGCGAGCTGTTCGAGAAGATGCGCGACGACGGGAAAACGGTGTTCGTGAACTCGCACCTGCTCGGCGAGGTCGAGCTGATGTGCGATCGCGTGGCGATCCTACAGCGCGGCGAACTGATGCAGATCGGCACCGTCGCGGAGTTGACGAGCCAGGAGGGGCGGTACGTCGTCGGGCTGGCGCCGGGGGATGAACTGCCGGTGGAGGAACTTGGACGGCGCGGGTTGAAGGCGTCGAAGCAGGACGGTCGCTGGGAGGTGTTGGTGCAGGCCGACGCGGACATCGACGTCGTCGTCGGGCTGTTGGCCGAGCGCGGCTTGAAGCTCCGGCACCTCGTGGCCAAGAAGCAATCGCTCGAAGACGTGTTCGTCGAGATGGTCGATCAGGACGACCCCGGCGTGGATGGCCGCAAGAAGAAGACGCGGGAGGTGGGGGCGTGAACAAGTTCCTCGCAATGCTGAAGGATTCGTACAAGGAAGCCGTGGACGGCTGGATCTTCACCGTGATGCTGGCGCTCGCCGGCCTCGTGTCGTTGCTCGTCTTCAGCATCTCGTACCAGCCGGTGCCGGTCGAATCGGCGATCCCGAAGATGCTGCCGGAGATGCGGAACCCCGGCAATCCGCGGCCGTTCCAGACCGTCTCGCCGGAGCGCGGCGCCAGCCCGAAGCTGATCGTCTACCAGTACAACGCGAAGGTGGACGACGTGAAGGCGATCCCGCGCGGCGGCGACGCCTGGAAGGACGAAGTGTCCTTCCGCCTGAAGATCGAGTCGTCCGGCGGCGGCGGCATCGAGGTCGGGGCGGACAACCAGCCGAAGAAGATCGACTTCCAGGCCTTCTTCCGCGATTCGTTCACGGAGGCGGTGCGCACGTGGGCGGCGCCCCCCGGCGACGACCGGCCGCCGTACACCGACGCGCTCGCGCTCGAGTTCCTCAAGCACCAACTCGTCGGCGCGACGCGCCTGGACGTGACGGCCATCGAGAAGATCGGCGAGCGCGAATACCGCGTGACGGCAAACGGCGCGAGCAGCCCGCTCGCCTGGCCGCACAAGCCGAGCCTGTTCTTCGGCGCCGTGCCGCTCTCGATCTTCGAGATGCCCCTGGGCGATCAGATCCACCTCGTCGAGAACTCCATCGTCAACGGCATCGGGGCCTGGTTCGTGCTGATGGCGGGCGTCATCGTCACGGCCGGGTTCGTGCCGAACATGCTGCGCAAGGGGACGATCGACCTGATGCTGACGAAGCCGCTCGCGCGGCCGACGATCCTCCTCTACAAGTACGTCGGCGGATTGATCTTCGTCTTCGTCCTTGCGGCCGCCGGCTACGGCGGCATCTGGATCGCCATCGGCCTGCGCACCGGCGTCTGGGCGCCCGGCCTGCTCTGGTGCGTCCCCGGCGTCACCTTCTACTTCGCCATCCTCTACGCCTGCTCCACCCTCGTCGGCGTCCTCACCCGCAACGCCCTCGTCGGCATCGTCGTCACCGTGCTGTTCTGGTTCGTCGTCTGGCTCATCGGCACCGTGCACAACGCCCTGACGGTGCTGGACAATCTGGAGGTGCGAGGCCAGCCGCCGCGCGCCGCGAAGAAGGCCGACGCGAAGAAACCCGAGAAGCCCAAAGACGAGGACGACGACGAGGCGGTCGCGGATGGCCCGCCGAAGCCGCCGCGCACGCTCGTGAAGGTCTTCGAAGTGTTGAACGCCGTCACGCCGCGCACGAAGGACCTCGACACGCTGACGTCGAACCTCATCAGCCGCGAATTGCTCTCCGAAGGGGAGCAGCGCCGCGAGGGGTTGAAGCTGCGCAGCATCGACTGGGGCGAAGTGCTGGGCGTGGCCGGCGCCTACATCGTCGTGTTCCTCGGCCTCGCGCTCCTGCGATTCGTGACGCGCAGCTATTGATGGGACGGCCCATGCCCGACGTGCTGGCACTCGAAACGATCGTCGACGCGGATGCCCCGCGCGTCGGCGGGAAGGGGGCGAGCCTCGCAGCGACGCTACGGGCCGGGCTGCCGGTGCCGGCGGGGTTCGTTGTTGTCACCGACGCCTATCGACGATCCCATTCCACCGGCCTCCGATCGGATGTCGGTCTTCTGAATTCGATCCGCGAAGCCTATCGCGCCCTCGGCGGCGCCGTCGCGGTGCGTTCGTCCGCGACCGGCGAGGACGGCGCGGACGCGAGCTTCGCGGGCCAGCAGGAAACGATCCTCGGCGTCGAAGGCGAGGAAGCCGTAATCGACGCCATCGAGCGATGTTGGAAGTCGCTCCACACCGAACGCGCCAGCGCCTATCGGAAGCAAAAGGGGATCGCCGACGATGCCGTCGCGATGGCTGTCGTGGTGCAACGACTCGTGCCGGCGAACACGGCCGGCGTACTCTTTACGCGCGATCCGATGGACCCGGCCGCGAACCGGATGATCGTGGAAGCGAGCTACGGCCTCGGCGAGGCGGTCGTGTCGGGCAAGGTGACGCCGGACCGGTTCACGCTGGAATCCGCCAACGGCCGCGTCCTCGAGAAACACCTGGGTCGGAAAACAATTCGCGTCGTGAATGGCGCCGACGAACCGGTGCCGAAGGAATTGCAGGACGCGTTTTGCCTGACCGATACGGAGTTGGAACGGCTCGCCGACCTCGGCCGTAAAGTCGAAGCGTTCTACGGCCAACCGCGCGACCTCGAATGGGCCATCGCGGACGGCCGGGTCTTCCTCCTTCAAGCTCGGCCGATTACGACGACGAACGCCGACCGCGAAGCGATCCGGCGCGAGATCGTCGCGGAACTGAAGGCGAAGGCCGACCCGCGCGGGACGGTGTGGGTGCGCTACAACCTGAGCGAAATCCTGCCGCGACCGACGCCGATGACGTGGGCCGTCGTGCAACGATTGCTCGCCGCCGACGGCGGCGTCGGCCTCATGAATCGCGACCTCGGCGGCGATCCCGATCCGGCGCTCGGTTCGCTCACCGCGTTCGACCTCGTCGCCGGCCGGCCGATGGCGAACCTCTCGCGGATGCCGCGCTTGCAATTCCGCCGACCGCCGATCGAGTACCCGTTCGCGAAGTACAAGGAGAATCCCGCCCTCGCGCTCGATCCGCAACCGGTGGCGAACCCGATGCGGGACGGCTGCCTCGTGGGACTCCTCCGTTTGCCGGGCACGATCTGGCGGCTCTGGCGGATCGGCTCGCTCACGGGGAAACGGGCCGAGACCTTCGCGGAGGAATTTCGCACCGCGATCGCGCCGCCGTTCGTCGCGGCGGCCCGCGCCGAATCGGCGCGGGATTACTCGAAAGTCGAATCGAAGGAATTGCTCGCGCTGTTCGCGTGTTGGACCGAGCGGGCACTCGTCCAGTTCGCGCGCGAGAGCTTGAAGCCGACCTTCTTCGCGAATGCGACCTGGAGCGCGCTCGTCGTTCTCTTGAAGCCGAGACTGGGCGAGGACCGGGCGCGGTCGGCCGTCGCGGAGCTGGCGCTGGGCGCCGAGCCGGACGCGGGCGCGAATCTGGCCGGTGCCCTGCACGACCTGGCGCACGGGCGCATGGAGCGCGGGGCGTTCCTGGAATCGTTTGGACATCGCGCCGCCGGCGAGATGGAATTGGCCGAACCGCGTTGGAGCGAGGACGACGCGGCCCTGCGAAACCTGACGCCGGGGCCGGCGAAGCCGAAGGCGGACGACGGTGCGTTCGAGCGGATCGCGGCCGAGGCGAAACTCGCGGAACCGCTGCGATCGCAGGCGCGATTGCGACTGGATCAACTGCGGACCTATCTCGGCCTGCGAGAGACGGCCAAGCATCATCTCCTTCTCGGCTACGCGATTCTCAGACGGATTCTGGTCGAACTGGATCAACGTCATCGGTTGTACGGTGACATTTTTTATCTCGTGCCGGCGGAGTTGGAACGGTTGATCGCGGGGGGCGATCTACGAGCGATCGCGGCCGCGCGACGGTCGAAGCGGCGGCTCGAACTTGGCTTCGAAATACCTCCTGTCTTGTTCTCGGACGACCTGGACGCGATCGGTCGGCCGATGCCGTTGCCGGAGGGAGCGGTCGAATTCGCGGGCGCGGCGCTCTCGGCCGGCGTCGCGGAAGGGCCGGCGCTCGTGTTGAATGAACCGACCGACGCGAAGGACGTGTCGGACGGGTTCGTGCTGGTCTGCCCGTCGACCGACCCGGCGTGGGTGCCGCTGTTCGCGCGGGCGTCGGCGCTGGTGATGGAATCGGGCGGCGTACTCTCGCACGGGGCGATCGTGGCGCGGGAGTTCGGCCTGCCAGCCGCGGCCGGGCTGCCGGCGATCACGAGACAAATCCGATCGGGCCAGCGGCTGCGCGTCGACGGCGGCACGGGTCGCGTCGCGATCGTCAGCGCTTGACGCTCTGCCACAGGATGCCGAGGGCTTCGCGGCCGGCATTCAGGACTTGATCGACGGTCTTGCGCGCCGCGCCGGCGCGGCCTTCGCGATGGAACGCCTTAAGGAGCGCCGTGCCGCGCGTGTCGTCCAGCGCGGCGGCCAGCATCTCGATCAACTCGCCTTGGACGTTCCATTCCTTGCCCGCCTCGGCGCAGACCGGCACGACGACGGGAAACCGCTCGCCGAAATCGGATTTCGCGGCGGCCACCGCCTCGCGCATTTGCTCCTCCTTCTTGCACTCGCCGGCCTTCCAATCGTAGGGCGGCGCCCACTCCATCGCGGGCGTCAGCAGGTCCACGTGCGTGAGCGCCACGATCGAGGGCGGGAAGCGCAGGTGCGGCTTCGCGGCGAACGCGTCGGCGAGGCGGCCGATCATCGCGACGTCCGCGGCGCGCGCCGCCGTGCGCGCGTGGCTGACGACCAAAATCAAATCGGCGTTCTCGGCGACGGCCACGGCGTTCGCGACCTCCGCCTCGGTCGGACCCGCCGCGCCGTATCCGGCGGTGTCCACGAGCGTCATCGGCGGCAGGTCCGGCAGGCGCAGTTCGTACTTCGTCGCGCCCGCCGTCGCGGGGAGCGTGTCGGTCGCCGCGCGGTGCTCGCCGAGCAGCGCGTTCGCGACGCTGGATTTCCCGGCCTTCACCTGCCCGACGATCGCGATCGTCAGGGAGGTCGGATCGCCGGGCGGCCCGTTCCGCTCGACGAGTTCGCGGTACTTGTCCGCGCCGACCTTGAGCCGGCCGCTGTTCAATTCGATCAGGTGCTTGCCGAGCTCGTGGACGAACGCCGTCTGGAACCAGAGCATCACGTTCTCCTGCACGCGGTTCAGAATCGAACCGCTGGCCTTGGAGGCGACGTATTGCATGCCGGTGTTGATCGGGTTGACGACGGCGCGGGCGAACCACGACACGTTCATCGCGGTCTTGCCCCAGTCGACGGCGCGCTTGGCCGACTTCCAGTCGTCCACGCTGAAGAGGTGGCTGCCGGGGATGTACTTCGTCACGCGGTCGTTGAGATCGCGGGCGACGAGTTCGGCGCAAGTGACGATCTCGGGGAGCGTGAGGTGGCCGAACGGATCGGCGGCGTCGGGCCGGTAGACGCGGGCGACGTCCAGGGCGAGCGAGATGGCGGTGTCGGCGTAGCGGTGGGCGTCCGCGACTTCCTCGACGGTGATGGATTTGATGGCGGCGGCGCGGGCTTCGACGACGCGCCACGCCTGCCGGTCGCGGTCGGTCCAGGTGGCGGGCGGGTCGGCGACGCCGGTGTCGGGCAGCAGCTTCGCGCGGGAGCCGCGCGTCCAGCGCCAGCCGAAGAAGTACGCGAGCGCGAAGCAGCCCATCATCGGCCACCACGCGAGGAAGCCCCAGCCGGTGGAATAGAGGTGGTACGAGCCGACGCCGATGAGGAAGACGAACGGCGCGAGCGAGAGGAGCGCGACGGCGATCAGGCGGCGGGTGCTCATCGGGCGGGTCCGGGAGGCGATCGGTGATTCGGGAATTGTACCCGGCGATTTTTCGGATTCCCGCGATTCATAGAAAGCCCCCATGCCCGCGGGAACCGTCCGCGGGCCATCCCGGAGCCGAACATGATCCGATACTTCCTCTCCGTCGCGGTCGCGGCGCGCGTCGTCGCCGCGCTCGCCGCGCCGGCGAAGGAACCCAAACAGGTCGAGCGCCCGACCCCCCCCCCCGCCCCCCGCGCCAACCGCGAGCCCCTCCCC
>CAYVRB010000089.1:14163-20066 GCA_964453375.1 uncultured Alcaligenaceae bacterium
ACTTCTGGCAGGCGAAGTCCGACAAGCCGACGCCGCTCGTGCTGCTGATCCACGGCGGCGGCTGGGTGAACGGCGACAAGTCCGGCTACGGCACGACCGCCATCAAGCCGTTCCTGGACGCCGGCATCTCCGTCGCGTCGGTGAACTACCGCTTCATCCAGCACGCGATGGAGCAGAACGTCTCCCCGCCGGTGAAGGCGCCGCTCCACGACGCGGCCCGCGCGCTCCAGGTGCTGCGGTCGAAGGCGAAGGAATGGAACCTCGACAAGACCCGCGTCGGCGCCACCGGCGGCTCCGCCGGTGCCTGCACCTCGCTCTGGCTCGCCCTGCACGACGACCTCGCCGACCCGAAGAGCGACGACCCGATCGCGCGCGAATCGACGCGGCTGACCGCCGCCGCCGTGATTGGCGCGCAGACCTCGCTCGATCCGAAGCAGTTGAAGGAGTGGATGCCGAACGCGGTGTACGGCGGGCACGCGTTCGGCTACAAGGCCGACAAGCGGACGCGGCCCGAGGAGTTCCAGCTCGCGCTGGAGAACCGCGAGAAGATCCTGCCGTGGATCAAGGAGTATTCGCCGATCGAACTGGTGACGAAGGACGACGCGCCGGTGTTCTTGAGCTACGGGGCCCAGGACAAGCCGGTGGAGCCGGGGCAATCGCCGAAGGATCCGACGCACGCGGCGATCTACGGCGTGATGCTGGCGGAGACGATGGCGAAAGCGGGCGTCGAGGCCGAAGTGTCGTGGCCGGAGAAGCCGTCGAAGAAGTACAAGAACGTCAACGAGTTCTTGATCGTGAAGCTGACCGTGAAGTGATATTAGGCGGCCCTTCGGTCGGCGGGTATCGATCGCGGGGCCGCTCGTTCAGCCGAGAATCCCGCCGCTCGAGCGATCGCGGGGTCCAAGTCCGCGATGCGGGCACGGAGCCGGCGGACGATCAATTCCCGCGCCGCATCGTCGGCGAGTTCCTCGTGGTCGTCCTCTTCGATCATCGCGCGCGGGCCGGCGCCGAGCATCGCGGCGGCGAGCGCGTTCGTTTCGTGCGGCCGGTCGGCGTGGTAGAAGATTTCGTGGAGGCAGGCGTCGGCGAACGGCCGCAGCCGGGGCGCGAGCGTCGCGGCGGCGACGGCGCCGAGCGCGTCGAGCGTGCGCAGCGGCGCGTGCCGGGCGACGGCGGCGCTCGCCGCGGCGATCCGATCGAAGGCGTGTCCTTCGGCCGCCAGGCGCAGCGCTTCGTCCCAGTACGCGGCGAGCGCGGGGCGAATCGCGAGCAGGGGCGCATCGGGAACTTCGATGGGATCGTACCCAACGGCGACCATCAAATCCGAGAGAGATGGATTCGCGGTTCCCGTAGTCAGTTCAACGACGCGGCTCTCGGGCCGCACGGGAAATCCGAGGCGAATCGGCCGGACGTGCGGCGCCAGCACGGCCCGCACGATCGCGAACGGTTCGTTCGATTCCCCTTCGAGCACGAGCTTCGCGCGGCCGGTCCCGCGAACGCGATTCCGCGCCTGCTCCGCCTCCAGCGGCGTCACACGCCCGCGTGCGAGCGGTTCGTCGAGGCGCTCGCCGATCGCCTCGGGATCGTCGGTGACGACAGTTCCGCCCCGGAGCAGGAATTCGACGGCGAACGGGACGGCTTGCGGGCAGCGGCGCAGTTCGATCGCGTCGAGCGGGAGTTCGCGGCGATCGTGGATGCGTGTCGCGTCGGATTCCACATCGGCGAGGAACGCGGCGAGTTCGCGCGAATCCGCGCCGGCGGCGCGGCGCTCGGCCCACCACGAATGGCGGCGCTTGCGCGGTCGGTCTTCCAGCCGGTCGATCCACGAATTCAATTCGATTTTCGCACGGCGTTCGCAGCAGGCCGCATCGACGAGGCCCATCGCCTGGGCTTCGCGCGGCGTCACGCCGCCGACGTCGTCGCGCCCGATCAACCGGCGCAGGCGCGCGAACGAACCCCAGCGCGGCTTGTCGTGGAATCCGATCCCGGCGTCCGGCGTCGCGACGGCGACGCGGTAATCGCAGGCGAGCGCCAACTCGAACCAGCGGCCGGTGGTCGGGCCGGTAAGGTACGCGAGCGTGACGACGGGCGATGCTTCCCAATCGCGAAGGAGCCGCCGTCCGTCGTTCGCGCCGTCGTTCGCGCCGTCGATCGGGTCGGCCGTCGTCGCGTCGTCGATCGCGTTCGCTCCGCCGTGGACGACCAAGATTTCGACGAACGGATGGGCACGGATCGCGGCGAGCGCCCGCGCCACGTCGGCGAGCGCGGCGCCCCGGAGTTCGAGGTGCGCGACGCGGCCCGAACAACTGAGCAGACACTGCGGCGTTTCGAGGAGCATCGGGCGCCGATGATCGCGAAAGCGCGGGCGCGCCGTCAAGGGGAACCGCGGGCGGTCATTTCGATTTCGACGCGCGCTCGGCGATTTCGCGGTGCCGGGCGGCCTTCTCGCGGTCGCCGGCCTTCTCGGCGCGCTCGGCGAGCCGTCGGTGCGTCGGGGCGTGGCTCGGATCGAGCTTGAGCGCCGATTCCAGCCATTGCAGCCCTTCCTTCTCCAGGCCGTTGCGGAGGCAGAGTTCGCCGGCCAGGCTGCGCGAGTCGGCGTTCGCGGGAGCGAGCGTGATCTCGCGCGTGGTTTCCGCGAGCTTGTCGAGATCGGCCTTGGCGCGTTTCCAGCGCGCTTCGATGGCCGACGCTTCGGTCGCGGGGCCGGTGCGGTTGAGCGCCTGCATCAGGAGATAGAGCAGGTCGGGATTGTATGGGCCGAGTTCGACGGCGCGCCGCAACGGGGCCAGGGCGGCGTCGGGGCGATCGCGGGTCAATTCGATCCGACCCTTCAATTGCAGTGCCGACAACGACTCCGGCCGTCGCTTCAAGATTCCCTCGACGAGGGCGATCGCGGCGTCCGGCCGCGCCTGTTCGATGCGGCAGAGGGCCAGTTGCAGACCGATGTCGTCGTTGTCCGGCGCCGCGGCCAACGCCGGTTCGAGCAGGGCGGCCACATCGTCCGGCGGGACCTTCGTATTGAGGAGGAGGCGCGTCAGCGCCAAGAGGTGCGCGGGATTGGGCGGATCGAGGTCGTGCGCCTTTCGATACGCTTCGATGGCTTGGGGCTTGAGGCGGGCCTTGTCGCAGACATCGCCGCGCAGCGCCCACGCCCGTGCCGAACCGGGCGCGGCGGTCGTCCAAATCTCCGTGGAACGGACGGCGTCCGAGAGCCGAAACATCGCGAAATCCCGATACGCCAAGACCTGCGCGATGTACATCGCGTCCGGGTGGCCTTCGCGCAGGCACTTTCGCAAGTGGTAGTCGTACTCCGGCGCGAGGGCGTCGGTCTGCGCCTGGATCAGGCCCGATTCCAGATCGATCGCCTCGGGGACCCAGCCGAGCCGCTTGGCGTTCGCGAGGTGTTTGCGGGCGGCGGCGATATCGCCGGTCATGCGCGCGGCGCGGGCGGACAGGAATTGCACGCGACCGCTCTCCGGCCGGGCGCCGGCGGCCGCGACCAGCAACCCGCGGGCGCGATCCGCGTCGTCGGCGTCGAGCGCGGTTTCGGCCTCCCGAATCCGCGCGTCGTGTCGCCATTCCGCCACGAACATCCCGACGCCCACGCCGATCCCGGCGAGGGCGAGGGCGAACAGGGCGATCCGTCCGATCCGGCGCATGGAGTCCCCTTCAACGCGATTGGCCCCGATACCACCGCCGATAATCCTCCTTCACCGACGGCTTCGGCGCCAGCCGGATCGCAGTCTCCAGGCTCGCGTCGCCTCCACTCCGATCGCCCTGGCGCTCCCGGCAGTGCGCGAGCAATAAGTGCGCTTCGGGCAAGAGGGGATGGATCGCGAGCGTCTCGCGGCACGCCGCCTCGGCCTTCGACCAATCCGCCATCAAGATCAACGTCCGCGCCTTCAGCAGCCGGTGCTCGACCAGGCGCGGATTCATCGCCACCAGTCGGTCCGCCTGCGCGAGCGCTTCGGAGAACTTGCGGTTCGCGACGAGGGCGTCGGCGAGGACCATCGTCGAGTTTTCGGATTCACCGTCGAGTTGGAAACCTTTGCGCGCCGCGTCCAGTGCGCGGTCCGGCGCATCGACGCGCGACGCCATCCGCGAGAGCACGTCCCACGCCGGGGCGTCGCCGGGCCACCGTTTCAAGGAGCGCGTCAGGCGATCCTCGGCCTCGGCGTGATAGACCGTTCGGCCGCCGGGCATCTTCGCGAGCGTCTTGGCGAACGCGATCGCCAGATCGCGCCCGAGTTCCTCGGCCGGGGGCGCGTGGCGCGTCCGTGCGAACGGCACGATCGGATCGGCGTCGGGCGGCAGCATTCCCTTCGACGCGCCGCCGTCGCCCGGCCGGCGAAGGACGCGGTGGTCCGTCACGGCCGTGTGCACGATGTTCGAGCTATCCGCCTTCGGCATGTGGCACGCGATGCAACTGTCCGCCTTCGCGGTCCGGTCCGCCGGCGGCGCCGTGCAGCCCTTCGACTCGTGGCAGCTCTGGCAGCGCGTCCGATAGAACGCATCCGCCGCCCCCGGCTCCGGCTTCGCGTGCGCGTCGTGGCAGCCCGTGCAATCCAGTTTCCCCCCGCTCCCCGTGAAACACTTGCTCACGTGCATCTGGTCGAACTGCCCGACCGACTTGTGGAAATCCGTGATGCTCGGATGCCGGACGAAGACGGAGACGAACTGTTCCCACGGCAGGCCCGGACGAAATTCGAATATGTCCCGCCCGCGCCGCGTGATCCGTTCCTCGCCCTGCAGGTGGCATTGCTGGCAGATCGCGCCGCGCAGTTCGTGCGAGAGGTGCTTCGGATTCACGATCGACGTATCCACGCCCGCCGGATTCACGCCGTCGGTGCGCTCGCGCACGTGGAGTTCCCCCGGCCCGTGACAGCGTTCGCAGCCCACGTTCAACTGCTCCGGGAACGATCCGCCAACGATCCGGTTCGGCGAACCCGTCACGGCATCCACGTGGTTCACGTGGCAATACACGCACTCCTTGCGGACCATTCGGCGGCCGCCGCTGCTCAAGTCGTAGCTCGGCGACAAGTCCCACTTCTGCATCGTCTGGCCGTACCAGCTCACGGGAGTCTGGAACACGGCGCCGTCTTCGATGGCGAAGTACGACCGGCCGCGCGTGCCCGAACCGATGGCGATCGTCGCGAGCATCGCGTGGTCCGGCAGTGGACGGTCGGCGCCGTCCTTCGCGGACACGACGTGCCGGTCGCCGGCCGCGCCGCGCTCGGCACGCAGCGTGTAGCCTTGGGCGGTGAACGGATTGTTCGCGTCGTAGTTTTCCGGCGCCCCCGGCCGGCCGACGCGGGCGGCTGATCGCCCCATCGGGTGCTTGTGATAGTCGGCGTCGTGCTTCGGATGGCAGCCGGCGCAGCTGGCATCGCCGGTATATTTCACCTCCGGCTTCACGTTGCGGAACGGCGTGGAGAACGTGGTTCGCGGATCGGGCGGCGCTTCGTCGCGGACGATCGGATCGACCGGGTTCTCGGGAGGCGGTGCATCCCGGAACCCAAAATACCAAGTGGCCGCACCGCCGCCGAACGCGAGGACGATCGCGAGGGCGACGAACTGGGAGCGGCGGGTCCGGTCGGCCATCGAGGCGGCTCGCGGGAAGAGGGATACTCTAAGAGTACCGCATCGCCCCGCCGTCGGATACCGGTCCGGCGGATCATCCCGCGGAATTCGAGCGGTCGGCAATCGTATCCAATAGACTTTTCACGGGCGCTTCTCGCGCTCGCCTCGACGGATCGCCACCGTCACGAATCATTCGATCTGCGGGGTCGCGCCGTGTCCGATGTCACCCGCTTCTCGGTCTCGCTCGAAGCCGATCTGTTGGAACGCTTCGACCGCTACGTGCAGGACGGCAAGTTCGCGACGCGATCCGAGGCGGTTCG
>CAYVRB010000090.1:0-19891 GCA_964453375.1 uncultured Alcaligenaceae bacterium
CCGAATCTGACCGAGTTCTTTTCTGATTTCGGGCTTTCGCCGTTTCGGGCTTTCGCCGTTTCGGGCTTTCGCCGTTTCGGGCTTTCGCCGTTTCGGGCTTTCGTGATCTCGAAAAACGATCCCAAGAGGTCACGAAAACCCGAAAGTACGAAATCCCGAATCTGACCGAGTTCTTTTCTGATTTCGGGCTTTCGCCGTTTCGGGCTTTCGTGATCTCGGAAACCAATGGGGGCACCATGTCCGTTAAGAAGATTTCCGTCCTGTTCGTCTGCGTCGAGAACAGCAATCGCAGCCAAATGGCGCAGGCGTTCGCGACGATCCACGGCGGCGACCGCGTCGTTGCACACTCCGCCGGCAGCCGGCCGAGCGGCAAGGTGAACCCGAAAGCCGTGGCGGCGATGGCGGAACTCGGCTACGATCTCTCCACGCACGCCTCGAAGGGGTTGGAGCCGTTCGACGGCCAAGCGATCGACGCCGCCGTGACGATGGGCTGCGGCGACGCCTGCCCGCTCGTGCACGCGGCGCGCCGGATCGACTGGCAGATCCCCGACCCCCGCGAGATGCCGCCGGAGGAGTTCCGCAAGGTGCGCGATCTCATCGGCGAGAAGGTGCAAGCCCTGTTGATGGAACTCGGGATCTCCGTAGCCGAGAAACAGTAACCGATCTCCTCCCTCTCCCCCGGCTTTGCGGGGGTGGGGGGGGGGCGGGGCCCCCTAGACTATCGATAGCAGGTTGAAGGTTTTGCAATCGCGAAGACCCCCTCACCCTAACCCTCTCCCCCGCAAAGCCGGGGGAGAGGGGACCCGAGTTCAAAGGAACTTGTCATGACGAACGTCGAGGCCGCGTTGAATCTCGTGAAGCCCGGCATGAAGCTCGGCCTCGGTTCCGGCGCCGCGTCGGAGCGCTTCCTGCGCGGCCTCGGCGAGCGCGTGCAGGCCGGCCTCCAAATCGTCGGCGTGCCCACCTCCCTCAAGATCGACGCGATGGCGCGCTCCCTCGGCGTGCCGGTCGTCGACCTCGACGGCGCCATCCCGCTCGACCTCGCCGTCGACGGCGCCGACGAAGTCGACCCCGACCTGAACATGATCAAGGGCTATGGCCGGGCGCTCCTGCGCGAGAAGGTGGTGGCGCTCGCCGCGAAGCAGTTCGTCATCCTGATCGGCCCGGAGCGCGTCGCCGAGAAGCGCGTGGAGCTGCTCGGTTCGCGCGGCCGCGTGCCCGTCGAGGTCGTGCCGTTCGCCACCGCGCTCGTCCGCCACATGCTCGGCGAAGTCGATTTCGAGTCCGAGCAACTGATGGACGGCGACGCCCCGGCCGTCACCGACAACGGCAACCACCTGATCCACGTCCTCGTCGACGGCCTCGAACACCCCGCCGACTTCGACCTGTTCCTGAAGGGCATCCCCGGCGTCGTCGAGACCGGCCTGTTCCTGGACATGGCCGACGCCGTCATCATCGAAACCGACGGAACGGTCGAGCACCTGCGGCGCGCGTGAAAAGACATGATTCACCGCGGAGGACGCGGAGAACGCGGAGAAGAATTCAAACACTCTTCGGTTTTCTCTCTGCGATCTTTGCGTCCTCCGCGGTGAAGACTCTTCTTCGTATTTCTTCTCCATGGTCGATTTCGCCGTCACCGCGTTCGTGTCGATCCTCTTCCTCGTCGATCCGCCGGGCACGGTGCCGGCGTTCCTCGCGCTCACGGCCAACTACACGCCGGCGCGTCGCCGCCGCACCGCGTTCGTCGCCGCCCTCGCCGCCACGCTCACGATGATGGGCTTCGCCCTCGTCGGCAACGCCCTCTTCCGCGCCCTCAACCTCACGCTCCCCGCCTTCCAGATCGCCGGCGGCATCATCCTCTTCCTCGTCGCGCTTGACATGATCCGCTCCGAGACCGGCACCGCCGAACACCAGCCGTCGGAGGAGGAGGCCAGCGCCACGACGGGCGAAGTGGCGATCACGCCGCTGGCGGTGCCGTTGCTCGCCGGGCCGGCGGCGCTCTCGACCGTCGCCGTGCTGATGGCGCGGGCCGAAGGCCCCGTGCAGATGGCCAGCGTCTTCGCCGCCATCGCCGTCACCGGGTTGCTCTGCTTCCTGACATTCCGCCTCGCCGATCCGATCCAGCGCCGCCTGGGCACGACGGGCATCCACGTGCTGGGGCGCATCCTGGGCCTCGTGCTCGCGGGCATCGCGGTGCAGTTCGTGCTGGATGGACTCGCGGCGGCGGGGATCATTCCGAAGAAGTAAGAATGTTCACCGCGGAGATCGCGGAGGACGCAGAATGTAAGATTATAGAAATCAATTTCATGGTTTTCTCCGCGTCCTTTGCGTCCTCCGCGGTGGATCTCTGGGAGGTTTCGAGATGCGAATCGCCATTGCGGTCGTCCTGCTGCTTCCAACCTTCGCGTTCGCCCAGGCGCCCGATCGGCCGGCCCTACTCAAGAAGATGGAACTCGCGATGGGGCCGATGCCCGGCAAGGACCGGCTCGTGCCGCTCGACGTGAAGGTCGTGTCCGAAGAAAAGCTCGACGGCTACGTTCGCAAGAAGATCACCTTCGCCGTCGAGACGGGCGACCGCGTGCCGGCCTGGCTGCTCATTCCGAACGGCGCGAAGAAGAACCCGGCGGCGCTCTGCCTGCACCAGACCATCGCCATCGGCAAGGACGAGCCGGTCGGCCTCGGCAAACAGGAGTCGAAGCAGCAAGCGTTGCACCTCGTGAAGCGCGGCTACGTCTGCCTCGCGCCCGACTACCCGAGCTTTGGCGAGTACAAGTACGATTTCCTGCCCGCGTTCAAGGCCGGCCTCTACCAGTCCGGCACCATGAAGGCGATCTGGAACAACCTGCGCGCGGTCGATCTGCTGCAATCGCTGCCCGAAGTCGACGGCGAACGCCTCGGCGTCATCGGTCACTCGCTCGGCGGGCACAACAGCCTCTACACGGCCGCGTTCGACGAGCGCCTCAAGGTGGCCGTGTCGAGCTGCGGCTTCAACAGCTTCCACAAATACTACGGCGGCAACCTCAAGGGCTGGACGAGCGACCGCTACATGCCGCGGATCGCCAGCGAGTACGGCAACGACCCGAAGCGGATGCCGTTCGATTTCGACGACGTGATCCTGGCGATCTGCCCGCGGGCGGTCTTCGCGATGTCGCCGCTCAAGGACGCGAACTTCGAGGTGAGCGGCGTGAAGGACGTGATCGCGAAGGCGGCGCCGGTGTACGCGAAGCTCGGCGTGCCGGAGAAGCTGAAGGCCGTGTATCCCGACGCCGGCCACGAATGGCCCGAAGCCGAGCGCATCGCGGCGTACGAGTTCCTGGATGCGATGCTGAAGAAGAAATGACCGCGGATTACTCCACGTCGAACAGCAGGATCTTTCCCGAATCGCTCGCCACGGCGCAGACCGTGCCGTCCGGCGAGAACGCCAGGTCCAAGAGTTTGCCGATCTCCCAATCGAAGACGGCCGCCTCGGCGAACGTGTTCGCGCTCCAGAAGCGGACCGTGCGGTCCTTGCTCACGGCCGCGAGGTAACGCCCGCACGGCGAGAAGGCCGCGCCGAAGTGGTGCAGCTTGCCGACCTTGATCGCCGCGACTTCCTCGCTCGATTCGAGGTTCCAGACGCGCAGTACCGGCCCGCAGGCGCCGGCGAGCAGCGGACGCGTGGGATGGAACGCGAGACGCTTCGCTTCGTGGCCGGTCCACTCGAAGGTGGCGATCGTCTTTTCGGTTTTGGTATCGAAGACGGCAATATCGCACGAATTGCCATGATCCCAGTTCTTCCGGCAGGCGGCGAAGCGCTTTCCGCTCGGATCGATTGCTGCAGCAGGAAATGTCTTCATCTGTGCCAATCGTTTGGAGAAGAGAACTTCGCTTTTCAGAAGTTCCCGTTTGGCGAGATTCCACCTTTGAAAGTTATCACCGGAGGAGACCATCTGCTTGCCGTCGATTGATGTGCTCAGAACATGGAAGCTCGACGATTTCCCAGGAAGTTTTGTCCGTGTGCCGTCCTTGAGGTCGATCAGGGCCGCACGCTCGTTCGCCACAGCGAAGTATTTCCGGCCGACGAAGGCGACCTTCACCTGGTTCGGGAAGAGCCCCTTGGCCTCGTCGAAAGTGTGGATCACTTCGCCGCTCGCCACGTTCCAGACGCGGACCTTGCCGCCGTGCGCCGCCTCGGCGAGGAGCGCGCCGTCGGGCGAGAACGCCAGCGCGGTGATCGGTTTCTTGTGGGCGGAGAGGATGCGCATGTCCAAATACTCTTGATCGGTATCAATCGGTGGTTCCCGGTTCCAATCGATCCATCCACAGACGATCGTGGCGACGAAAACGGCCGAACGAGACGATGCGGACTTCGGTGGATCGAACCTCGAAAACGACGCGGTAGCCGAGCTTGAGAAGGAAATACTCCCGCACTTCCATTCCCGTCGGCGCCGACTCGACCGGCGGGAACCGACGTGGCGACGCGGCAATCTCATCGAGCGCTTCGTCCCACGCATTCCACAGCAATCCGGCCGCGCGATACCAGCCACGTTCCATCAGCCACGACAAGGCTTCAAATCGATCCTCGTTCGCGGCCGGAAGGATGAACAGCTTCACAGTTCAAAGCCCCGCGCGCGCAGCGCTTCCCGAACTTGCTGATCCGCCTCTTGACGATCGAGTACTTTCACACGTCCCGAGTTCACGTCCTCGATCCGGCGTGCAATCTCTTTCGCCCACTCCTCCGGCGTCCGAGTCTCCGGAGGGCCGTCGTCCTCCGTCAGCACGTCGATCGCCCGATCCTTGTCGTCGGGCGAGAGCTGCCGCAGCGTCGCGATCAGTTCCGGCGTCAGCGTCGTCATCGCTATTCCTCCCGGCTCCATCATAGCCTCACTTCGCCGGCGCGAAGAAGAGGTTCATGATCTCCATCCCCTCGACGCCCTTGATCGTCAGCGGCGCCGGCTCCGTGATCGTCGCCAGCGTCACCTTGGCGCGCGACCACGCGCCGGGCTTGCCCGCCGGCGGCTGCTTCAACGTGGCCGACTTGCCGCCGATCTCGATCCCGCACTCCTGCTTCTCCGCCTTCGCCGGCACCTTCCAGTCGAAGACGAGTTCGCCCTTCCCGATCTTCCCCGTCATCGTCAGGTCGTTCGCCCCGCTCGAACGGAACGATCCGCCGGCTTTCCAGCCCTCGCCCTTCCAGCCCGCCATCGTCAGCCCGTCGAAGAGGGCCTTGTGCCCGGCGTCCACGTTCGCGATCTCCTCCGGCTTCGGGTTCGTGCTCGGCAGCTCCTTGATCTTCAGGTTGCGGAAGTGGCACTCCACCCCTTCGCTCTCGAGCGCGAGGTAGCCCTTGCGCGGGTTGCTCTGGCTGACGCCGGACACTTCCTTGCCGTTGACGTGCAGCTTGAGGACGCCGTCCTGCGCCACGATCTTGTAATGGTTCCACTGCCCGGCCCCCTTCACGCGCTCCTCGCTCGGCAGGCAGCGCTCGATCCCCTTCGGGTGCGGGCGGTCCGGCTTGCACTTCGCGCCCCAGATGCTGAACAGGTCGCCGTGGCTCGTCGCCCAGCCGTCCTCGGGCTTGTAGTTGATGAGCACCTGCACCTCGATGCCGCGGGTGTACCCGGTGCCGACGGCCGGGATCGGATCGCCCCAGACGAAGATGCCGCTGTTGGCCATCTTGGTCGGCTCGACGTGCATCCACTCCACTTCCATGATGAAGTTCTCGTACTGCTTGTCGGAGCGGAGGTAGCCGGTGGGCTTGCCGGTGGTGACGATCTCGCCGTCCTTCGCGTAGAAGGTGGAGGGGGCGCAGTTGACGTTGTGCCAGCCCGTCAGGTCTTTGCCGTTGAAGAGCGGGACGAAGCCGTCCTTGTCCGGCTCCGCGGCGGCGAGCGGCAGGGCGAGCAGGAGGAAGGCGAAGAGCGTGCGCATGGGGGAACTCCGGGAAAGGCGGGAGGGATAGTCTATGGGCTGTGGAAGGAGGATTATTCCGTCGAATCGACTTCGCGAATCGTGATCGGACCGCAATCGAGAACGTACTCGGCGATGAGTTCCTGCAATCGCCGTCCCAACGGCGCGGCGGCGTCTTCGATTTGTTTCGGTGTCGGCGGTTGAGCGGCTCTTTCCACCCGAACGCGTTCGGCTCGCTCGATGTGCCGAGTTTGGGCTTGTTCCAAATCGTCCCGGAACAGCTCGTCGGAGAACTCCACGGGGGCGAGGGTGGCGATGGCCGCTTCCGGCGCGTGTTCGGTCGCCACAAGACAGAGCCGCAGCAATTCCGCACGCTCCTCCGGCGTCAGCTCGCATGTCAGCCGGAGTTCGTGTTCCGCGACGACGGGGAGTTCAAAATCCGTTTCGAAGTCGGGTGTCATCCGCACACCCCCGCCGGCACTCCGGCCATCACGTGTTCCTGAAAATCCTTGATGGTGATGGCCTTGCCATACTTCGCGATGCTGTACTCGTTCATCGCGTTGTAGATCGCGAGGAGTTTGTCCTTGGCGATCGTGGGATCGACTCCGTCTCGGAGAAAGGCGCGGATGACGAGGTCGGCCTCGGACAATCCGTTCAAGGATTTTGAACGATCAACAGCATTTGGAGCAGCCGCGAATGTATCGATTGCATTGGTAATTGTTATTGGTGGAAACACGGTTGCCGGCACCGCCGTCTGGTGATTCCAGTTTTCCCATTGAACCCGATTTCGCAACAATTCAAAGTCATTGAGAATCTCGAAGGTCGATACACCGGACCATCTCGCGGCTACCGCCGCCGCATGACTATAGTCGCAGATCTCGGTGGCGTTCGTGTCTTCGTCCTCGTCGGTCCAACACGCATATATCGTTGCATTCAATGCATTGAATGCGGCCGTCGCCGCGTAGGATGCCACGGTCGACGGCGAGTCCTTCACCACCTTCAACGTGTCTCCGGCATATTGATGGAACGCTGATACGGCGGCGTTGTTTTCAAACGGCTCGCGAACTGTTTCCGCCAAATGAATCGCGTACTCGACCGCCGCACGAGAATTCGCGGGCGCGTCCGACCAACTTTCAAGGAAATGGGGCAGCGCCCGTCGCGCACAACGCGCCGCGAACGCCACCCTCGCCCATCGTGGCAATTGGCGGATCTCGTCCACGGTCGGCAATTTCACTTCGTCCATCGCTTCACACTTTCAGCGCCGGGATTTCGCTCATGACCGGGGCCGAAACGTCGCGCAGTTCGGCGAACACGGGAGTCAGCATATCCTTCAGCCACGAGAGTTTGCCGGCCGCCTCCGTAGTCGTCGGCACCAGTCGGATCGCGATTCTTCCCGCCACACCGTTTGCATCCGTTCGGTCCCACGTGAAACCCAGCCCCTTCACCAACTCCAAGACCGGCACGACCTTCGCCAGGATCGCTTCTGGGGACAGGCCGAAGTCCGGGTCCACGCCGAACGTGAGCTGCAAATATGGCGTCGAGACCGGTTTCATTTCGACCGCCACCCGTTGCATCGGGTGGCCGACACGAATCAACGGCCCATCCGTGATCGGCCCCTCCATGGGTTGACACGGCTTCATCGTCAGCTTGACGCGTTGAAGTGGGCCGCCGACGCGGATCAATTCGTGACTCATACGACACCTCCTTCGGTGCCATCGGGACCCAGGGCCTTAAAACGGATCGGCGGAAACGGCCAGCCGGGCTGCCGCTTGGGATTGTGAAGATTCACGTGATTGGCGAAGACCCACATTTCGTAATCCCCCGGTCCCGGGATCACCAAATCCGCGAGTTCCACGTCGAGTTCCAACGGCCAGATCTGGTTGTCGCGGCCATCGAAGACGACCGATTCGGGATCCGACCGCCAGAGTTCGGTTTCGATCCGTTCACGGCAAAGCACCGCTTTCAGATTAAACGCTCCCAAGGCTTCCTGCAACTGAATGTAAAGGTGCAACGTCGGCGGACGATAGTTTTCGGCCACCCCCGGCGGGAACCGGATCGTGTGAATCGGAACAAAACAGAACGGACGGCCGTCGCGATCGGATTCGATCCGTTCGCAGAGGACCGCCTGCCGTAGGATGGGGACGACCTTGTCGGCCAAGTGAGTCCCTCGCGAGCGAATTCGAGGACAATATACGGGTCACATTTTGACCGACTCGACCACTGCCGGAATTTCCGGCGCCGCCTGTCGAATCCGTCCCGGCCGGGATTCCGTCTTTTCCATAAGGCCGCGCCCGACGCCGCTTTCCGTTCTACGATTCAGCCGATCATTCCGGGCCGTGGCAGGCGCGTTCGCCTGCCGTTCGCCCGACCGACGCACCGGGGTGAGGACGCCAACGTGAAGCGGGGCATACGGTTACGCGGAGTCAGCGGAACCATCAAAGGCAAAGTCTGGCACTCCGAGCACCTCCTGCGCTCCGGACGGCTCTCGTCGCTGGAAATCGTCCTCGACGACAGCTCCGTCAGCCGCAAACACGCCGAGGTCCGCATCGGCAACGACGGCGCCTGGACCGTCATCGACCTCGCCAGCACCAACGGCACCTACGTCAACGGCCAGCGCGTCCCGCCGAACGAAGACCACCCCGTCCGCCCGCGCGACATCGTGCAGTTCGGCAAGGTGGCCATGATCGTCGAGTTCACCGAAGCCACGCTCGAAGGTCCGCCGTCCGACCAGCTCACCCTCGCCGCCAAGCTCGCGATCCCGTCGTCGGTCGGCACCGCGTCGATCTCGTCGGTGCTCAGCACCGTGCACCGGACCCCCGGCGCCGCGGTGGCCACCGACCAGCCGCCGCGCGCCGGCGACCAGCTCATCGCGCTCCTGCGCGCCGGGCAGCACCTCGTCCACCTGCAGAGCGAAGACCAACTCCTCGACAACATCCTGAACGACGCGGTGAGCGTGCTGGACGCGCAGCGCGGGGCGATCATTCTGGCGGAGGGCGAGGACGCGCAGGAGCCGCGGCTGCGGTTGCGGTCGTTGGCCGTAGGACCTCGCGAGCCGGGCAACCGCTTCCCCTTCAGCAAGCGCCTCACGCAGCGCGCCTTCGCCTCCGGCGAGTCGATGCTCTTCAAGAACGTCCGCGACGACGAGCAGCAGATCACGCAGAGCATTTCGGACGGCGCGATGGGCTCGGTGCTGTGCGTGCTGCTGCGGACGCCGCGGCGCAAGATCGGCGTGCTGCACCTGGACCGCAGCGTCTACCAGTCGGCGTTCACCGAGAGCGACCTGATGTTCGCGGACGCCCTGGCGGCGCACATGTCCTCGGCCATCGAGTGCGCGCACCTGCTGCGCCAGCAACGGGACCTCTTCCTGAAGACGATCACGACGCTGGCGGACATGGTGGAACTGCGGGACCGCTACACCGGCGGCCACACGCGCCGCGTGACGCAGTACTCCACGATGCTCGCCGAGAAGCTGGACCTGCCCGAAGACCAGATGGAGCTGATCCGCCTCGGCACGCCGCTGCACGACATCGGCAAGATCGGCATCGCCGACGCGATCCTGCAGAAGCCCGGCCGGCTGACCGCGAAGGAATTCGCCGACATGCAGGCGCACACCACGCTCGGCGCGCACTACCTCGCGGGCATCCCGGAGCTGGCGCCGATCATCCCGATCGTCCGCAACCACCACGAGCGCTGGGACGGCACCGGCTACCCGGACCGCCTGGCGGGCGAGGAGATTCCGCTCTTGGCGCGCATCGTGGCGGTGTGCGACGCCTTCGACGCGATGACGAGCGACCGGCCGTACCACGAGAACAAGAAGGGGAAGCCGCCGGAGGTGGCGTTCGCCGAGATCGCGCGGCAGATCGGCCGGCAGTTCGATCCGGTGGCGGCGACGGCGTTCCTGGACATCCGCGACAACATCCTGCGCGTGATGGTGGAACTGATGCCGGGCGTGGACGTGGCGACCCCGTCGCCGAAGTTGGACCCGCCGACGCCGGCGGTTCCTCTGGAGCGGACGCTGATCGTGAACGACTCGCTGGCGGAAATCGCGGGGATCGGGTGAGGGAGCGGGATGGCTCCTTTCTCCGCACAGTTCGGGACGATGGTATTTGGTCCGCCGGCCGCCATCGCAATTCAACGATGAAATCGGATCATTTCGCGATCGCCTATCGTCGAGACCGCTCTGATTCGGATTGGATTACGCGCGGCCGCGGTGCGACTTCGCGCGGCAAAATTCGAAGGATCGCTCCCGCTCGGGTGGTCTCGCCGATCGCGAGGAAGCGCGCGGCCAGAATCATGCCGTTCTCGAAGGCGATCGCGCTGTGCGATTTCGGTACGGCGCCGGGATCGCGCGCGAATCGTTCCTGAACTGCGAGCAGGTGTGGCTCCGCGTCGGACCAGCGTTGTTGCCTCGCCAACGCTCGACCGAGCAGGAATTGCGCCTGGAAGCTCGGCCAGGATTCCGGGTCGGACAAGCGACGAAGAACCAAGACCCGGGCGTATCGCGATTCGGCCGCGGGCCAGTCGCCGGCCGCGGCCGCCAGGTTGCCAAGGTTCTGCAGACTATTCGCAAGTTCGAATCGAAAGTCCTTGTCATCGGGATCGTCGAGGACCAATTCGTCCTGGAGTTTGGCAGCGGACTCGAACAGTTCCCGGGCTTCCGCGATTCGATTCGCCCTCGTTTCGAGCAAGCCGAGAGCGTACTGCGCGGCGGCGCGCCATCGCGCGTAGTCGATGTCCTGCGGATCGCGGTCGTGCAGGAGCGTCGCGTAGCGCAAAGCGAGATGACGATCGGCGCGGGCCTGTTCCCAGGATTCGAGACGTTCGGCGAGCCTGCCCATTCGTTCGTGGCATTCGTGGAGCAGTTCGATCGTCTCGAGATTCGTCGGATCGGCGGCGTGTCGGCGTTCGGAAACGCGGATCGCGTCGCGGTATTGAGCGAGGGCGTCGTCGAGGCGACCGGCTTTGGCATCGAAATCCGCGATTGTCCGGTGTGCGTCGGCTTTCCGAGAGCGATGACTGTCGACGGCGGGGAAATCCGAGGCCAACGCGGTCCAGTATTCGAGGGCCTTGCGGTGGAGTCGTTCCGTTTCCGCCGGGTCGCCGCGACGTCGGCGAAAATCGGCCAGGTTTTCGAGGCCCGACGCGTAATCCGCGCGATAACGGGGATCGGCGGGATACCGTTCCAGCAGTCGCTCGCGGATGCGCAGGGCGGTTCGTGCGTGTTCTTCGGCGGCGGGCGCGCGACGGAGTTTCCGCAGCAGCAGAGCGTAGTTCATATGGACCCAGGACGATTTGTGCTGGTAATGCCGATGATCGGGGAAATCCGCCGCGAGCGCGTCCCAGATGTCCATCGCGTCCCGTAGCAAACGTTCCGCCTCGGTCGTGCGGTCGTTCTCGTCCGCGAGGTTGCCGAGGTTGTTCAGCGTCCAGCCGAGCCGAAATCGATCGTCGGGGCTTGCCTCCGAGTCGAGGACGAGTTGCCGCCGGATTTGCAAGGCGATGCGGTATTCGCCTTCGGCCTCGGCCACGCGATCCAATTCGTTCAAGCCGACCGCGTAGCTATGGTGGCACTGGGCCAACTGGACGCGATACTCCCGGTTATCGGGATAATCCGCCGCTAAGCGGGCGTAGGCGTCGCGCGCCAAGCGATGGCTTGCCGTCGATTCGGGGTGGCGGCCGAATTGGAATTCGATCAAGGCCACGCGGAACGCGGCCTCGGCCACCTGGACGCGCGTTCGTTCATCGTCCCCCTGTTCCGCCGCGAGCTGTTGATAGACCGACAGAACCTCGGCCAGAAACCGCTTTTGTTCGGGCGCGACTTCGTCTTGCCGCGCCAGCGCGTCCCCGAGCAGATCGCTGGTCGTGACTTCGAGGGCGTGCAGCGCCTTGTTTCGAGCCAGGATCGCGGCGTCCTTCGCGCGGGATTCGCCGTCGGCGCGATCGGCTTCCGCCGTGCGGGCCGCGCGGGCCGCCCGAAGGCCCAATGTGGTGCCAACGACGCCTGCCGCCAGCACCAGCACCAGCAATCCGGCCCCGACGAGCGCGGCCCGCTGTCGTGCGCGCTGCTCGACCATGCGGACCTCCGCTTGCGCCCGGTCGGTCTCGGCCTGGCGCGCCCGGCGGTCGGCATCCGCCCGCAAGGCGGCCACCGCGCCCGCGACGATCGAGCCGTTCGCCGGCCGATCGTCCGGATTCGGCGACAGGCAGCGCTTCGCCAACGCGATCCACTCCGACTCCGCGCCGCTGGCATCCAGTCGTGCCAACGCGTCCGAAAGTTCGCCCGCCGCGGCCATCCGCAGCGACGCCGCCGCGCTTGGCGCGGCGAACGGCGGCTGGCCCGTGAGGACCGCGCAGAGGATCGCTCCCAGACCGAATACGTCGGCCCGTTCGGCCACGCGATCCACTTCGCCCCGGGCCTGCTCCGGCGGCATGTACGCCGGTGTACCCATCGACGAACCCGATTGCGTCTCCATCCCCGCGCGCGGATTGTAGAGCGGGGTACGCGGGGACGCGCCGAAGTCGACGGTCGACTCCGATCCCGGATCGGTCAGGATTTTCGCCAAGCCCCAATCCATCACCTGGACTTCGCCGAACGCCCCGACCATGACGTTCTGCGGCTTGAGATCGCGGTGAATCACCCGGTTCGAGTGGGCGAAACCGACGGCCTGACAAATGCGCTCGAACACCGCGAGCCAACGACTGGTTTCCGAGGGTGCTTCTTTGAGCAAAGCGTCGAACGTGCGGCCGTCGATCAGCTTCATGGCCAGGAACGGCCGCCCATCCGGCATCGTTCCCAAATCGTAGACCGGCGGGATTCCCGGATGTTGCAGTTGACCGGTGATGTTCGCTTCTTCGAGGAATTGCTGCTCCGCGATCGAACCGACGATGCGCGGGTGGATCAGCTTGACCGCGACCTCCCGATGCAAGACGCGATCCCAGGCGCGCGAGACCACGCCCATTCCGCCACGCGCGATTTCCCCGCGCAGATCGTACCGCCCACACGCGTCGGGTCGATCGTCCGCATTCCGGGACATCTCGACCGATCGACGATTCTGGTCCGGTGTCGCGGCCTGAGTGCCGGTGCTCGCGTCGGACATGAATGACGTGCCTGAATACCGATACTCAATCTACCGCTATCGCACCCCACGAACCAGCCATCGGATCACTCCTTCCAATTCCCGCTCGCCCACGTCGCGTCCCGCACCGGCTCCAGAATGCGCGCCACGTCGCGCAACAATTCCGCATCCGCCGGCGTCGCCAGCGCCTGCAAGTTCGCCTCCAGCTCGCTGCGCTTCGCGGTGCCCGTGACCGTACTCGGAATGCGGGCCTCGCCGTAGCAGTACTGCATGCCGAGCGTCGCGAGGTCGGCGCCGCGGCTCCGGCAGAACGCGGCGGCCTCGGCACAGGTCCGTTTGATCGCGTCGCTGGCCGGGTGCCACGGCGGCGGGCCTTGATTCGTGAGCAGCCCCATCGCCAGCGGGCTGGCGTTCAGGACGCCGACGCCATGCGCGTCCGCCGTCGGCAGGAACTCCGTCAACAGTCGCTGATTCTGCAAGTTGAAGTGGCAGTACGAGATCACCACGTCGAGATCGCACCGCTCGACGGCCCGCCGCAGCAGCGGCAGCGGGTAGCACGACATGCCGACGAAGCGCGCCTTGCCCTCGGCCTTCAACCGGTGCAGCACGTCGGCCGTGTCGGCGAAGACGCGCTCGAAGTCGTCGGCGTACTCGATGTCGTGCGCGAGGAGGATATCGACGCTCTCGACGCGCAGGCGCCTCAGCGATCCTTCCAGGCAACTGCGCATTCCGGCCGGGGAGAAGTCGAACCGTTCGCGCGTGTGGCGGCCGGCCTTCGTGCAGAGGATCGCCTTCTCGCGCCAACCGCCGGCGAGGACTTCGCCGAGAATCTCCTCGCTCTTCCCTTCGCCGTAGAAGGCGGACGTGTCGATGAGGTTGATGCCGGCGTCGATGCCGGCGTGGATCGTGTCGGCGGCGTCGCGGACGCTGACGGGGCCGTACTGCTGGCCGATGGCGGCGCCGCCCATCGACACGACGGAGACGGACAGGCCGGTGCGGCCGAGCGGGCGAAGCTGCATCGAAGGAACTCCTCAAAACATTCACCGCGGAGGACGCGGAGGACGCGGAGAAATCCAAATCGTGATTTCTTCTCCGCGATCTCCGCGTCCTCCGCGGTGAAAATTCTTCGGGATCATTCTGCTAAACTGATCGCGGTTTGTCTTATCCGGAGTCGCCGTTGTCCGAACCGGTGCTGCCGATCCTCGAGAAACCGAAGCCGCCGCGGGCGCGGGGGCTGAAACGGCTGGCGTTCGTCGCCGTCGGGCTGGTGTGCGTCGTGCTGGCGGTCAGCGGCGCATTGATCCCCGGCGTGCCGACGACGCCGTGGGTGCTGCTGGCGAGCTACTGCTTCGCGCGGTCGTCGGAACGGCTGGACGCGTGGCTGCGGCGGGCGCCGGTGTTCGGGCGCATCATCGCCGACTGGGAGAAGTACCGCGGCATCCGGCGCCCCGTGAAGGTGCTGGCCGTGTGCACCGTCGTGACGGTGGTGACGCTGAGCATCACGCTGTCGGGCTTGCCGGTGATCGTGAAGTGGATGATCGGCCTGTGGGCCTGCATCGGCGTGGGCACGATCCTGTTCGTGGTGCCGACGGCGAAGCCGGACGATTCCCCGCTTGATCGCGGACCGGCATCCGATTAGCATTAAATTGAGTGCAAGAAACAAGCGAGGATGGACCATGTTGGACATCACGATGGACATCCAATCCCTCAGCCACTTCAAGCGGAACACGCCCGAGGCGATGGCGCAACTCAAGAAGTCCGGCCGGCCGATGGTGCTGACCGTCAACGGCGTGGCGGAAGCCGTCGTGTTGGACGCGGCGGCGTATCAACGGCTTTCGGAGCAGGCCGAGCGCGCCGAGATGATGGCGTTCCTCGCCGACGCAAAGGCCGAAGTCGACGCCGGCCAGGCCGTGCCGGCGCTGAAGGCGCTCGACGCCCTCGCCCGGAAACACAAGCTCGCCGGAAAACGGCGATGATCGCCGACGCCGTCGAAATCGCGCCGCGGGCACTGGCCGAAATCGACGCCACGATGACGTTCCTCGCCCGCCGATCGCCCGCGATGGCGGAGCGCTGGTATCTCCGCCTTCGCGCGGCGTTCGAGTCGCTCCGACACCATCCCGACCGGCACCCGTTGGCGCCGGAAGACGAATGGTTCGAGGGCACGCTCCGGCAACTTCTCCACGGCAAGAAGCCGCACGTCTACCGCATCTTGTTCGAGATTCGCGCACGAACCGTGTTCGTCCTCCGCGTGCGCCACGGCCGACAACGGTTGCTGGAACGGGATGATTGGTGACGCGGTCAACCCACCCGCAGCGTCCGGCAGGTGTCCTCGTAGGTCGCCTCCAGATCGAGCATCGCGCCCTCGCCGTCGGCGAGCCAGATCGGCAGCGTCGGCAGGCGGTCCCCGATGCGCATCGGATGCGCCCAGGTGTCCACCGTCCAGCGCGGGCGATGGTTCCGCCGCCGGACCGTGACGGCGTAGAGGTGCGGGGCCGGCGGACCCATCGCGGGGTCCGAACGGCCGAGCAGGTCCAGCAGGTCCGCGTAGAGGTTGAACTGCCGGACGGTGACGAGGTCGACGATCGAGACGCACACGTCTTGTTGCAGCAGCGCGGCGCACTTGGCCACGAAGGCGCGCCGGCTCTCGGGCCGGTCCTTGTTCGACGGGCTGACCAACTCGATCACGGCGACCAGCCGCTGGCCGTCCTCCGCGTCGTAGATGCGCACTTCGTATTCGTCCGGGTCCGGCAGTTCGGTTTCCAAGGTAAGCGTCGGCTTCGGCGGCGCCCAGACCGCGGTCGCAAGCCCGCCCTCGGTCGAATCCGCGCCGGTCGGCCCGTGACCGTGAGCGGTCCGGTCGTAGGCCGCGATATCGACTTCAAAATACTTGCCCAAATGAACCTGGGGAGCGATGTGGTACCGTGGCGGCAAAATGCGGAACAAGTATTGAGCCATGACCATCGGCCAACCGCCGTGGATGCGTTCCCATAGACGGCGGTTCGGGTCTTCGAAGTGGTCGCGCAGCGGCATGGATCGAACCTCGGCGGTCCCGTTAGCTTATCACGTCTCGGAGCGCCAACGGCGATCGACGGCGGGCGTTTCACTCCGTATCGCCCCCGCCGCGAGGGTCCCGCCGTGATCTCCAAACTCCTGCTGCCGGTGTCCGGGCTGGCCGTCGTCGCCGGCGCGCTCGCGACGATCGCGCCGCGATCCGCGTCCAAGGCGGTGCCGATCGCCGCCGACGCCGCGCCGGTCGTGCGCGCCGCGAAGGATGCGAATCCCGCCATCGCGCCGGGGCGGGTCGCGTGGCATCCCTCCTTCGCGGCCGCCCAGGACGCGGCGAAGGCCTCCGGCAAGCCGGTGCTGCTCTTCCACATGATGGGCCGGCTCGACCGGCAGTTCTGCTGAACGAACGCCCGCCTCGCGAGAACCGTGCTGTTCTCGAATCGCGAGGTGGCCGACTTCATCGCGAAGAACTTCGAGCCGGCGTGGGAATCGGTCCGCCCGGCCCCGCTCGTCACCATCGACTTCGGCCACGGCCACATCGTGACGCGCACGCTCCACGGCAACATCGCCACATACGTCTGCGCCGCCGACGGTGCGGTCCACGACATCTTGCCGGGCATCTACACGCCGGAACTCTATCGCCTCGAACTCGACCGGTGCCGGCCATCGATCGATGCGAAGGACCGGCGCGCCTATCACCGCGACGCGGCCGACCGGTTGGCGAAGGCCGCGACGACGGCGCAGATGCAGGCCATCGCCAAGACCGGCGGCGGCTTCAAGGGGGGCGGCTTTGGAGGCTTTCAAGCCAGTGGCGGATTCGCAGGAAACCTCGGCGGCGGCCCGCGCGTCGCCGGGTTCGGCGGCGGCGGAATCGAAGGGCCTACGGAGCGCGTCCTCGCGAACGGCACCCTGGCGTCGCGGCCGGAACTCGCGCTGGATTCGCTGGTGAACGAGCTGATCCGCCGAAAGCAGATTCACGAGTACCTCGCCGAGCGCGAGGCCGTGCGGCCGGCGGACATGAAGACGTGGTTATTCAAGGAAGTCCTGCGGGCCGACCTCGACGATCCGCTCCTCGGCCTGGGTCCGGTGTTGAACGCGAACTACCCGTTCGCGGAGGAGGATCGAAGGGCGATGGGGAAGTGAGAATGAACTTCACTTCGATTCCAGCTCGTATTCCGCGAGGCCGTACTCCTCCAGGCGGACGAGGCGGAACGAACGATTGAAAACGTCCGACTTTGTCCAGCCCTTCGCCTTGCGAACCGGAACGAATCCTTTCGCAGATCGACGGTGGATCGTGAATTCGGTTGCGCCGGCCTTGCGGGCGTCGACCAGCCAGTACTCGCGGATGCCGGCGTCGAAGTCTGCCGTGAGGAGATGCTCGTAGTCCTTGTCCACCGAACTGGGGCTGACCACTTCAACGACGAGATCGGGCGAGCCGACGAGTACCGTTGCATGCGCGCCGGAGTGGCTGCCGGCCTTAAAGGTGACTCGCCGCGATTTCAAGGACTCGGCCGAGACGAACATCGCATCGGGTTCGTTGCGAACATCGGCCGCCTCGTTGGAAAGCAGCACACCGTCGGGAAAGAATCGTCCCAATTTTTCTGTCCGTACGATCATGCCCAGCGTCATGGTAATCGCTAGCTTCACACCGTTGTGGCTGAAGATTTCTTCCATATCGTCGATCCACACGCGGCCGCGGATGTAGTGGGCCTTCAATTTCTCCGGGAGTCCTTCGGAGAATCGCCATTCGCCGAACGAATCGAAATCGACGACCCATTCCGGAACTTCGACGACTCCGTGAACCGGCGTCAAGACGACCATTGCGAACCCTCATTCGTACCGTGGATTCTACCGCACCCTCGCTCCATTCACCACGTCGAACGAAGGAGCGGAGCGCCCCCGCGCCCCGCTCCGAAGACTCCGCGTCGCTGCTAAACGGCTCTCGTTGTTGCGTGACTATACCGCGTCCCACTTCTCCGACGCATCGGACGCGCGATTCGGACGCCCCGCGCTCCGCTCCGAAGACTCCGCGTCGCCGCTAAACATTCTCTACCGCCAGTAGTAGTGCCACGAATACGCTTGCTCCTCGCTCTTGCCCGGTTCGAGCTTCGCGGTCCAGGTGACGCGGCCGACGCCGTTGAACTGGCCCCACCACGCCGGCCAGGAATAGTAGCCCCACCACATCGGCCGGCTGGCAATGTTCAGGCCGTCGTCGTCCTCCAGCAGGTTCACCATCTCAGCCTTCACCTTGTCGTCCGCCTTGTCGAGGTTGCCGAGCACGTGCCGCGTCACCTCCACCTCGATCGGCTTGTTGGAATAGTTCGTCAGGCCGATGCTGCTCTCAACGTCGATGCGCCAGTAGTTGTGCCCGTCGTGGGACTTGGCGTTCGGCGTGCGCTTCGCCTCCTTGTCCTTCTTCTTCACGCGCACGTCGACGGCGGCCGTCAGCGCCAGGTCGACGGTGCCGCCCTTCGAGGTGTAGGTCATCATCGATTGCGCGATCACCTTGCCGTCCTTCATGACGAGCGCCGGCGCGGTCGTGAACGGCTGGACGTTGCCGTTGGTCAGGCGGACGTTGTGCATCACCTTCGGCGCCGCCATCAGCTTCGCCAGCTCGGCCGTCTGCTGGTTGTGGACTTGATGGCGGAGGTCCACCGGCGGCACGTACGGGATGTCGAGCGAATAGACGTCCTTGTAGTCGACGGTCTGCTGCGAGATCGAGAGCACCATCCGCTGGCCCTTGGCGAGCGTCACGTTCTTGACGGTGAAGACGAAGAGGTCTTCGTTCGCGGCGCCGCCGGCGTCGGGGCCGAGGTCCACGGCCGCCGGGGCGGCGCCCGCGGGCGGCCGGCGCACCTCGCCCATGCGCGAGCTTTGCGTCATCACCATCGTGTTGCTGAGGGCGAACTGCGTGCTGGCGGAGTCGGCGTGGAAGTACGGCGAGAGCTGCGCGAGCGCCTGGTTCATCGCGATCGGGTCGGTCGTCTCCTTGAAGTAGAACGACGGTACGCCGATCACGAGGTTCACCGTCGCGTCCTTGAGTTCCGCGAGTTCGTTCAACAGCGTGGCCTGGAGCTTCACCGTCGCCTTGCCGTTGGCGTCGAGGTCGACGCGGTAGTTCGGGATCCAGCGGATGCCCTTCTGCACGTACGCCATGCCGACCTCGGCGGTCGCGCCGGCGCCCTCGAGCTTCATCGCCAGCAGATTCCGGTACTCTTCGCCGGCGAGCTTCGTCTTGTAGTTGCCGACGAACTTCACGTCGGAGATGGCGTCGATGTTCACCGCCCGCGTGCCTTCGATCGTCTTGAGCAGCAGCACGTTCCCCTTCAGCGGCGGATATTCGCCGGGCGCCGCGGCCGTGGCTTCGAGCTCCTCGGAGCTGCGCGCCAGGAGTTGCACGATGGTGGCCTGGTACGCCGGCTTGCTCCCCTCGGTGATGACCGCCTCGGCGCCGACGTTCGCCTCGATCAATTCGCGCACGGTCAGCGTGGTGCGCTCGACCTTCACGCGGCGACGGCCGGCGGTGACGGATTGCAGCTTCACTTTCGGATCGACGCTGTACGGCCAGAAGGTGCCGAGCACGGGGTTCGGCAGCAGGTCGAGGTTCACGGCGCCGCCTTCGACCGGCATCGTGCCCTGGTGGACGACGTAGGCGTGGCCGTCCTTGAAGACGGTGACTTCCTTCACGGGCATCTTGGCGAGCGCGCCGATCGCGGCGGCGGGTTGCGCGTGGGCGACGCCGGCGACGGCGAGCGCGAGCGCCACGAGGAAATAGCGAGTCACGATTCCACCTCCGATGGGAAAGGACGATGGTCGGAGTGTAGCCGGAAGGGCGCAACGCGTGGGTAACGGCAACAAGACTTCCGAAGTCCGGCTTCGACGTCGGAAGTCGGCGAGCGTATCGACTTCCGCAGTCGAAG
>CAYVRB010000091.1:0-19882 GCA_964453375.1 uncultured Alcaligenaceae bacterium
GAACACGTCGGTCGCGCCGATCGCCTGGCCGCCCTTCACGCCGCCGCCGGCGAGCCAGACGGTGAAGCCCCAGTGGTTGTGGTCCCGGCCGTTCACCTTGCCGGCGTTGCTGCCGGCCTGCGGGAGTTCGACCACGGGCGTGCGGCCGAACTCGCCGCCCCAGAGGATGAGCGTGGAGTCGAACAGGCCCAATCGCTTCAGGTCCGAGATCAGCGCCGCGATGCCGCGGTCGATCTCGCCGGCTAATCTGCGGTGGTTCGCTTCGATGTCGTCGTGGCTGTCCCACGGCTGGACCGGCGCGTGCGAGACCTGCACGAAGCGCACGCCGCGCTCGACGAGCCGGCGGGCGATGAGCAGCGAGCGGCCTTGGTCCGTCTTGCCGTACGATTCGATCGTCTCCTTCGTCTCCTTGCGGATGTCGAAGGCATCGGTGGCCTCCGTTTGCATTCGGAAGGCCAGCTCGAACGACTGGATGCGGGCTTCGAGTTGCGGGTCGGCGTCGCGCGCCTCCTGGTGCAGCTTGTTGAGCTTCTGGAGCAGGTCCAACTGCTTGCGCTGGGATTCCGGCGGGGCGAACTTGTTGCGGATGTGTTCGACGAGCTTTTCGGGATCGGTGGTCTTCGTGTCGATGTAGGTGCCCTGAAAGATGCCGGGCAGGAAGGCCGACTGCCAGTTCTGCGATTCCATGAGCGGCATGCCGCCGGGGCACATCGACACGAACGCGGGGAGATTCTGGTTCTCGGTGCCGAGGCCGAAGGTGGCCCACGAGCCGAAGCTCGGGCGCACGAGGCGGGACTCGCCCGTGTTCATGAGCAGGAACGACGGCTCGTGGTTCGGAACGTCGGCGTGCATGCCGCGGATGACGCAGAGGTCGTCGATGTGCTTGGCGGTGTGGGCGAACAACTCGCTGACTTCAAGGCCGGACTGGCCGTACTTCTGGAACTTGAACGGCGAGCCGAATGCCGCGCCGGTCTTGCGTTCGGTGCGCAGGTTCGTCGTCGGCAGCGGCTTGCCGTGCAATTTGTTGAGGATCGGCTTCGGGTCGAACGTATCGACCTGGCTCGGCCCGCCGTTGGCGAAGATATGGATGACGCGCTTGGCCTTGGGGGCGAAGTGCGGCGCCTTGGGCGCGAGCGGGTTCGCGTACTTGCGCTCGGCTCCGAGCAGCCGGGCGTCGCTGAGGAGTTGCGTGAGGCCGACGAGGCCCATGCCGACGCCGCAGCGGGCGAGCATCTGCCGGCGGGACGGGTGCGGGAGCGTCATGGTTCAGATCGACTCGAAGAAGGAGGCGACGGGGCAGGTAAAACCGGGGAGCACGTCGCCGCCGGTCAGCGTGTCGTCGGCCCAGTGGACCGTACCCCCACCGGGTTTCGTGTAGACGGTCACGGTGCGGTCGTTCGGGTTCGCGACCCAAACGAGGCGAACGCCGACGGCGAAGTATTCGCGAATCTTTTGGGCGATACGGCGGTGGGAATCGTCCGGGGAAAGAACCTCGACCACCAGATCGGCGGGGACTTCCGCATAGACGTCCGGCACTTGATCCGCGGGCAGGCGGGCGTAACTCCAATAGGCGACATCCGGGCCGCGCACCGTATCGGGGTCCGTTTCGGTCGGCAGGCCCGTTTCGACCGTGACCCGACCAGATGCTTGACGTTGACCGTTCGCCCAAGAGCGAAGGTAAAAATAGAAGTGTCCTTGCACGATTCCGTGTGGAAATCCGGGCGGCGGCATCGTGTCGATCTCCCCACGTACGAGTTCTTCCCTTGAGCCGTCCGCCGTTTCCGGTCGCGCGGAGAACTCGGCCGCCGTCAGCGGGGCCGGTTTGGCAATCGTGGCCGTCGTCATGATTTGGCCTTCCTTCCCGCGGCTCTCTGGAGCTTCGCCACGAACTTCGCGTGGTCCTCGGTCGCCAAGCCGGCGTTCAGTGTCGCCAGCAGTCGCTTGGAACTCTTGGCAAAGATCCCCGCTGGATCGAGCCACAGGCCGGGGAACACGCGGGATCGAACGATGCCTTTCTCGTCGGCGACCATCGGAACGAATCCGTTCCGGTCGCGGTCGTACCACTCGATCCGCTCGGCTTTCACGATCACGATCAGGTATTCGCGGACGCCGACTCGTTCGTAGTCGCGGAACTTGGCGTGACGATCGATCGAGTATGACGAATGCGCGATTTCGATCACGAGTTCGGCCGGCCCGACGATGCAGCCCTTCGGATCCTCCCCCGTGAGGCCGCCGTATTCGGGTTCGATGATCAGCGTCAGATCGGGCTGCGGCTCGCTCTTTTCGTCCTGAATGTTGGTCGTGTTCGAGTAGCCTTCGACGCCCGGCGTTTCTTCGCTGTAACATTCGAGCCAGGCACAGAGACGGAATCGCGTTTTACCGTGCGATTGAGAGACGTTCGTCGTTAGGTGAACCGTTCCCCCGATCAACTCCGCCTTGAAGCCGTCCGGCGTCTTTTCGTACAGCTTGTGGAACGTCTTCTGGTCCATGCAGTCGCCGTTCTCGAACGGAGGCACGAACCGGCTCGCGACCGGCGGTTGCTTCTCGTGGTTCACCGATGACATGCGCATCGTCGATCCTCAATCCACGAACGAGAACTCGTTGCTCAATAGTAACACCTGCGCCAACTGCTCCCAGCCCGTCACTCCGCTCGATTTGTCTTGCGGCCCCTGTACGAACTCGACGGCCAGCTTTCGTTCGACGTCGCTCGGGTCGCGGCCCAGCGTCCGACGATAGAGGCCGCGCACGCGCTCGTCCGTCGCGCCGATCACGCTGGCGGCCAGCGCTTTCGCTTGCTCCACGACGAACGGGCTGTTCATCAGGAACAGCGCCTGCTGCGGCACCGTCGTCTGGAAGCGCTGCGGCGTGTGCTGCTCCGGGCTGGCGAAGTCGAAGGCGCGGAAGGTGCCGGGCAGGTTCTGCCGATCCACGAACCCGTAGAGAGCCCGGCGTTTCGTGAACGGCGCGGAGAACAGGTCGATCGACTTCCCGCCGACGACGGCGACGTCCAGCGTGCCGGCCGCGAAGAGCAGGGCATCGCGGAGTTGCTCGAAATCGAGGCGATGGCGCGGGAATCGGCTCAAGAGCCGATTCTCCGGGTCCTTCTTCATCGCGTCGGCGCTCGCGAGGCTCGATTGGCGGTACGCCTCCGACAACAGGATGCGCCGGTGCAGTTTCTTGATCGACCATCCGTCCTCGACGAACGTCGCGGCGAGCCAGTCGAGCAGTTCCGGGTGGGTCGGCGGATCGGATCGCAATCCGAAATCGCTCGGCGTGCGCACGAGGCCCTGGCCGAAGTGCCAGGTCCAGACGCGGTTGACGATGACGCGCGCCGTCAGCGGGTTGTCCGGGCGCACGATCGATTGGGCCAACTCCAGCCGACCGCTGCCGTCCGTGAACGGCTTGCGATCGGCTCCCGCAACGACCGCCGGCATCCGGCGCGGCACCTGAGGCCCGCGATTATTCGGATTGCCCCGCAGGAACACCACCGGTTCGCCGACCCTCGCGTTGTCGTTCATCACCATCGCCCGCGGCGGCGACGCCGGCGCGTTCGCCCGGAACTTCGCCGCGTCGTTGCGCAGCGCCCGGAACCCGCGCTTCACCACGATCGCCACGAGCTTGTCGGCGTCGGCGTTCGGCGGGTTCGTCACCCCCTCCGGACCGACCATGAGCGAAACGATCGCTTGCCACTCGGGCTGTCCGCGGCCCGGCGTCTCCTTCGCCGCGTCGGCGAGCAGTTCGGCGTAGGCCGTCGCCGTTTCCTTGAGATTCGCGGGCCGCGATTCGAGCAGGACCGTTTTCACAACACCGTTGGCCTTCGACGATTTCACGGTGTCCACGAACTTGGCCGCGAAGTCCCGCTCGGGCAGGGCGGCGAGCGCGCGCCAGACGCCGAAGACCGGATCGTTCCCGCGTGTGGCGTTCCGCCAGCGATCGAGCATGCGCGGGTCGATCTTCCGCTCGACGGCCCACTTGTCGGCCTTGTCGTTGGCGAAGCCCTGCGTCTCCTTCGTCGCCAGCAACATCGCCGCGATGGAGCCGGGCTTCTTGAACGGCGCGAGCGCGTCGGCGTACATCTGCTTCTCGTAATCGGCCGCCGCCTTCTCCTTCTTCGCCAACTCCGCCTCGAACGCGGCCACCTCGGCCGTGCGCTGGTACTCGCCGATCAACGGCAGATCCTTCGGCTCGTGGCTCCCCTGGAACACGCCGTAGAGCGAGTAGTAATCGCCGATCGGGATCGGATCGAACTTGTGGTCGTGGCAGCGCGCGCAGCCGACGCTCAGGCCCATGAGGCCGCGCGTCACGAGGTCGATCCGGTCGTCGATGATGTCGTGGATGTTGTTGCTGAACCGCCGGCCGACGGTGAGGAAGCCCATCGCCGCGAGCGACGGCGGACCGTCGAGTTTCAACTTGTCGGCGGCGAGTTGCTCCAGCACGAACCGGTCGAACGGCTTGTCTTCGTTGAACGCGCGAATGAGGTATTCGCGGTAGGTGTACGCGTAGGGATAGTTGCGATCTTCGGTGAAGACGTAGCCCTTCGTGTCGGCGTAGCGCGCCACGTCCATCCAGTGCCGCGCCAAGCGCTCGCCGTACTGCGGCATCGCGAGCAGGCGATCCACGAGCTTCGCATAGGCGTCCGGCGATGCATCGTTTACGAACGCTTCCACGTCCTCGTATGTCGGCGGAAGGCCGATGAGGTCGAACGAGACGCGCCGAATCAGCGTGCGCTTGTCGGCGGGGGAGGGGGAGGGGAGGCCGATCGCCGTCAGTTTTTGCCGAACGAAGTGGTCGATCGGATGGACGTTCGCGGGCACCGCCGGCTTGCGGATCGGCTGGAACGCCCAATGATCCTTCGCCGGATTCGCGGCCGCCTGCTGCGTCCCCTCCGGCATCGCGGCGCCGAGCTTCACCCACTGCGCGAGCGCCTCGACCTTCTCCTTCGCCAACGCCTTGTCCGGCGGCATCGCGTTTTCGACCGTGCGACGCACCGTCTTCATCAGCAGGCTCTTCTCGGGATCGCTGGCGACGAGGATCGGCCCCGCGTCGGTGCCCTTGCGGATCGCCGCCGGGGAATCGAGGCGTAGGCCCGCCTCCTGCTTCTTCTCGCCGTGGCAGCGCACGCAGTGGTCGAGAAACACTGGACGCACCGACTTCTCGAAGAAATCGAGTTGCTCCACGCTCGGCTTCTCGGCCGCGAGCGCCGAACCGGCGAAGAATGCGAACGGAATGGCGAACGCAAATCTCATGCGGTGCGAAGCCTCGGTAAGTCGATGCGTGGGCCGGCGGCCCAGCGGATGTCGGCGGGGAGGGACGTTGGAATTTTAGTCGATTACGGCCGGTTTGTCGAAGGGGAATCGTTCGGATGGACGATGTCGGCGCGGGTTCGCGGATCGTCGCGTTCGATGTGCAACCGCTGCGCGGGGAAATAGATGCGCTCGAATTCCGCGATCGTCTCCGCCGGCGGAAGGCCCTCCTGGCCCCGCGCGAGGGCGCGGGCGAGTGCCGTCTCGAACCGGCAGTCCAGCCAGATCTTCAGGTCGAAATGCGATTCGTACGCCGGCTGGAAGAGGAAGACGCATTCGAGGATCGCGATGTCGACGTCGCGCAGGTCGTAGACCTTCTGCCGATAGTGCGCCGCGGTCTGTTCGGTATGGTTGGCCTTGTGCCAGACGGACCTTTTCGTGCGCAGAGGGAGGATCAGGTGTTGGAAGAGTTCGTCGAAGCGGAACCCGTTGAGGAAGAAATGCTCCCCGGGGTTCGTCTTCGAGTAACGTTTCTCGGGCAGGTGCAGCCAGCCGTCGCCGCCGATGACCGCGACGTTGAAGCCATCCTCGCGCAGCCGTTCCGCCAGCCGTTCGGCGATGAAGCCCTTGCCGCTGACGTCGATCCCGGAGATGCCGACGATCACGCAGCGCGATGGAGGCAGCGCCTTCCGTTTCGCGCGTACGGCGCGGACCAATTGTTCCATGGCGCCCTCACGGGATGGCGACGTTGTCGATCAGTCGGGTGGCCCCCAGGAACACCGCGACGGCCGCCAGGGCGGGGCGGTCGAGGATCTTCAGGGGCTGGAGCGTCGCGTCGTCGACGAGGCTGGCGTAGTCGATTCGCGAGCCGGGAATCTCGCCGAGCATTTGATGCAATACCGACTCGAGGCGCGCGGCGTCCGTCTCGCCGGCGAGGGCGCGCCCGCGGATCGCTTGCAGCGCCCTATGGATGCGCGGCGCCTCGGCCCGCTCCGCCGGCGACAGGTAGCGGTTCCGCGAACTCATCGCCAGGCCGTCCGCCTCGCGCACGGTCGGCGCGACCACGATCTCCACCGGCACGTTCAGATCGCGCACCATCCGCACGACGATCCGCGCCTGCTGCGCGTCCTTCGCGCCGAAGACGGCCACGTCCGGCCCAACGATGTTCAGGAGTTTGAGGACGACGGTGCAGACGCCGCGGAAGTGCCCCGGCCGGCGCGGGCCGCACAGGTGGTCCCCGAGTTTGCCGACGTCGACCGTCGTGAACGATTCGGGATACATCTCCTCTACGCCGGGCGCGAAGACGAGATCGCAATCGACCTCCGCGAGCCGATCGACGTCGGCGTCGAGCGTGCGCGGATACTTCGCGAAGTCCTCGTTCGGCCCGAACTGCGTCGGGTTGACGAAGATGGTCGTCACGACGAACGCCGCGCTCCGCTTCGCGACGCGCACCAGTTCGAGGTGGCCCTCGTGCAGGGCGCCCATCGTCGGCACGCAGCCGATGCGCTTCCCGGCCGCCCGCGCCGCCGCCACGGCCGCGCGCACCTCCGCGATCGTCGCGGCGATCTTCGGTGTCATCGGTCGATCCCTTGCGATTCCAGGACCATCCGCAGGTAGGCCCGTGGCTCCGGTTCCGTCAGCCCCAATTCCTTCGCGGTGCGCAAGATAACGGCCTCCGCCGTCCGCAGGTCGCCCTCGGACGCCACGATCTCGATTTCGACGAAACTGCCGACCGTCTCGAGCGCATCGAGGCAGACGTGGAGGTTGAATCCCTCCCGGGCGATTTCATAAACGGACCGGCGCTTTTTCACCGTCGCGGTCGGGCGGAAGCCAAGCGCGCGAATCAATTGCGTCGCGGCGACTTGCCAACCGCATCCGATCGGGACTTCGATCTCTTCACGGGTTTTGACCGCGCCCGGCCGTTTTGGTCCCTTGTACGTCAACACGCAGTCGTCGGCTTCGCATCGGAGGCGGAAGACTTCGTCCGTCGCCCGGAAATCGCGGTCCGGTGCGTTGTAGTATTCGTCGACTTCGTCGCGCTCGCCGAGAAACCGCGCGCCGCGCGACTCGAGCGATCGCGTGATCGGATCGAACGAATCGACCCGGTACTTCAACTCGATTTCCAACATGCGACGCTCCCGAATCTTCCGGTAGAATATCGCGAACCGACCGAACACACACCGCGAAACCGAGGCGACCGTGCCGGACCTGTTGACCGTGTGCCCCGCGGGCGCGATCCCCGACGGCGAATCGACCGTCGTGACGATGAACGACAAGGACGTGGCCGTCTTCTTCCACAACGGCGAATACTTCGCCATCGACGACCGCTGCCCGCACGCGGGGTCGTCGCTGTCGAGCGGCTACGTCGAGGACGGCGTCGTCACCTGCCCGTGGCACGGCTGGCGCTTCCGCCTCTGCGACGGCGCCTGGGCGGACAATCCGCGCGTGAAGACCGGCTGCTACAAGGTGCAGGTCGTCGACGGGCTGGTGCAGCTCGAAGTGCCCGCGAAACCGGGGTGAGACCATGAGCCGTTCGCGAATCCTCGCGGTCGCATTGTTCGCGGCGATCGCGGCCCTGCCCCGCGCGGAGTCGCAGGCGCCGAAGGCCGCCGCGCCGAAGCTCGAACCGGTCGCGGAAACCAAGCTGCTCATGGACGGCCTCGCGAAGGCGAACTTCGACGGGCTGAACCGGCTCCTGCGCGAGAAACCGGCGACGGCGGAGAAGTGGGCCTTCGCCCGCGGCCAGGCGCTCCTGATCGCCGAGACGGGCAACCTCCTGATGATGCGTCCGCCGAAGACGCGCGCCGCGCAGGACCTCTGGATGACGCGCGCCGCCGGGCTGCGCGAGGCGGGCGCCGCGCTCGCGACGGCGGCGGGCGGGAAGGACTACGCCGCGAGCCGCGCGGCGATGGCGACGCTCGCGAACGCCTGCAACCGCTGCCACGAAGGCTTCCGCGTCGCCGAGCGTGTCGTCCCGTTCGCGGACGAACGCTGACCGGCCGAACGCATTTGCCAGTGGCCGCGTCCCGGCGTTCCGGTTAACCTGACTCGACTTCCGTCGAAATCCCGGCCCGCGCGCCGCCGAATAACCCGACGGCTTTCCCACCACCCGCTCAGGCCCACGACCCATGACCACGCCGACCACGCCCTCGTCCGCCGGCGCGCCGTCTCCCCCGGCCCCGCCCGCCGGACCGCGCGAAATCAAACTCATCAGCCATTCCACGCTCTTCTATTGGTGGCCGGTCTGGGTCTTCGGCTTCTTCATGGCCCTCTGGACCGCGATCGAAGACCACCGCTTCGCCGTCCTCCCGCCCGACGCCCGCATCACCACCGACAAGACCCTCGGCGACGGCGAGAAGACCTACCTGCTCAAGACGAAGGCGACGAAGCTCCCGAAACCGCTCGAAGACTCCATCGCGATGTCCGACCAGAACGCCGCCGCCGGCGACAAGGTCTTCCCGACCCACGTCTCGCAGCGCGCCTGGCTCGGCTCGCTCTACGTCGTCATCCTCGTCGTCACCGTCTTCATCACGAACGTGCCGCTCCGCGGCCTCTGGTCCTTCATGGTGATCCTCGCCATCATCGTCCTCTCGCTGGTCGTCACCGTCTTCAACGGCTGGGACGACCTCTACGAACGCGTGGCGGCGCTCAAGGTGTACATCAACATGGCGGGCTACCTGACGATCTCGACCGCGATCTTCCTCATCTGGGCCGTCGCCACCTTCATCTTCGACCGGCGCACGTTCATCGTCTTCATGCCCGGCCAGATCAAGGTCTGCGAACACATCGGCGCCTCCGTCCGCACCTACGACGCCTCCGGCGTGACCTTCGAGAAGCAACGCGACGACCTCTTCCGCCACTACATCCTCGGCTTCGGTTCCGGCGACCTCGTCGTCCGCACCGCCGGCGCCGAACGCCACGAGATCCGCCTCCAGAACGTCCTCGGCATCGGCTGGAAGCTCACGCCGGTCGAAGACCTCCTCCGCGAGAAGACGACCGTCGCCGTCCAGTAGTCCGGTGGTGAAAACAAAGCGACCCGGCCGATCGGCCGGGTCGCTTGCGTTTGTCGGTCGAGCCGGATTACGCCTTCGCTTCCTTCATTTCTTCCTTCACGAGTTGCAGGTAGCACGTTCCCTTCTTCTCCTCCTGCTTCTTCTCCAGGAACGATTCGGCGTCCTTCTTCTCCTTGAAGGGGAAGGTGTTCAGCCGCTTGTTCGAGTTGTCGAAGACGACCCAGACCGCGCGCATGACCACGACCTTGGGCGCCCGGGTCCGTTTGGGCTTCGGCTTCGCGGGCTCCTTCTTGGGTTTCGCCTTCGGTTTCTTCTTTTTCGGCGCGTCCTCGTCGTCGTCGTCGGACGCCTCCTCGGCCTCCTCGGCTTCCTCCTCCTCCTCGTCCTCGTCCTCGTCGGCCTCTTCCTCTTCGACTTCGACTTCCTCTTCGTCGCGCGCCTCGGCGGCGTCGGACTGGCGCCGAAGATCCATGCGGCTGGGGCCGCCCTTGCGTCCTTTGGCCATGTGTCGGTTCTCCAATCGGTTCGGTCAACTTACCGGTGGGGCGCGCCGAGGCAAGTCCCGACGGCGCCGGGGCGGCGTCCGGCAGGGGGGGGGCAATCCGCGCGAGGCGGCGGCCGGCGTCCGCCGCGGATCGGGGCTGGATCGGTCGGGAATCGGGAAACGCCTGGAAACCAAGGCGATTCGCCGTGTGCGATCTTAACATAATATCCATTATCGGACGTTGCGATTCCCGAAAATCCGGCCGCCCCCGGAGGCTTCCCGCTTGCGTCGCGCCCCCGATTTGGTACCGTGGCGTCCGATCCGTCGCGGACCGGTCCGACGACGCGATCCCCACCGGGAGGACGGCGCCATGGCCGACGACGACGAAGGCGGTTCCGGCATCGGAGGCATCCTGATCTTCATCGCCATCTTTGGCGTCGGGAACCTGATCCTGTATCTGACGACCGGCATGTTCCTGATCCCGCTCAAGTGACCGCCTGGATTCCGCCGTGGCGGCCGTCGGCGCGCCTGCGCGCCGCCGTCTGGTCGCTCGCGACCGCGCCGGAACCGTTCGTCGCCGGCCGTCGGTGGATCCTCTCCGCCGCGGCCGTCGGCGTCGCGCCGGCGCTCGCGGGGTTCGCCGTCGGCCACTGGTTCCACCAACCGCTCGTCGGGTTGGCGCTCTGGGCGCTCGTCCTGCCGTGCGTCGCGGCCGACCGTTTTCTCCGCGCCGCCGGCGTCGTCTCGCTCGTCGTGTTCTCCCACTCCGCCGTCGCCATCGCGTTCAGCGCGCACGACCCCGACCGCGCGGCCGCCGCGCTGCGCGGAAGCGAAACCTACTGGACCAAGACCTGGGATTGGATTCGCCACGACCGCGACGAGGAATACCGGGTCGAGACCTGGCTGCCCCGGCACGCCGCGCTCGTCGGCGTCGGCACCGCCTTCGGCTACACGTCGTTCGGGGCCGTGCCGTTCGTCCGCGGCGTCGAAGAGATCGACCTGATGAACCACTACGTCGGCCGACTCGTCCGCGCGAGCGAGCGCCCGGAGATCGCCTTGCTCTGCGGCTGGCACCCCTGGTCGTTCATCCGCGGGCTGGCTTTCCTCTGCCTCGTCTTCGAGGTGGCGTCGGTGTCGCTGGCGCGCTTCGCGGGCCGCACGCTCTCGACGCGCCGGCGGCGGATCGCGCGGTGGACGGCCGGTCTGGCGCTGGTGCTGCTGGATGGCGGGATCAAGGTGGCGTTCGCCCCGGCGATCCGGGACGCGCTCTTTCGGAATCTGGCGGCGGACGCTTTGAATTGAATCACTGCGCCGGGCGGACGACGATCACGAGCGGCACGGTGCCCGGCTTGCGGTCGCCGCGCTGCTCCTGGAACTGTTTCACGTCCTTCGAGAGCTGCGGCGGGACGCGGACGAGCGGCGGGAGATACGTGAGCAGCAAGCCGGGCTTCGGCGTCTCGCCCTTCTGGAGCGATCCCGCGACCTGATCGAGCGTCTTGGACGAAATGTGCGCGCTCGGCGCGGCCGGCTTCTTGCCCAATCCGAGATCGACGCCCGCGAGCGAGAGCGAATCCTTCTGGTCCTGCGCCCCGGCCGGCATCGCATGCACGGCGCCGAAGACCCGCTCCGACGGCGAGCCGAGCGCCGCCTCGGCGGCGGCCGTTTCGGCCAGCCACTTCGCGATCTCGTCGGGCGTCAGCGCCTCGGTGTAGATCCACCACGCCGACGGCATTCGGCGCTTCATCCGTTCGCCCGCCACCGTCTCGATCTGGATGTTCAGGTTGAGCTTCTTCGCGCTCGCGACGAGCGCCTCGGCGGCCTTCGCCGTGTCCTTCGCGAACGCGTCGATCCGCGTCGCCGGATCGCGCGCCAGATTCGCCTTGAGCGTCGCCAGCGTTTCGTCCTTCGAGAAGTCGGCGATCGAGGCGAGCAGCGGCAACTTCAGTTCGACGCGGTCGAACGCCTTCACGTCGCTGCCGACCGGCGCGGCGAGGATGCGGTCCGGTTCGAGGTTCGGCGTGTCGGGAACCGCTTTCGGGTTGTGGCCGTCGTTCGCGGCGACCGCCGCGGTTCCACCTTGGATTTTCGGCTCGGCCGTCGGCTTGCTCGGTTCGATGGCCACCGCCGCGTCGACCGGATCGCTCGCGCGGTTCGGCGCGACCGTGGGCACGAATTGCGAACCGTCCTTCGGCAGTTGCTGGATTTGTCGCTTCGCCAGCCGCGGCGCGGCCGAATCGGCGACGAACCAGAACGTGCCCGAAGCGACCGCGACCAGGACGGACGCCGCCAGCGCCGCCGGCACCCAGCGTGGCCGGCGCGTCGGGCGAACTTGCGGGACGATCACCGGCCGATTGGCGATCGCGTCCGCGATGGCCGCGGCGAGCGACGCCGGCGCGGGCGTGCGCGGGATCGACTTCAGCCGCTCGCGATCGCGGAGCAGGGCCGCGTGCAGTTCCGCCGCCGCCGGCGACCGCGCCAACAGCGCCGACGCCGCGCGCGATTCCTCGGCGGACAGTTCCCCGTCCACCGCGCCCGCGATCAGATGCGTTTCGTAGTCGCCCAGCATCGTCGTCCTCAATCCCTTCATCTCGTCGGCACCGCGTCGGCGGCATCCCACGACCGATCGTCCGCCGACTCCTCCGCGCCCAGCAGGTTCCGCAGATCGAGGCGGGCGCGGTGCAATCGGCTCCGCACCGTCCCGATCGGCACGCCGGTCGCCTCGGCGATCTCCTCGTACTTCAGGCCGTCGATATCCTTCATCACCAGCACGGCCCGGTGTTCCACGGAGAGCTTGCGGATGGCGGCGTGCAGCCGCGCCTCCTCCTCCCCCTGCTCCATCGTCTCGCCCGGCACGATCCCGTGCGAATCGTCGATCGGCTCCGCGATCGGCTTCCCGTTCCGCCCGGCGTCCAGGCTCGCCGTCGCCTTCTTCTTCCGCTTCTGGCTGATCGCCGCGTTGAACGCGATCCGGTACAGCCAGGTGAAGAACTCCGCATCCCCCTTGAACGACGCCAGCGACTGATAGGCGTTCAGGAACGCGTCCTGCACCACGTCGTAGGCGTCGTCGGGCGTATCCGCGATCCGCAGCGCCGCGTGGTACAGCCGATCCTGATAGCGCAAGACCAGTTCGCCGAACGCTTCGGTCCGTCCCTTGAGCGATTCGGCGATGAGGCGGCGTTCGTCGGTATTCACGTCATCCGCCAGTAGGACGCGCGCGATCCGGGGAAAGTTCCCGTCTCCGCAAGGAACGTCCCTTCCGCCACTTTAGCCGAAAAATCAACCCAAGACGAGAGTTGAATCCGCCGCACCGTCCCGTTCGCCCCGCCGGCCCGAAATCGGGCCGGTTTTAGGGGTTTTTCGAGTGGGAGCGATTCGCCGGGTCGGGCGGATTGCGCGGGGTTCCCGGCGGCCGTGGCCGGCGTTCCCCGGATTGCCTCGCCGCCTCGGCGTCGCCCCCCTGCCCCACCAGCCGGGTCCGCATCTCCTCGATCCGCGGCGCGTGCCGCTTGTGGCGAACCATCGCCGCGGCGAAGACCGCCCACGAGCGTCCCGGCGTCAGCGGGACGTGGCTGAGAAATCGAGGCCACGTCCCGCTCACGCCGGGACGCTCGCCCTTCTTTCATTTGGAGTGCGGCGGCTGGACGCCGCTTTGGTCTTTTGTCACCTTCGCACCGCAGGACGGTCGATTCACGGCCGTGTAGCACGAGTCCAACAAGACCAAAGCGGCGTCGAGCCGCCGCACTCCAAAACCAAAGGGCCGACCGGGCGATTGTCGTTGCACTGGCATCGACCGATGGCGAGAATGGGATTCGTCGAATCCATCGCAAGCCACCAAGAGAACGGGTGACATCGGTTAGCTACGCCGACGCCCTCCGGTATGCAAGGGTTCCTTCGGCGGCGGAGGAGCATCAATGGCGGAGGCTTTTACACCCCCTGCTCCGAGGCCGTCCGTCGGCCGATGGTTGTGGGCGGTGACGGCCGGGCTGCTCGCCTTCTTCGGTAGTTGGATTGGCGGGGTCGTGGCTGTCGTGTTGGCCATCCGTCAAATACCGCCGGACGTGCCCCATCCGACCGAAGCTTACGAGGGCTTCGGCGATGCCATGCGAGCCGTATTCCTGTTTTACCTTGGGACCGGGCTATCGTTCCTCGTGGCGACCGTGGTCGGAATGGCCATCTCCGTGTGGGTGGCGTACCGAGGACTGAGTCGCGCGGACACCAATCCCGGATTGGGTTTTCCAACTCAAGAGAATCTTTAACCCCTCGCACGGCTTAATGCTCCCGCAATCCGCGTGGTCGGTCGGGGACAAACTCTTCTCGCAGAACTTCGACATTCTTGGGAGCCGAGCGGCGTGAGCCGCCGGGTGTGGACCTTCGCCCGCGACCCGGCCGCTCACGCGGCTCGGCTCTCGATTGTTGATCGCGCTTTCCAACGCGGTCGATGCACGGCCGCGTCGCATGAGTCCAACAAGACCAAAGCGGCGTCCAGCCGCCGCACTCCACAGGGAAAATACGCGAGAGATGGTTGCACGGGCCATGACCGACGGCGAGAATGACAAGATCGTGCGCGACTCCGATTCGAGCGAGCGACGCCGGCGAACGTCGGAACACACCGCCCCGCGATCGAAGATCGCAACATCATCGAGAATTCCACCATGTCCTTCCGCATCCTTTTGGCCACGGCGTTCGCGCTCCTTGCTTCCCTCGGCGCGATCGCGGCCGACCCGCCGGCGGTGCCCGACGGCGTGAGCAAGCTGGACGGCGAATGGGTCTACGTCGAGGATCGCACCGAGGGCCGCGCCAAGGAGCAGCAAGGGCCGAACACGGGGCCGAGGCTCAAATATCGCGTCGAGAAGGATGCGGTCGTCGTGGTGCGGAGCGATGGCGAAATCCGCATGCCGCTCGACGGTTCGCCCACCGATGTCGTCCGCCCGTTCGGGACCACGCGCTACCGCGGCGCATGGAAGGACGGCGAGTACGTGTACGAGGCCGTGTCGGTGCGCGAGGGGGTCGTCGCGGCCAAGGGGGTGAGCCGATGGAGGATGCGATTCACAGCCGACGGGATGCTCGTGGGCGTGTCGCTCGATCCGCCGGCGGGGAAGGAATCGACGTCGCTGTTCCGGCACCCGAAGGACATCGAACTGCCCAAGCCGGCCAAGGCCACGATGGCCGACCTGGCGTGGTTGTACGGAGCGTGGGTCGGCACGCGGGGCGAAGGGGGAACGACGACGCTCGAGGAACGCTGGAGCCCGCCGGGCGGCGGCGCGATGCTCGCCGTGTCGCGGACCGTTTCCAAGGGCAAGATGGTCGGGTTCGAGTTCCTGCGGATCGTCGAGCGCGACGGCGGGCTGGTCTACCTCGCGCAGCCCGGCGGCCGCACGGCGACCGAGTTCACGCTCACGGAGCTGACCAAGACGCGGGCCGTGTTCGAGAATCCGCGCCACGATCATCCGCAGCGGATCGTGTACGAAATTCCCTCCGATGGCAAGCTGACCGCCTCGATCGGCTTCATGAAAGGCGGCACGCCGCGCCGCTTCGAATTCCAGCGCGAGGGCGCCGGCAAGTAGGAGCGATGGGGCCGGTCCGCGCGCCTCAGAATTTCAGCAGGAACTGGCCGAGGAACACGACGCCTCGGGCGTTCGCGAAGGTGACGAATTCGGTCTCCCGGTAGTCCACCTCGAAACTCAATTGCAGGGTCTTGGACGCGTCCCAGATCAGGTTCGAGAAGTACGTTTGGTTCCGCGAGATTTGCGCCGTCGCGAGATCGCGGCGGACCGGGGCGTCGATCCCGTAGCCGGCGTGCAGGTGGAGCCGATCGTTGAAATAGACGTAGGCTTCGCCGAACCCGCCGGCGGAACGGATCGAGCCGAGATTGCGGCCGAAGGTCTGCCCGATCGCGCCGTTGTACTCGCCCATCCCCTGGCCGAGGAAGACTTCGCCGGCGAAGCCGATGCGGTCGGTGATCGCCACTTGGGCGTCGAGGCTAGGCCCCAGACGTCGATCGTCTTGCGGGAGACGAGGTCCGTATCCCCGTTGAGCAGGATGGCGCCGTTGCGCAGTTGCCCGACGAGGCCGGACGCGCCGAGTTCGACCGGCCGCATCGTGCGTCCGCCGGCGAGGGGCGCGGGTTCGCCGAAGCCGGCCGCGAGGCGAGCTTCGACATTCGGCCAGCCGTTGTCTTCGATCAGCCGTTGGTTGCTGGACACGACGCTGGCGATCGGCTTGCGGAGCGCGAGCTGCGTCGTCAGCTGGAACCCCGGCGTCGGTTTGTAGAAGCGTTCGGCCCGAATCGCCCCGGCGAACGAACCGGTATTCCCGGACGTGTAGAGCTTCAGCAGCGAGATGACGGTCGGGTTCACGGGGTTGAACACGTCGGACATGAGGCCGGCGGCGAAGCGCCATTGGTCGTTCCGCAATTCGCCGAAGACGTTGAACGGCAGGAAGCCGTAGGCGTCGGACGTGAGGTCGTCGTTCTGGATGAAGGCGAGGATGTCGGGGCCACGGAAGGCGGCGCCGAAGACGGTTTGGCGGGCGTGGATGTCGAAGGTGTTGGTCGTGCGTCCGCTGGCGGGCGGGGGGAGCAGGAACAGCGGCCCGCCGTCGGGTTGAAGGAACAGGAGGCGATGGAGGTCCGCATCCGCGAGTTGGAGGCGGCCGGGTTCAAGATCACGGCCCGCAAGGCCAGCGGGCACCAGACGGCGTTCGTCGCGGAATGGAGTTTCGGCAACGTGTGGGCCGAAGATCGGCTTCCTGCCGGAGTACGACGCCCTGCCGGGGCTGGGCAACGCGCCGGAGCCGAAGCAAAAGCCGGCGGCCAACGGCAAGACGGACGGCCACGGGTGCGGGCACAACAACCTGGGAGCCGGCTGCACCGGCGCGGCCCTCGCGCTCAAGGCGATGATGGAGGCGAAGAAGACGCCGGGCACGCTGCGGGTGTACGGGTGCGGGGCCGAAGAGAACGTCGGGGCGAAGGTATTCATGGCAAAGGTCGGGCTGTTCGACGACCTGGACGCCGCCCTCTGCTGGCACCCCGCTCCGGCGGCGGTGGTGGGCACCGTCGTCACTACCGCGAACCGCTTCATCCGCGTGAGCTGGAAGGGAAAGACGGCCCACGCCGGGAACGAGCCGTGGAACGGCCGCAGCGCGCTGGACGCGGCCGAACTCTTCACCCACGGCCTGAACCTGATGCGGGAACACGTCGAGCCGACCGCCCGCATGCACTACATCTATGAGAGCGCCGGGGTGGCCCCGAACGTCGTCCCGGACGACGCCCGCTTGTGGATGATGGCCCGCGACACCACCACCCCGAAGGTGGCCGCCATCGCCGAGTGGCTCGGTCAAGTGGCGGAGGGGGCGGCGCTCGCCACGCAGACGAAGGCCACCTACACCATCGAGATGGGCATGGCCGAGATGATCCCGAACGAAGCGATCGCCCTCCGCGTGTACGAACACTTGCAGAATACCCCGCTCGACTGGACGACCGACGAGCAGGCGTTCGCCAAGGCTTGCCAGAAGGAAATGGGGCTGAAGGAGACCGGCATGGCCACGCAGGTGTACCCGTTCGTGAAGGACGCGAAAATGGGCGGGTCGTCGGACGTGGCCGACGTGAGCTGGATCACCCCGACGATCATGTTCGGCTGGCCGACGCACCCCATCGGCGTGAGCACGCACACCTGGGTGGTGACGGCGTGCGGCGGCATGTCCATCGGCGACAAGGCGAGCGTCGCCTCCGCCGCCATCCTCGCCGCCGTCGGATTCGATCTGCTCACCGAGCCCGAGTTTCGCAAGGCGGCGAAGGACGAACTCACGAAGCGGCTCGACGGGCGGAAATACGTCGCCGTGCAGAACATCGACCCGAAGACGTGGGACGAAACCGCCCGGCGGTTCCGCAAGGGGCCGAGCGACGAGGCGCTCACCGGCGTGGATGGCCGATGATCCTTCGCCCGTTCCGACCGTTGTACCGGCCGGACGACGCGGCCTACGATCCGCGGGCGGAGGCCCAGTGCCAGGAGCGCGATGGCGTCACCGTGCGGCTGGCCGTGCCGGACCCGGCCGCCGCGGGGTTGCGCTTCGGCGTGCCGGTGGCGCGCCGCGGCGTGATGCCGGTCTGGGTGAGCGTGCGGAACGATACGCGCGGACCGGTGCGGTTGCAGTGCGTGGCCCTCGATCCCGACTACTTCTCCCCGCTGGAAGCGGCGGCCGTCTGTCACTTCTCCGGCCTGCGGCGGTTGCTCAGCTACGGGCTGCTCGCGTGGTTGTTCCTCCCCGTCTTCGCGTTCCTGACCTTGCGATTGATGGCGGTGCGCCGGGCGAACCGGCGCATGGACGACCTGTTTCGGCGGTTGGCGTTCCGCCTGCGTCCGGTGCCGCCAGGCGGGGAGCAGGACGGATACGTCTTTGCGCACCGGACGGAAGGAACACGCGTGCTGCTGGTGCGCGTCCTCACGCCGCAAGGGCCGATCGATTGGGAATTCACCGTGCAGTGCCGGGCGCTGCGGGCCGACCACCAGCGCCGCGGCGTGGGCGACGCCCCGCCGGCCGACGCCGGACCCAACCTGGACGCGGCCGCCGCCCGCGCGTACCTGGAGGGATTGCCGGCCGCCACCACCGACCGGCGCGGTCGGCGATCCGGCGATCCGGTGAACCTCGTCCTGGTCGGCGAATTCGAGACCGTGCTCACGGTGTTCAGCAACGGCTGGGACGAAACGGAAGTCATCGGCCTCGGCAGTTGCTGGCGGACCGCGAAGGCGTTCCTCACCGGGGCCGAGTACCGCTATTCCCCGGTAAGCGGGCTGTACTTGTTCGGTCGCACGCAGGACGTGGCGCTCCAGCGCGTGCGGCGATCCATCCACGAGCGTCTGCACCTGCGATTGTGGCGGGCGCCGGTGCGGTTCCGCGATCGCCCCGTCTGGGTCGGGCAGGTGAGCCGCGACATCGGCGTTCGGTTCACGCATCGCACGTGGAACCTGATGACGCACCGGATCGACCCGGACGTGGACGAGTCGCGGGACTACGTGGTGGAGCACCTGATGCAGTTGGAGCGGGCGGACGTGGCGGTCTACGTCGCCGGCGTCGGCGCGTGTCCGCCGGGATCGCCGCGACGGAACTTGACCGGCGACCCGTACCACACGGACGGCCAGCGCGCCGCCGTGCTGCTCTCGGACGCCCGCACCGCCCCGGCGTTCGCCGCCGTGTTCGGCTAAGATCGGAGATGCGGCGGAGGCGTTCAGCGACAGGAAACCGACGGATGATTGCCGAATGGAAAGGGATCGGAATTCCACGCGGCGTTGGATGCTCGCTCCGGAGGCGGTGCTGTTCGTCGCCGATGCGGGCTTGACGCTGGCGGGGCAATCGAGCGCGTATTGGTCCGGCGATTACGGCGCGGCCGTCGAAGGGAACCCGATCGCGCATCCGTTGCTCGTGCTCAGTCCGTGGCTCTTCGCCGGGCTGGCGGCCGTCTGGCTCCTGGTCTTTTCGGCCGTCATAATGTTCTGGCGGCATCCGGCGGCGATCGGAATCGCGGTGTTCATCGCCGTCGCGCACGCGATCGGCGGCGCGAGTTGGATCACGCGCGTCGGTTCGTGGGGGCTGTTGGCGACCGGCGTCTACATCGCCGTGGCCGCTCAAGCGGCGGGGTGGTGCTGGCGGCGGGCGGCGAAGATTTCGGAACGATCCGCTTCGTAGTCGGCGTGAATCGAAGGGTGGGACGAATCTTCGACGCTCACCGATTCCATCGAAACCCACACTACTCATTGTGAGTGTCGCGGGGGAAGCACCCACGGGCGGGTCGCCGGGATCGCGCTCCGCCCAGGGGTCCACCCGACCGGCGATCCGCTCGATCCCGATCGAGGGAACCCCGGCCTTCCGGAGGTCGGCACGCTCCATCGCGGCCTCCGGCTGGAACAGGGCCCGCGTCGCTTTGTTCACGCCCGCATCGGTGGCCTGCGCCGAAAGCACCACGGCAACCAGCAGCGTAAACGGGTTCGTATGCTCGAGCTCGCCCTTGGGCTCGGGGTCCGCTGCGGCGAAGCGCCGAAAAATCTCCGCGATTTCAGCGGATGAAAGGTCCCGTCGCCGTCCTTGCTTGGGGGCCGAAGGCTTGCGGGTGGCGGCTGCGCTGGAAGAGGCCGTCCGTGAGAACGGCG